>REET01000073.1 GCA_007694925.1 Phycisphaerales bacterium | reverse complement strand
GCGTGTGACCGGCGCGAGAGAGACATTCGGTGTAGGAGAGATCGACATGGTTCGTAGCAAGCTTGTTGTGTCGGCGTGCGCTTTGGGCGCTCTGGCGGGCGCCGCCGGGGCCCAGGTCGTCAATGTCGGCGAGTCGTACAACGCCCTGTTCTTCGGTTCCGGCGACGGCGGGTTCATCTTCGCGTCCCCCTGGGCGAACACCACCACCCAGTTCGACGGCAACGCCACCACCATGAGCGGGCAGCCGACCAACTTCATCGGCGGCAATGTCGGCGATCCCGTCAGCTACCAGCTCAACGAGTCGCAGTTCGCCAACGGCGACGGCACCTTCACCATCCGCGTCGAGGTCTCCGCCGCGAGCACCTTCCTCGCGCCGGGCCTGGACTTCGACCCGTTCAGCCCCTCGGTCGACACACTCGACACGCTGACCTTTGACCTGGGCGCCACCACCTTCGGCACCAACAACGGCATCCGCACCGTCAGCAACGACATCACCTTCGTCTCGGCGAACATCACCTGGTTCTCCGGCGCCGACATCGTGCTCGCCGCCGACGCCACCCAGCGCATCACCATCAGCCTCGGCCCGCAGATCGACCAGCTCGCCACCGGCACCGGCCTCCGCGGGCAGTTCAGCATCGTCGCTTCCGGCGGCGATGTCGGCGCCTTGGCCCTCGACCGTCTGGTCCTGGACATGATCGTCGTCCCCGCCCCGGGCGCTCTGGCGCTCCTGGGCCTGGGCGGCCTGGTCGCGACCCGCAGGCGTCGCGCCTGATCCGACTTCCCTCACCCCGGCACGCCCTCACCGGCGCGCCGGGGTTTCCCTTCGTGCGGGGACGACACGGCGCCTTTTCCACGGGCGAACCTTCCGTGTCGTTGATCGGCAAACAATTCCCCGCTGCGGCGGGGCGAGCGACGGACGCAGCCGCGACGGCGCTCAAACACGGAGGTTCGACTGATGAACAGAAGCAACAAGTGTGCGGCGACTCTCGCCGCGGGATCCATCGCAGCACTCGCCGGCGCAGCCTCGGCACAGTGCGACGCCGCAAACGCCTTTGTCACGCCCCCCACCGTCCTCAACAACGGCAGCGGGCACGGCACCAGCACCGGCGCACGCTTCCTCGATGTCACCGGCAACGGTCACCTCGACCTGCTCGTCGGCCAGGGCAAGCTGATCTTCGATGTCGCGCCGGACCGCGCCGGCATCGCCGTCTACCCCGGCGACGGGAACGGCGGCTTCGGCACGCCATTCCTCGTCGGCGTCGAGGGCTCGGCCAACCCCTCCTTCACACGCGGCGGGCCCCGCTCCATCGCCGGCGGTGACCTCACAGGCAACGGCTTCAAGGACATCGTCGCCGGCACCCAGGGCGTCGAGTTCATCCGCAACAACGGCGACGGCACCTTCGCCGACCCCGTCGTCTTCTACGACACAGGCCCCGGCGAGGGCATCAACGACCTCGACATCGCCGATGTCAACGGCAACGGCCACCTCGACATCATCGCCACCGACACCGGCGGCGCCACCGTCCTCATCGCCTACAACGACGGAATGGGCAACTTCAACCTGGGCAACGCCGAGTTCCTCTTCTCCCTCCGCCCGACCGCCGCCCGCGCAGGCGACTTCAACAACAACGGCCGCATCGACATCGCCATCGCAAACTCGCAGACCTCGCCCCCCTCGGTCACCGTCTGGTTCCAGCAGCCGAACGGCACCTTCGTCAGCGGCGGCGACATGCCCCTCCTCCACGGGCCCGAAGACCTCGGCGTCGGAGACTTCGATAACGACGGAAACCTCGATGTCGTCGTCACCGGCGGCGGCGGCGGCGGCGTCGCGATCTTCTACGGCGACGGCGCGGGCGGATTCACTCCCGCCCAGAACGTCGCCATCACCGGCACGAACTTCGCCCTCGAACTCGCTGTGGGCGACATCGACGGCGACGGCGTCGACGACATCGCCGTCGGCACGCTGACCACCGCCGGCTCCGGCGCCCTCGGCGTCCTGCTCTCCAACGGCGACCGCACCTTCCGCGAAGGCCTCGCCATCTCCACCGGCCTGCCCCGCAAGGTCGACCTCGGCGACCTCAACGGCAACGGACGCCTCGAAGCCACACACGCCATCAGCTCCTTCAGCGCCGACAACACACCCGTCTTCGAGAACGGCTGCGCCGACATCTGTGTCGCAGACCTCAACGGCGACGGTGTGGTCGACGCCGACGACTTCTTCCTCTTCCTCACCCTCTTCGCCGCCGCAGATCCCATCGCGGACATCAACGGCGACGGCGTGATCGATGCCGACGACTTCTTTGCCTATCTGAGCCTCTTCGCCGCCGGCTGCTAAAGCAGCGCCGGCCGCCGCGGCCCTTGAGCCGCGCCACAGTTCGAAAGAGCACACAAGCCCGTCTCCGGACGGGCTTGTGTTTTGTGCGGAATATGCATGGTCGGGCGCTCTGGCAAGCGTCCGCTTGTCCGACGATTCTTTGTTGACGCGAGGATCGCGCTCGGCCATACTGGCGACTTGCGAACGCATGAGCGGCCGCGAGAGAGCGCATCGCGCGGGCCGCAAACACCCAACACCGACAGGAAACCCATGTCCCGCAACCCATGGAACAATGCAAGCCGCCTTCTGGTCTGTGTTGTGCTCGTCATCTCGGCCGCCTCTGCGCGGGCGAACGATTGCGATCCGCCCCTGAACTGCACATGGAGAGGCGGAATCGGGCATTGGAGCGATCCCTCGATGTGGCTCAGTTGCGGCGACGGCGACTGCGTGCCCGGCGCTGAAGACACCGCCGTCATCAATGGCGGTACCGTCCACATCGACAACACCACCATCGGCACGCTGATCTTCAACGGCGGCCTGATCACGGGCTCGGACCTGACGATCATGGAGTCGCTCGTCTGGACCGGCGGCACGATGCAGGGGGTCGGCGCGACGGTGGTCTCGCCGCTCGCAGTCGGCGTGATCGACTCGACCGGCTCGGTCACGCTCGGATTTGTGTCCAACGCGCCGGCACAACGCGAGCTGCACAACTTCGGCTTTCTGCACTTCGTTAGCGGCCGGATCACCTGCGGCTCCTCAGACAACAAGGTCCAAAACTTCGGCGTGATGCAGCTCGACAGCATCGGCTCGACCAGCCCGCTCACCGAGACGATCCTCTTCGCCGGCCAGCTCATCAACCACCCCGGCGCGCTGATCACCAGAGCGGCGCCCGGGGCGGGCAGGCTCAGCACATCAAACTTCCAGAACCAGGGCGAGGTCTGGATGTTCGACGGCGAGCTGATCGTCGCTGGCTTCAACGGTCCCAGCGGGATCGACACCGGCGCCTACACGCTCGACCAGGACGCGACCCTGACCATCACCGGCTCGCGCCTGCTCGCTCAAGGCTTTTCCGTGCAGGGCGAGGGGAGGCTGCGCCTCGCCGGCATCGGCGCCAACACAACCACCATTGAGAATGGCTTGGAGCTCGACATCCCCTGGCTCGAGATCCAGTCGGGCAACTTCGCCGCGAACGACACCACGCGCGTGCTCGACCGCTTCGACTGGTCGGGCGGCGGCATCCAAGGCTCCGGCTCGCTTATCATCGGTGAAGGCGCCGAGGCACTCATCAGCGCCGACGGGCAGGTCCGACTCAACGGATCGCGCGACCTTGTCAACCGCGGCCACGCGACTGTCGAGGACAACACGATCGGCAGGAACTTTGGCCCCGGTGGCGTCGTGCGAAACGAGGGCCACTGGTCGTTCGTCCAGACATCGGGCGCGACCACCGGCATCAGCGGCGGCGTCCGTTTCGTCAACGAGCCGCAGGGCATCGTCACCGTCAACGCCGCGGGCGTGGTGGAGGTCAGAGGCTTCGACAACGCAGGCGCCGTCACCATCGAAACGGGCGTTCTCGAGCTCCGCACGGACTCCAGCCAGACCTCCGGGCTTTACGACATCGCCGAGAACGCCGTCCTCGAACTCCGGCAGCACACCAACAGCGTGCTCGAAAGCGCCCAGTTCCTCGGCGACGGCCTCCTCAGGGTCTTAGACGCCACGCTCGTGATCAGCGCCCAGACCACGGTCGATATCGCACGCATCGACGCGGCCGGCGGCAACGCCGCGATACTTTCCAACGGCGCCCTCTTCGTCACCGAACGCCTCGACTGGCGGGCCGGCAGCCTCGGCGGCTCGGGCGGGATCACCATCAACGAAGACGCCGTCGTCGTGCTCAGCGGCGCGGGCGCCAAAACCTTCCGCAACAGCCTCACATTCCACAACCTCGGCGAGATGCGGCTGACCGAAGGAAGAATCGCTTTCTCCGACACACCCCAGGTCTTCAACGCCGGCACCTTCGAGATCAGTACCGACGGACAGGTCGCCGTCAACACCTTCACCAACCTGCCGACCGGCTCGATCGTCCGAAGGGGCGCGGGCGAGACAGACTGGCGCAGGATCTTCAACAACCAGGGCATCGTCACCGTCGAAG
>REET01000220.1 GCA_007694925.1 Phycisphaerales bacterium | reverse complement strand
TCGCGTCGAGGATGTCGCCGGCGACGCCGGAGAGATCGAGCGTGCGCGAGAAGTCATAGACGCCGGCTTCCTGGAAGCCCGTGGAGACGAGCGTCAGGTCGGTGTACTGGCCGGTGAGGCCGGTGGCGTCGGTGCCGCCGCCGGTGTCGAACTCCTTGGTGTTCAGGTCGGCGTTGTCGGTGGTGAAGAAGATCAGGATGTTGCCGGCGGTCTGCACGCCGCCCGAGCCTGTGCTGATGCGAGACGCGGCGGTGAGGTTGACGACGATCTCGTCGACCGAGACGGCGCCGCCGGGGGGCTGCAGCGTCGAGCCGTCGATGTCAAAGACGGAGTTGATGCCCGCGGGCTGGCTGGTGGTCAGCGCGTCCCCGTTGACCTGGTACCTCGCCTGGTTGGTCAGGAACGAACGGCTGGTCCCGCCGCCGAAGAGCGAGCGGGAGATGGTCGTTACCGAGAAGTCGTCGAGGACCGTCAGCTCGGAGGTGATGGGCTGGGCGGACGCGCCGCCGACAGCCCCGGCCGCCGTAACGGCGGCCAGAGCGAGGGTGCAACGGTTTCGGAATCGGATCTGCATTTGCGATCTCCTTTTGCCAAGTGTGACTCTCTCCGCGCAAACACTTGGAACTCGCGGCCCCCCCGCCGAGATAACGACAATACACAACAAGCGGAGTCGGGATCAACACGATTCGTGCGCAAAAGTACGAAAGCGTATTGCGGCGAAGACGATCTTGAATTCTGCAAATGGTAGCGGACGCCGAACGGATTCAGTCCGAACCTTCGATCAGCACCGGCACGCGGACGCGGGGCGTCCAGCGATCGGGCGGGAGCGTCCACCAGAGCAGATCCTCGATGTTCGGCGGCGTGCCGACGGGCATCGGCTCGTCGGTAGCGAAAAACTCGACAAGCAGAGCCCGCTCGCCCAGGAGGCGCGAGCGCAGCAGGGCCAACTCTCTCCCGTCGGGCGCCACTTCGATGACGCGCACCTGCTCGGCGAGCACGCGCGGCTCGGCCTCGCCCGCGTGCGAGGGCCTGTTCCGCGTGTCGGATGAACGCTCCCTCTGCGGATCTGTCGCCTGCGCCACGACGCCCATGCGGCGACGCTCCTCCTGCAGCGCGACTGTCAGCCGCTCGATGTCGCCCGCGATCACATCCCGCGGGACGACATCCACGCGGCGCTGCGTGCCCAACCGGTCAAACCCCGCGAGCATCTCGCCGAGGTCGACGGATCGAACGCGCACCAGCAGCCGCCCCTCGGCGGCGAGCTGCGCAGCCCGTGTCGTGTCGACCGGGCGCCCGCTCGGCGTGGGCGGGGACTCGGCGATCCGAACGAGCGGACGCTCGGCTTGCCGGGACGATTCGAGTGTTTCTGCAATCGGCTTGGGCTCGGGGGCTTCTGCGATGCGGACCGGGTCGGACTCGGCGCCGAGCGGCAGCGAATGCGTCGGCCGAGGCTCCGCCTCGACCGTCTCCCCCGTCCCGCGCCGCTCGTCCATCGCGATCTGCCCGTCGAAGACCGAGTGCGTGGGCGCCAGCGTGGTCGAGCGGTCCGGCCAGAGCAACACACCCAGGGTGCCCGCCCCGCCGACGACCAGCAGCAGCCCCGCGGCCATCGCCAGCCGCCGCCCGAAGCGGTCCTGCCACAGCCCGTTGGCGAGCGGGACGCTTGTCTTGCGGGCGCCGCCGCTGGGGCCGATCTTGCCAGCAACAACGGACTTGGGCGGCCTGGACGAGACGGCGGTGCCCTCTTCCTGCAGCCCGACGAGCATCTCCCGCTCCAGGGCGTCGGCGACATCGGCGAGCAGGCCGGCGGGGGCCGTGTCGTCGCCCATCGAGCGGAAGTCGTCGCGGTCGGCGACCATGCCCTCGGCCAACTCCCGCATGCGGGGCTCTCGAGAGAGCGCGATGGAGACCCGCCGGTGCATCTCCGGCGGGAGGTCCCCTTCGACCCAGGCGAGTAGCGTCGCCTCGTCGAGCGTGATTCGGGTTGGTTCGCCCTCGCGGGTCATGGCTGTGTCCCCGTCCGCCGTGTGCTGTCTGGCGTGGCGTCCTGCGTGCCGGATGGTCCTTGTTCGTCCACGCCTTCTGAACTCCCCACATCTCCGGACAGTTCCTGAATCGCCCGCCTGAGTGCGACGCGGGCCCGGAACAGCCGGCTCTTGACGGTGCCCATCGCCACCCCGAGCACCAGCGCGATCGCGTCGTACTCCAGACCTCGGACATCGCGGAGAACCAGGATCGCCCGATGATCGGGGTCCAGACGGTCCAACGCGTCGCCCAGGAGTCTCCGACGCTCACTCTGTTGGATGCGCAACGAGGCGCGGGGTTCCCGATTCTCCAGAATTTTTGAAGACCTGGCCTGCCCGCGGCTATCGGCCTCGTCGAGGCTGGGGTGCCGCCGGAGCTTCTCGGCCCTCAGGCGGCTCAGGCAGATGTTCATCGCGATGCGGTAGATCCAGGTCGAGAGGCGGCTCTCGGCGTTGAACGAGTCCAGCCCGCGGATCACGCGGACCATGGTGTCCTGGGTGAGGTCGGCCGCGAGGTCGGGGTCGGAGACCATCCGCAAACAGAGGGTGTACAGGCGGTCCTGGTAGGACTCTAAGAGCTCGTTCCACGCCCGCTGATCGCCCGAGCGGATCGCCTCGACGAGCGCGAGATCGCGGGCGTCGGCGGCGTCGGCGCGGTCCATCGGGGCCCCGTCCGCGGGCCCGGCGGCGGGTTGTCTGCGTTCCTGACCCAAAGCCGGAGAATCCTCCCTCACTGATAGCGTATCCGTACGCGTTCCTCGGCGGTTGCCGCTGCGCCCCGCACTGCGAGCCCGGCGGGCCGCCACCCGGGTCATACCCTTGCCCATGAGCAGCCAGACGCCCTCCGGACCCGCAGCAAACCCCACGCCCGAGAACCCGATGCACGACACCTACACCTCCCCGCTCGCGGCCCGCAACGCCAGCGAGGCGATGCTGCGGCTGTGGTCGCCCCGGCACAAGTTCAACACCTGGCGCCGGATCTGGCTCGCCGTCGCCGAGGCCCAGCACGAGACGGGCCTGCCCGTCAGGAAGGAGCAGGTCGAGGCGCTGCGGCGGGTCGTCGAGCGCGGGATCACCGACGCCGAACTCGCCCGGGCGTCGGAGCTGGAGCGCGAGCTGCGCCACGATGTGATGGCCCATGTCCACTGCCTCGCCGAGAGCTGCCCCGAGGCCGGGCCGATCATCCACTTGGGCTGCACGAGCCAGGATGTGGTGTGCAACGCCGATCTGCTGACCATCCACGAGGCGCTGCACCTCTTGAACATCAAGGTTGTCCGGGCGGTGATCTCGCTGGGCGACTTTGCCGAGGCCCACGCCTCGCTGCCCACGCTCGGCTTCACGCACTATCAAGCCGCGCAGCCGGTCACCGTCGGCAGGCGGGCCGCGATGTGGGCGAGCGACCTGGACAGCGCCAACATGGAAAAGAGGTTGCTGGGTCGGTGGTACGGCGGCGCGCCGCTCCGGGGCCTGCGCGGGGCGACCGGCACGCAGGCTTCCTTTGCCAAGCTCTACGACAACCCGCATTTGGCCAACCACCTTGAGAAGATCTTCCTCGACAAGCTGTCGCCGCCGTCGTGGGAGGATCCCGGCCACAGCTGGGGCACTTTCGGCATCGTGGGGCAGACTTATCCGCGGATCGAAGACGCTCGCATCCTTTCCAATCTCGCGCTCACCGCCGCGGTCTTGCACAAGATCGCCACCGATATCCGCCTGCTCTCCAACCGCAAGGAGATCGACGAGCCGTTCGGTTCCAAGCAGATCGGGTCGTCGGCGATGCCGTACAAGCGGAACCCGATGAAGTGCGAGCGGATCTGCGGCTTGACTCGCTTCGTGATGAACCTCGTCGGCAACGCGTACGACACCGCGGCGACGCAGTGGCTCGAACGGACACTCGATGATTCGTCCAACCGTCGCCTGAGCCTGCCCGAGGCGTTCCTCGCGCTCGACGGGGCGCTGGATTTGATGCACGAAGTCGCGTCGGGGCTGGTCGTGCACGAGGCGATGGTCAGGAAGAACCTGATGGCCGAGCTGCCGTTCCTTGCTACCGAGAACATTCTCATGGAGGCGGTCAAGGCGGGGGGGGATCGGCAGGAGCTGCACGAGGTGATCCGCGTGCACGCGCAGGCTTCGGGGATGCGGGTGAAGCAGGAAGGCCTCGACAACGACCTGCTCGAACGCCTGCAGGAAGACCCGCACTTCAAGGGCAAGGCGTCCGGCGGGAGGCTCGACCGCGACCTCGATTGGGAAGGCCTCATGGATCCGATGCGCTATGTTGGGCGGAGTGTGCACCAGACGCATGATTGTCTGCAGTACATTGAGTATCTCCGGAGTTATCACAAAGACGAGCTTGCGTCGCTTGATTCGGCCGAGTCGAGGGTTTGAAGGGGGCGCGCTCGCCGTAGGGGAGCGAGACAGGGGAGGGGGTCAGACTCGAGAGTGGAAAAGGTGGGTAGGGTCGCCCC
>REET01000055.1 GCA_007694925.1 Phycisphaerales bacterium | reverse complement strand
GCCGATGACGGCCAACACTACAACAGCGACCAAGGACAGGGCGATGATGAGCGTTATGTTGGGCATCGGCGGCTCCGGGAGAATGACATCTCCGGCAAGAATTTAGCTAGGCGGTCGACGGTGTGCAAGACACGGCGCCGCAGCGAGCTCTTGGAATGATTGGCTGTTCGTTTTCCTCCGCTCCTTCAGAGCGGTGGAGACTTTGTGACATTGACCACGGGTTGCGATCGGCTGCGCCTTGCTCCACCCGTGGCTGCAACCTTGCCGCTCCTTCTGAGCGGCCGGAACGGCGCCTGTATGACGGTTCATTCTTCGGCAGGTTCATCGTGGTACCCGACCTGCCAGGGCGCATCGACAGATTCGCGGTAGGCGAAGAAGCCGTGCGGGAGTACTGCGACTTCGACGAGGGTCGGGTCGTGCTCGACGATCACTTCGAGGCCGACGATGGAGGCGTCTTCCTCGGTGATGTCGTCGCCGTCGAGAAACTGCCAGCCGCCCTCGTCGTCGTGGAACACATAGAGGACGGGGCGGCCGCCATCGAGGATGTGCTTGAGCGTTACGACTGCGAGAGATCGGTCGTCGGCGAAGGGCCAGCGGTCGGGCATGGGCTCGTCCCTTTCCTGAAATTCGGTGCACCGAAAGCGTACCGAAGGCGGAATCGGGGTGCAAGACCGCGCGTGAGGTTTCGTGTTACTTCTGAGAAGGCTGCTCGCTCGCCGGCGACGATCAGACCTGCCAGAGGCTGGTGCCCCAGGTCAGGCCGCCGCCGAAGCCGACGAACATGATCCGCTGGCCCTCGCGGACCTTGCCCGCGCTGCGGAGGTCCTGCAAGACCAGAGGGATCGAGGCGGCGACCGTGTTGCCGTAGCGGTCGATGTTGATGTGCAGCTTGTGCTCGTCGAGGCCGAAGCGGTCTCTCGCGGCGGTGAGGATCCGCGCGTTGGACTGGTGGCAGACGAAGTGGTCGACCTCGTCGGCGGTGAGGCCGGCGGCGTCGAGCGTCTGGGCGATGATCTCGGGGAAGGTGCCGACGGCGAACTTGAACACGCCGCGACCGTTCATCTGGACGGTGTTGAGCAGTTCCCTCTGCGGCTCAACATCATTGGGGAAGTTGTGTTCCTCGAAGGGGAGGTAGAGCTCCTGCCAGCGGCTGCCGTCAGAAAGCATCGCCTGGGCGAGAACGCCGACGGATGGGTCTTGCTCGCCCCGAAGGACGATTGCTCCGGCGGCGTCGCCGAAGAGGATCGCCGTGGAGCGCCCGGCGGTGTTGTAGTGGACATACTTGCTGAGGGTGTCTGCGCCGATGAGCAGCAGCGTGCGTGCCATGCCGGCGCGGATGAGGGCGTAGGCGTTGTTGAGGGCGAAGACAAAGCCGCAGCATGCGCCCGAGAAGTCCCACGCGCCGGCGTAGCGGTCGTGGTTGGCGCCCTCGTCTCGGCCCTTGCCGGCGCCGATCTCCATGGCGACGCGGCAGGCGGTCGGCGGGCAGGTGTACTCGGGGGTCATGGTCGCGAGCATGACCAGATCGATCTCGGAGGGGTCGATGCCCGCGTCGGCGATGGCCCTGCGCCCCGCCTCGACGGAGAGGGTCATCGTGTTCTCGGTGCCGTCTTTGCGGGCGATCTGGCGCGAGCGGATCCCGGTGCGCTGGACGATCCACTCGTCGGAGGTGTCCATCATCTGTTCGAGATCATGGTTGGTGAGTGTGCGTCCGGGCGTCGCGGCGCCGGAGCCGATGATGCGGCAGCCGGGATAGCCGACGGTGGTCCGGGCGGTGCTCATGCCGTCTCCTTGTCCGCGGCGTGCTCGATGTGGGCGACCTCGGCGAGGCGGGCGACGATCGCTTCGTTGACGCCGGTGGCGACGAAGTCGCGGCTGTTGCGGATCGCGGCGCGGATGGTGCGGGCCTGGCTGGAGCCGTGAGAGATCATGAAGGCGCCGTTGACGCCCAGCAGGGGCGCTCCGCCGTACTCGTGGTAATCGTTTCTCTTGTAGAGCGATCGGACGACCGGTTCGAGCTGCATCATGAGCTCGGGGTCGTGCTCTGTGACCTCGTGGGCGATGGCGCGCATGAGGCTCATGGCGAGGCCCTCGGCGACCTTCAGCAGCGTGTTGCCGACGAAGCCGTCGGTGACGACGACATCTGCGGCGCCGTCGAAGAGGTCTCGCCCCTCGACGAAGCCGACGTAGTTCAGGCCGGGGGTCTGGCGGAGCAGGTCGGCAGCGCCCTTGACAAGGTCGGAGCCCTTGGACTCTTCTGCGCCGATGTTCATCACACCGACGCGGGGGGACTGAATCCCCAAGGCGTGGCTGGCGTAGGTCTCGGCCATGACGCCGTACTGCCAGAGGTGGACGGCCCGTGGCTCGGGGTTCGCGCCGGCGTCGCAGAGGACGACAGGGCCGACGAACGCGGGGATCGTGACGGCGATGCCCGGGCGGTGGACATGGTCCATCCGGCGCATCTTCATGATGGCGGCCGAGACACAGGCGCCGGTGTTGCCGGCGGAGAGGACGACATCGGCCGGGCGCGGGTGGCGCTTGGAGCCGAGCTCGGCCATCTTGACGATCGAGGAATCGTCCTTGGAACGCACGGCCTTGGCCGGGCTCTCGTGCATGCCGATGACTTCCGACGCGTGCTCGATGTGCAGGCGGGAGTCGTTGACGCCACGGTCTTTGAGGAAGTCCTCGATGACGGCGGTGTCGCCGACGAGGATGAGCTCGTCGGTGGGCGCAAGGAGATCGAGCGCCTCGATCGCCCCTTTCAGGACGGGATCGGGCGCGTCGTCGCCCCCCATGACATCAACGGCGATGCGCACGCGGGCCTCCGTCGGTCGGCGAGGTGTGAGTCTTAGCGGTTGTCGACGCCGATGCCGAGCTTCTCAACGCGGATCCGCAGACCGGGACGGACATACCCGGAGTCACGGCACGCCTTGTGCGAGAGCTTGGGCTTGCCGCTGAGCGGGCAGATCGTCGGGATGACGGGCGTCAGGGCGTCGTGCGACCTGCGTCGGCGGGAACGGCCGTGGCTTTGCCTGAATGGGGGGAGCATGGCTGCTGCCTCTCTGTGTCTGGAAGGTCTCGGGGCAAACACCCCGACAGCCGACGGAGGAGACCCTCCAGCCGAGCCGGCAAGCCTAGACCCGACGCCGATGAGCGTCAACGGAGGCGAGGGGCGGGATGATACGAACAAAAACAGATTCTCAGCTTGGAGTTTCCGCCCCGAGCGCACGGCGGGCCGCGCCGGACGCGGACCAGACTGGACGCGGGGCGGGGGCTGCCGTAGGCTTGCGGTGCTCGGGCCGCGTGCCCGTGGCCTCCCTAGCTCAATCGGTAGAGCAGCTGACTCTTAATCAGCGGGTTGAAGGTTCGAGTCCTTCGGGGGGCACTTTCGAGCGAGCCTCGGCGATGAGCCGGGGCTTGTGTTGTTTTTGCGGCCGATCGCCGCCAAACCCAAACATTTTACGATCTTGACGACGAGGCGGGCAGAGTGCCTGACATTCAGCTGGCCGCGATTTTTAATCTCGTTTTTGATACGGAAGTGAAATAAAACAGTATCATGTACGATACTGTTTTGTATGGCCAACGCCGCGCAGACACTTGCTGACCGCCTGTCGGCCCGGAGGAAGCGGCTCGGGATGACGCACGCTGCGCTCGCCGCTCGGAGCGGCGTGTCTGAGCCAACGGTCAAGCGGGTGCTGGGAGGGCGTGCGGGCGAGGCGTCGCTCGCGGCCGTCGAGGCGATTGCCCGGGCCCTTGGGATCGGCGTTGCTCTCGAAGAGTCGGACGCGGAGGCGTTCAGGAGGCGTGCCGCGATGGCGAAGGCCGAACGCATCGCCAGGCTGGTGCAGGCGACGAGTGCGTTGGAGGGGCAGGCGGTCGGCGATGAAGCCTTCAGGAAGCTCGTCGAGCGGTCGTTCTATGAGCTGATGGCCGGGCCGAGCCGGCGGATCTGGTCGGACTGATGGCGTTCGAGCCGCCGATCCCGGGCCAGACGCCGATCGACGATGTCTCGGGTCTGCGCGACCGCTCGATCACGACGCAGGCGGCGTTGAACGAGGCGGAAGCGGAGAACATCCGCAAGGCCGTGATGCGTTACCTCGCCTCGAAGCCGTCGAGACGGCTGGCGCCGTTCGATGTCGCGTGGTGTCGCCGCCTGCACGGCGAGATGTTCGGCGACGTGTGGAGCTGGGCGGGCGAGTTCCGCAGGACCGAGCTGAACATCGGCGTGCCCGCGCACGCGATCGAGATCGAGCTGCACGCGCTGCTGGAAGACCTTCGGGCGTGGCAGGAGCACGGCGTGCCGATGCTCGAACAGGGAGCGAGGCTCCACCACGGCGCCGTTCGTGTGCACCCGTTCCTCAACGGCAACGGACGCTGGGCCAGGATGCTCGCGAACATCTGGCTGAAGCTCAATGGCGAGCCGATCGTCGAGTGGCAGGAACGGATCATCGGCTCAGAGAGCGCGGCTCGCGGTGAGTACTTGCGGGCGGTGAAAGCCGCGGACAATGGC
>REET01000258.1 GCA_007694925.1 Phycisphaerales bacterium | reverse complement strand
CGCACTCGCTCGCCCCGCCCGGTCCAAACCGACCACACCAGCCCCGCCAGCCCGATCGCCACCAGCCCCCACGCAACCACCGCTCCCATCAGCCCGAGCATCGCAAAGAGATGCCACAGGCTCAGCATCAGCCCCGGCCCGACCGCCGCCCCGATCCACAGCCGCTCGGCTCCCCCTCGCCACATCCCCGAGCACGCCAGCCCGAGCCCGACCGCGCCGAGCATCCAGACCGAGGCCAGCAGCACCGCCCCCCAAGCGTCGAGCACGCCGACGAGCGCCAAAAACGGCGCAACGGGCCCGCCCACCCCGAGCCCGATCGAGCCAAGCGCCATCACCAGCACGACCAGCCCGACCGCCCACGCCGGCAGCACCCAACGGCTCGTCGAAGCCTCGGCATCGGACGGCTTGCGCTCGCGGGCTGCTCTCGTGGGGGTGGGGGGCATCGGGCGAGAGTCTAACCCCCGCCTCCGGACGAGGGTCCGCGAACGCTCGGCCGCCGCCCGCTCCGCGTCCGATCACGCATGCCCGCGGCAACCTGTTCCGGCGGTAGGGGCGGGCCGAAGGGTCAAACGGCCCCCAGCGCGAACCCGCTTTCGCGTCGCAAGCCCGACGCGGCCGATCCTGCCCCCATGGCACGACGCTTCAATCCACGCAGCGAGCCCCGCAACGGGGATGACCGGATCGGCAGTCGGCGTCGCGCCGATCGCTACCCGATGTGCGCCGCAATGTGCTCGCTCGGGCAGGTCGTCGACCTCTCCGCGTCGGGCATGCGGGTCCGCTGCCCGGGCCAGAGCCCCGTCTACATCGGCCAACCCTTCTGGTTCGGCATCTCCGCCGGAGACAAGTATCTCCGCGTCCAGGGCGAGCCGATCTGGATCCGGCGCACCGGCCTCTTCGGCAACGCCTGCGAGATCGGCGTCCGCTTTGTCGGTGTCGACTCCAAGACCCGCGCGATGATCGCCGACCTCGCCCGCTACGGCTTCGTGCCCGACCGCACCGAGCCCGCCCCGGCAACGGCGCACACCGAAGCCTTCGAGCCCGACGCGATCCCCGAGGGCGCAGAGCGAGTCGGTTCTGACAACGCCGCCAACAACGCGGCGCAGGTCGAGGTCGAGGTCCCGGACCTCTACGAGATGTTCGAGCTCCCCCGCACCGCGACCGGCGACGACATCCGCGCCGCCTACCGGCGCCTCGCCCGCGACCTGCACCCCGACAGCAACCCCTCGGCCGACGCCGCCGAGCAGTTCGCCGAGCTCACCAAGGCCTACCAGCTCCTCAAGGACCCCGGCCTGCGCCGGCGCTACGACGAGCTGCTGCTCGCCTCACGCCACGCGGCCTGAATCGGCGAGCCCCGCATCCCCCGCCCGACGCCCGCTCCCGGCGCGTACCATCGCTCCTGATGGCGGAGCTGCGACCGAACTCGATCCCGACCGACGACGATCCGCCGATCGACATCGCAGACCCCCTCTGCGCCGTCTTCCGGCGCAAGCTCAAGGCCGAGGGCGCCAAGTACACCCCCGAGCGCGCCCAGATCCTCGACGCGATCATCCGCCTCGACGGGATGTTCGAGGCCGAGACCCTCCAGGAACACCTCAAAGACCGCGGCCAGCGCGTCTCCAAGGCCACCGTCTACCGCACCATCAAGCTCCTCCAGGAGGCCGGCATCATCCAGCGCGTCCTCTTCGAGGACGAGCAGGCCCACTACCAGCTCGTCTACGGCCGACGCCCCAGCGACCTGCTCATTCGCGTCGACACCGGCGAGGTCATCCCGATCCAGGTCCCCGAGCTCCAGCAGATCCGAGACCGCCTCGCCAAAGAGCACGGCCTGAAGATCCAGAGCCACCGCCTCCAGGTCTTCGCCGTGGGCGAGGGGACGAAGGGCTGACGCCCATTGTTCGCAAAATTTTAGTGGCTCGACAAAGCCGTATGTGTTACAATGTGATACATGAGCGAATCGATCTCCATCCGACTCTCCCCGGAACTCCGTCGCGAGCTTAACCGCGCAGCAAAGCGTCAGAAGCGGCCCGCGAGCGAGATCACTCGCGAAGCGCTCCGCCGATACCTTGCGGTCGAAGAGTTTCGCGCCATCCGCGCAAAGACCCTTCCGTTTGCTGAAGCGCAAGGCATCCTGACCGACGAAGATGTGTTCAAGCTCATCTCGTGAGGGTCGTCTTCGACACCAATGTCTTGTTTTCCGCCTTCGCTTCACGCGGATTGTGCGAAGCAGTCTTTGAAGTGTGCTTGGCTTCGCACGAGTTGGTGCTGAGCAAGTTCATACTCGATGAGTTGTCGCGGCACCTCGATCGGAAGGCTCGGATGTCGCCGAAGCAATCCAAGGAGGTCATCGGCTTTCTCAAGAGGCACTCGATCCTTGTCGAGCCGCTGTCACTTCCTGCCGAAGCGTGCCGCGACCCGCAGGACGTCCCGATCCTCGGTACCGCGGTGGCAGGGAAAGCCGAAGTTATCGTGACCGGTGATAAAGACCTGCTCGATCTGGGGTCTTTTGACGGTGTTGAGGTGCTCTCTCCGCGAGCGTTCTACGAGAGATTGCTGTAACTTCGACATCGGGGTTACCGCAGCTCCACCCGCTCCAGCCCCGCCTCGGCGCACAGGTCCCGCGCGATCACCACATGCTCGTACAGCACGCCCTCGTCGGGGGCGATCACGATCGTCGCCTCCGAGCCCTCGATCTCCGCCGCCAGCCGCTGCAGCGCCGGGCCGAGTTCGGCCAGCGTCATCGTTCCGAGCCCAAGCCCCTCGGCGATCGGCACGCCCCCCTCGCCGACGCGGAGGTGCAGCACCAGCCGGGGGGTGGGCAGCGAGAAGAGCCCGTCCGCCTCGCCCGGCGCCTCGCGGGCGAGGGCCGCACGCAGCAGACGCTCGGGGCCGACGATGACCGCCGCGGCCATGAAGAAGATCAGGATCACCAGCACCACATCGACCATCGGCGTCATGCTCGGGCCGTGGTGCAGCTCGTAGGTGTGCTTCGCGTCGCGACGCTTGAGCGGGCGGGACATCGCTAACGCCCCTCCGTCGCCAGGCTCACCGCCGCCACCCCCGCCTCGCGGCAGGCGTCCAGCACAGGCTTGACCTGCGAGTACGGCAGCGACTTGTCGGCGCGCACGCGCACCGGCCGATTCGGAGAAAGGGCCATCGTCTCGCGGAGCATCGACGCAAGCCCCTGAACATCCAGCTCCACGCCCTGCGAGAGCACACGGACCCCGTCCTCACGGCGCACGACATGGATCAGCACCGGGTCGGCCGGCTCCGGCAGCGCCGCGGTCTTGGCGAACGGCAGGTCGACCGGTTCGAGCCGATCGGTTGCGAGCTGGCCGACGATCAGGAAGAAGATGATCAGCACCATCACCACATCGATCATCGGGGTAAGGTTGATCTTGCCCGCCTCGGCCGGTTTGGGGAACGAGCGCAGACGCATCACTTCCGCTCCCGATCCCGCTCCCCGCCGGGCCCGGCTTTGGATCCGGGCTCGGGCTCCGGCTTCGGCTCATCGCTCGCGGGCAGGTGCTCGATCACCGAGCCAGCCAAAACCAGCGCCCGCGTTGCGACCTTGTCCACGCCCGAACGCCACAGCCCGAAGACCAGGAGGCACGGGATCGCAAGGACCAGCCCCAGCAGCGTGTGAAAGAGCGCCTTGGAGATGCCGATCGAGAGCGCGCCCGGGTCGGCCTGGCCGCCCGTGTCGCCCAGAGCCGTAAACGCGAGGATCATCCCCCACACCGTCCCGGCAAGGCCCACCAAAGGCGCCAGGTTGCCGATCACATTCAAGGGTTCAAGACGCCGGAAGAGCCTCGCGGTCTGCTCGCTCGCGGCCAGCTCGGCCGCCTCGCGCATGCCCGCTCTCGTCCGGCGGGGGTGGTCCAAGGCCGCCCGGACCGCGTGCCCCAGCAGCGAACGGTCCTTGCGGACAAACGAACGAAGGTCGTCCAGCCGGCCCGCCTCGGTCATCTCCACGATCCGGTTCACCGACCGTCGCGGCAGGATCTTCGACGCCCGCAGATCGATCACGCAGCGCACGATCAACGCCACCGCCACAAACGAGCCGACCACCAACGCGATCGTGAAGATGTCGAACGACTGGCGGAAGAGGGGCCAGAGGCCGGTGGCGATCTCGCCGTCGGCGCCGTGCGCCGCCGCGCTTGCGGACGCGACAACAAGGGCCGGGGCGAAAATCGGTGTGCGGTTGTGCTTCCGTTCTGGCATCGGGCAGATGGTACGGGGCCCGCGTCGGAGGCGGGGCGTTCAATCGCTCAGATCGAGATCGCGTTCCTCGATCGGGCGGCTGACGCTGTACCCCCCCGAAAACCACCGATGCAGATCCACCATCCGGGCCTGCTCATCGGCGAAGGGCCAGGACGGCGTTTCGGCGCTCACCGGCCGCCCCGTCACCGGGCAGACGGTGTCGTCGCGGATGAGCACCGCCGCCTCCGGCCGATCGCCCCACGACGCGGGCGCATCGATCTCGATGCGGCGAGACCGCTCGCCGGTGGGGGTGATCGTCACCCTCGCGGCTTCCTCGGGCAGCGCCTCCTCGACGCGTTCGGCCCACTCGATCAGCACGATCTCGTCGCCTTTGAGCGTGTCCCAGCCGGTGGACTCCAGGTCTTCGGCGCTCCCGAGGCGGTAGGCGTCGATGTGCACGATCACGCTCGCGCGGGGTTCGGCCGGCGGCTCGGCGCTCTGGTCCGACGCGGGGATCGGGTACTCGTTCATCAGCACATAGGTCGGGCTGGAAACCAGGCCGGGCTCGACGCCCAAAGCCGAGGCGAGGTGTCGCACGAGCGTTGTTTTGCCAGCGCCCAGCGGCCCCGACAGCCGCACGATGTCGCCGGGGCGCAGCAGTCGGGCGAGGCGACGGGCAACCGACGCCGTCGCGTCGAGGTTGTTCGCTTCTTTGGTGATATTCCAGCGTTCGGTCATGGCTTCAAGGTGGCCCTTGCTGTTTCCGCTTTCAATGGTCCCACCCCATCTCGCCCGCGTCGATCTTCTCGCCCGAATCGATGATCTCACACCCCGGCGATCCCTCCGCGGCTTCGCCGATCTCGATCAGGCCTTCGGGGAGATTCCTTCCCGGGGCGATGGCAACGAGCAGTTCGTAGTCCTCGCCATCGCCCGCGGCGTTCCGCCACGAATCCACGCCGTCGCGCCTGGGGATCTTCTCCGCATCGATCACCAGCCTCACGCCCGAGGCCCTGGCGACCCTGGCCCCGTCGCGGCCGAGGCCATCGGAGAGGTCGATCATCGCGTGCAGGTCGCTCTCGAGGGTGTCGCACAGACGCCGGCCGAGCTCGACGCGGGGCTCGAAGTCGAGGTGGTGGCCGGATTCGAACGCCCCGCCCAGTGGGCCGCTGACACAGAGCAGGTCGCCCGGCTTGACCCCCGAGCGGAGCACCGGCCCGCGATCGGGGTGCGCCTCGCCCCCGATGGTGACGGTCAGATGCAGCTCGCCCGGCCCCGAGCCGATGTCGCCGCCGATCAGCGGGCAGCCCCAGCGCGTCGCCCAGTGGGCCATGCGGTCGAACAGCTCGTCGGCGTGGGGGTAGTTGCCGGGCAACAGAGCCGTCGCGAGGGCCCAGCGGGGCGTGCCGCCCATCGCGGCGATGTCGCTCACGCTCCGGGCCACCGCCTTGCGGGCGATCGAGTCGACAGGAGTCCCCGGCTTGTAGTGCACACCCCCGAGGAGCTGGTCGACCGTCAGCAGGAGCAGGCCCCCGCCGGGCTGGCGCAGCACGGCGCAGTCGTCGCCCGGGCCGACGACGAGGTCCGGCGAGGCGCCGGCGAGGCCTTCAGACCGCCGGTAGATGTGTTCGAGCAGTTCGGACTCGCGCATGAGCCGCCTCTTTCCCGGCCTCTTTCCCGGCGTCCCATGGGCGAGCCGGCGGGGGTCACTCTTCGAGGTAGGTGTACCCCGAGAGGCCGGCCTCGTAGAACCGCAGCAGCGACTGGCCCTCGGCGACGGTCAGCAGGCGTCGCTTCTGCGCCCGCTCGACATCGAGCCTGAGGCGTTCGAGCAGCTTGTTCGGCTCGAACTCGACATACGAGAGCACATCGCGGACCGAGTCGCCCGGGACGACCTCGTCGATCGAGGGCTCGCCGTCCTCGTCGAGGGAGACATGCACGACATGGGCGTCGCCGAAGAGGTTGTGCAGGTCGCCCAGCACCTCCTGGTACGCGCCGACGAGGAAGAAGGCGATGTAGTAGACCTCGCCCTCCTTGAGCTTGTGCAGGTCGAGGAAGTGCTTGGTGCCGTGGGGGCTCGCGAATCGGTCGATCTTGCCGTCCGAGTCGCAGGTGATGTCGGCGAGCACGGCGTGGCGGTCGGGCTTCTCGTTGAGCCGGTGGATCGGCATGACCGGGAAGACCTGGTCGATCGCCCACGAGTCGGGCATCGACTGGAAGATGCTGAAGTTGCAGAAGTAGAGGTCGCTGAGGCGTTCGGGCAGGTGGGCGAGCTCGGCGGGCAGCTCGTCGTCGTGCTCGGCGTTGCTGCGCTTGAGGATCTCGCGCCCGATCTCGAAGTACAGGCGGTCGGCGGCGGACCGCATCCGCAGGCTCAGATAGCCGAGGTTAAAGAGGCTCATCGCCTCGGCGTGGGCCTGTTCGGCGTCGTGGTAGACGGTCATGTAGTGCCCGCCCGAGAGGCTCTCCCAGGCGTCGATCAGGTCGAGCACCGGCTGGGGCTCATCGTCTTCCTTCTTCAGATCGGCGCGGATCTGCACCATGTCCGGCTCGCCCGGCAGGCTCCCGACCCCCAGCACATCTGTGATGAAGACGCTCGAGTGGGCCACCATCGCACGCCCCGACTCGCTGAGGATGCGTGGGTGGGGCACATCCTCGGCGTCGCAGGCGGCCTTGATCCTCCAGACGATGTCGGTCGCGTACTCCTCCAGCGTGTAGTTCATGCTGGACTCGGTCGGCGAGCTGCTGCCGTCGTAATCGACCCCGAGCCCGCCCCCGACATCGATCGTGTCCAGCCCCGCGCCCAGGCGCCGGAGCTCGACATAGAGGTACGCCAGCTCCGCGACGGCGTTCTTGAACCGGCGGATCTCGTTGATCTGGCTGCCCACATGGAAGTGGATCATCTTCAGGCAGTCGGCCATGTCGCGCGAGTGCAGCTCCTCGACCGCTCGCAGGAGCTCGGTCGGCGAGAGGCCGAACTTGGATCGCACGCCCGTCGAGGCGGCCCAGCGTCCGCTCCCGCCCGAGGCGGTCGGCTTGATCCGCACGCCGATGTTGGGCCGGACGCCGTACTTCTCGGAGATGCGGAGGATCCGCATCAGGTCGCTGTACTGCTCGACGACGGGGATGATGTTCCGCCCGAGCTTGTGGGCGAGGACGACGGTCTGGATGTACTCATCGTCCTTGAAGCCGTTGCAGACGATGGGCATCTCGGGCGCGTCGGCGGTCAGGCCGAGGACGGCCCAGAGCTCGGCCTTGCTGCCCGCTTCGAGGCCGAAGCCGAACTTCTTGCCCGCGTCGCGGACCTCCTCGCAGACGACCCGGTGCTGGTTGACCTTGATCGGGTAGACGCAGCAGTACTCGCCCTTGTACGCGTTCTCTTCGATCGCCCTGTCGAAGGCGGCCCGGATCGCGCCCAGACGGTCGTGCAGCAGATCGGTAAAACGGACCAGAAGGGGCGTGTAATACCCGCGCTCCGACATCGACTCGACCAGCTCGGGCAGGTCGATCTCGCGTCCCGGTGTGCGGTCGGGGCGGACGGCGACCGTCCCCCGCTCGGTAACGGTGAAGTACCCGTTGCCCCACGCGTTGATGCCGTAGAGCTCGGCCGCGTCCTCGGGGGTGAATGAGGCGTCGCTGTTGATCCGCTGGGGTGTGGGTGCTGTCGACATGCCCAACAATATGACGCCCCGGCCCATGTCTAAACCCAAGGCCGGGCCATCTGAACAAATCCACGCAGATTTGCGCGCGCCCGCGGGCGGTCAGGCCCCGGCCCCGACGCCGACCTCGTCGAGCACCCGCTCGGCGTACTGGTTCATGGCGTCGCGGAGCTGCTCGAACGACTCGAGGACATACAGGATCGGCTGGTAGTGGTCGATCTCGAACGGGGTCTCGCAGACGCGTTCGAGGTTGAAAGGGCGCCGATCGACATTGGGGCTGCTCAGGGCGTGGTTGCTCTCGCCGATCGAGCTCATGAGCCCCGAGCCGTAGATCTTCAGGCGTCCGTCCTCGTGGATCAGCCCGAACTCGACGGTGAACCAGAAGAGGCGGGCGAGGCGTTCGACATGCATCGGGTCGTTGGCGTGCAGGGCGGCCTTGCCGTAGGTCTGCAGGAAGTCCGCGAAGACCGGGTCCGCGTGGAGGGGCACATGGCCGAAGACATCGTGGAAGATGTCCGGCTCTGGCAGGTAGTCCAGCTCGTCGGGCGGGCGGATGGTGATCGTGGTCGGGAACTGCCTCGTCGAGAGGCAGGCGAAGAAGGCCTTGGCGGGAAGGTAGCCCGGCACGGCGCGGCTCTTCCAGCCCGTCGTCCGCGCCAGCACCTCGTTGACATCCTCCAGCCTCGGCATCGCGTCGGGCTTGAGCCCGAAGGCGTCGAACCCGGCGAGGAAGACATTGGACGCCTGCTGGCGCAGCGAGCCGATGCGGCTCTCGAAAAGCTTCCGCCAGACCTCGTGGTTCTCGGGCGTGTACCGCTCGTACTGCTGGGGGATGAAGAACTTCTCGGGGTCGATCTGGTCTGCGGGGAGGAACGCCGCCGCGTCGGCCGCGGCCTGCGCCTCGTCCGCCTCGCTCCCGACGATGATCTTGTTGAACCGGAGCATCTTCTCGCTGTGGCTCATCGCTGACCTCCCTTGAAGGTTTCAATTGGAGTATATGGGGCGTGTCCGGTGCGTGCAGCGTCGTCAGCCCCGAGCGAAGCAGGCCCACGCCGTCGCCTCGTCGATCGCCTGCGCCGGAGCGATCGCTTCGGACTCGGGCATGCCCGGGCGCCGGCGCAGCGTCGCCGCGTCGATCGAGTCTTGCGGGTCGGGGCGGACGATCGGCGCGTCGGAGCCGAACAGGAGCGTTCGCCCCGGCTGGAGCCCCGCGCCCAGCAGGTCCGCCAGCGGCAGCACGCGGTGCAGGCGGTTGGGGAGCAGACGCCTGAGTACCTCGATGTCCGTCAGCAGGTGGCAGGGCTGCACCGAGCAGACAACACCGAGGCGGGCGAAGCGTGGGATGTCCGCCGCGTCGATCAGCTCGGCGTGCTCGATCCGGAAGCCCGGCGTCTGGGGGCGCAGCTCCTCGATCGCGTCGAGCACGGCGCGAACGGCGCCGTCGCCGATCGCGTGCGTCGCCAGGGGCAGGCCGATCGCCTCACTCGTGCGGATCGACTCGTAGATGCGCCGGGTGCTTGCGACGGCCATCCCCCGGGGATGCTCTGGGATCGGGTCTGCGTAGTCGGCGAGCATGAGCGCCGTGCGTCCGTTGAGCGTGCCGTCGGCGAAGAGCTTCGTGCCCGCCAGGCGGAGGCGACCGGCGGTCGCGGCGCGGTCGATCCGGTCGCCGAAGCGGCCGAGGATCGTGCGCACATCGTCGATCGGCGCGAACAGGCGGACCTCGACGCCGATCCTGTCCAGCTCGCCGGTCTCGTGCAGGTCGAGCAGCGCGTCGATCGCGTCGGGCTGGCTGAGCAGGTCGTGCACCTCGGCGAAGCCCATCGACGCGAACTTCTCCAGAGCCGTGACGATGTCGAGCCGGATCTGCTCGGGGCCCGGCTCGGGCACGATCGACCAGACGAGCTTGGCGGCCTTCTCGTACACCACGCCGGTCGGCTCGCCGGAGGGATCTCGATCGACGAGCCCGCCCTCTGGGTCGGCCGCGTGTTTGTCGATGCCGGCGGCACGCAGCGGCGCCCCGGTCGCGACGAGCGCGTGGTGGTCGAAGAGCCAGAGCACGCACTCGCGTCCGCCCGAGGCGCCGAGCATCTCTTGTTGGGTCGGCCAGCGCCGCTCGCTCAGCCCTTCGACGCGCAGCCCGTGCCCGAGCGCCCACGCGTCGCCTTCGAGCGACGAGGCGTGCCTTTCGAGCGCGTCGAGCAGCTCGCCGATCGACGAGCATCGTGACAGATCGAGCATGGACATCGAGCGTCCGTAGGGCGCGATGTGGGCGTGCGCTTCGCGCAGCGGGGCGGTCGGTTTCAAGCCTCTGCCTCCTCGATGAGGCGCTGCACGCTCGCCTCGGCGTGCTCGGGCGAGAGGTCGAGGTCGCCGCAGTGGCAGCGGACGACGCCGATCCGGACGCGGATGTCCAGCCCGTCGGGGTCGATGCCGACCGCGACGGGTTCGTCCTCGTCGGTGTCGGCCCTTGCGCGGCAGATCGTCGAGAGCCTGGCGCGATCGGCGTTGAGCAGCCGCAGCAGCTTGAACTCGATGCCGGCGAGGGGGTTGGTCAGGTCGAGCTCGTCTGCGTCGATGACCTCGCCTTCCCACTTGGCCGCTTCGATGCGGAGCAGGGCCGGCGTCCTGGTCCGCCACTGGAGGTGGTAGGCGATGAAGCGGTCGAGCCACTCGCCGACGCCGGGAGGCGGTTGTTCGGGGTCGATCGGCTCCGGTGTGACCAGGAGGTGGAGGGCGTCGTCTCGCTCGTCGGGGATGTGCAGTGCGGCCTGCTCGGCGTCGCGGAGGCTGTCTGGCAGGTCCGCGATGAGCCGGTTGACGGGCGGAGCGATGACGGTGCGCAGAGAAAACGCCGCATCATCCACCACGAGCGTTCCCTCTCGGGACCGCCTGATCTGGTGGAGGACGCGGCGTGACGGTGCGTGCTGATGTGTCACGCGTCCATTGTGCGCCGGTCGGGGGCTTCCCGCCAGCGGGGACTTGTCAGATGACCGGCTTCTTGCGGACGGCGCGCTTGCGGGCGGCCTTCTTGCGGGTGGCCTTCTTCCGAGTCGCCTTCTTGCGGGTCGCCTTCTTGGCGGTCTTCTTGCGACCGGCCTTCTTCCTGGTGGCCTTCTTGCGAGTCGCCTTCTTGCGGGTCGCCTTCTTGGCGGTCTTCTTGCGTGCCGCCTTCTTGCGGGTGGCCTTCTTGCGGCCGGCCTTCTTCGCGACCTTCTTGCGGGCCGCTTTCTTGCGGGTGGCCTTCTTGCGGGTGGCTTTCTTAGCCGTTCTCTTCGCCATGTCTTTGTACTCCTGATTCGAATCAGTTCCGTTCGAGACAACGAACGACGCACGGCAACGCCGTCCGCGCTCGAACTATCGGAAGCATCACGAGCACATCTTGAGCATTCCTCGCCGAAGATACAAGTGCTTGGATGCTTTGTTCTGTCTCGGGTACGACGCGCGCGGCGTCGCAGATGCAACAGATCGATCTATTTCGGACGCTCCGACCGCTTCAAGATCCGCGCGTTCAAGCAGCGCGCAGCACCGATGCGCAACGCCTTGAGCATCATCAACTCGCGCCGCGATCACCGCCTGTCGGTAGCGCGCTCGCGCGGGACGCAAGAAGCGTCTTCCCGTAGACATCGCGGCATGTTCGCGACCAGTCCCGGCAAGATCGCGGAAGTTTGCGTGATGAGAACATCACCTGATCCGGTTGTTCAGCCCGCGACGGCTAGACTCAACACCGGCTGAACGACACCAACGACCGACCCAGGAGCGGACGCCAGATGAGCGACATCAGGATCATCGAACTTGACTGCGGCGCACCCCTCGTTGTCGAGCGGATGCCAGGCGTGAAATCCGCCGCGATTTCTTGGCTGCTCCCCGCAGGATCGGTCTTCGAGCCTGTCGGTAAGCTCGGTCTGGGCGCGATGTGGGAGGAGCTTCTGCTCCGCGGCGCGGGTGATCGCGACTCCAGATCGTTCGCCGACGCGATGGATCGGCTGGGTGTGAACCGTTCTGTCGGCGGCCAGACCTACTACATGCAGCTCAGCGCGTCGATGATCGGCGAGGGCCTGCTCGAAGCGCTGCCGCTGCTCGTCGACATGGTCCGCAGGCCGCGGATGGAGGATGCCTCCGTCGACGCGGCGCGCGAGCTGGCGCTCCAGGCGATCGAGTCGCTCAAGGACGATCCGAGGCAGCGAGCCGTGCTCGGCGCACGCGACCGCCACCGCCCCGAGCCCCTCAACCGCTCCGGAATGGGCTTGCCCGAGACGCTGCTGGCGATCACGCGCGACGATCTGATCGGTGAGTGGTCGCGTCTGGCTCGCCCTGTCGGTTCGATCATCGGCGTTGCCGGCGCCGTCGACGCCGACGAGGTCGCCGCGGCGCTCAACACGCTGCTGGAGGGCTGGGAGGGCGCCAACGAGGTCCCGTTCTTCGAGGCCGTGGGCGAGCGCGGGTACGCCCACGAGACCGACAACTCGAACCAGGTGCAGATCATCGTCTGCCACGACGGGCCCGCAGACCGCGACGAGAAGAGCCTCGCCGAGCGCGTGGTGCTCTCGGTGCTCTCGGGCGGGATGAGCGGACGGCTGTTCAGCGAAGTGCGCGAGAAGCGGGGGCTCTGCTACGCCGTCAGCGCCTCTTACGCGCCGGGTCGCGACTTCGGGGGCGTCAGCGCGTATGTGGGCACCACGCCCGAGCGGGCCCAGGAGGCGCTCGATGTCCTCCACGAGCAACTCGTTGCGATCAACGGCCCCGGAGGCGTGAAGATCGACGAGAGCGAGTTCGAGCGGGCGCTTGTCGGCCTCCGCTCGCGGATCGTCTTCAGCGGGGAGTCGACCCGGGCCCGCGCCGCCTCGATCGCAAACGACATGCACAGTCTCGGACGCCCGCGTCCGCTTCGCGAGCTCTCCGAGGCGATCGACGCGCTGACCCGCGACAAGGTCAACCGCTACCTCGACTCGCGCGAGGCCGGGCTGGTCACGATCCAGACGCTCGGGCCCGAGGCCCTCAAGCCCCCGCTGACCTGAGCCCGTTCTGAGCCCTCCCAGGTGCGGGTCTGTCAGCCGGGCCGGCGTGCCCGTCCTGTAGCTGGGCGGGCCGGTACACTCCGGCCCGATGTCGCACCGGCTCTCCAGGACAATCTGGCAGTACTCGCTGCTCGCGATGGTGCTCGCGGGGCTCGGCCTGTTTCTGATCTACCCGATCCTGCTCACCGTCGAGAGCGCATTCGCCTCCGATCCGACACGCGGGCTCCGCTGGACCGATCTTGGCGCGACCTTCACACTCGAACACATCGCCCTGGTCTTCGCCGATCCGAAGCTGGTCGAGGGGCTGAAGAACGCCTTTTACATGGCCGTGGGCACCACGGTGTTCTCGATCGCGCTGGCGTTGCCCCTGGCGGTGCTCGCCGCTCAATACAGGTTCCCGGGCAAGGGGATCTTTTCGGCGCTGATCCTCGTGCCGTTGATCCTGCCCCCGTTCGTCGGGGCGCTGGGGTTCAAGGCGCTCTTCGGGCGCCAGGGCTCGTTCAACGCGGCGTTCGGGACCGAGCTCGACCTGCTCGCCGACGGTCGCCTGCTCGGCGTCATCATCGTGCAGGCCCTGCACCTGTACCCGATCATCTACCTCAACGCGACGGCGGCGCTGGCGAACCTCGACCCCGCGCTCGACGAGGCGGCCGAGAACCTCGGCGCCGGCTGGTGGCGCCGGTTCTTCGGGATCACCATGCCGCTGATCCGGCCCGGGCTGTTCGCCGGCGGGACCATCGTCTTCATCTGGTCGTTCACCGAGCTGGGCACGCCCCTGATGTTCGAGTACTACGCCGTCACGCCGGTGCAGATCTTCCGGGGCCTGCGCGAGGTGGAGACCTCTGCCCAGCCCTACGCGCTGACGGTGGTGCTGCTCTTTTTCGCTGTGGGGTTCTACATCGTCGGGCGTGTGCTCTTCGGCGGGCGGGCCCACGCGATGTACGCCAAGGCCTCGCGGGCCTCGGCCGAGGTTCGCCTGCGCGGGCCCGCGGCGTGGGCCGCGACCGGCGCGTTCACCCTCGTCATCGGCCTGGCTCTGCTCCCGCACATCGGCGTCATCCTGACCTCGTTCGCGGCGCCCGGGCAGTGGTACCGCAGCGCCGTCCCGACCGAGTTCACTTTCGCCCACTTCGAGCAGGCGCTGGGGCACGGCGACAGCTTCAACGCCATCATGAACAGCCTGAAGCTCTCGGCCGCGGCCATGGTGCTGGCCATCTTCATCGGGCTGATGGTCGGCTACCTGATCGTGCGGACGAAGGTGCGTGGGCGCAACGTGCTTGACACGCTCTGCATGCTCCCCCTCGCGGTGCCCGGGCTGGTGATGGCCTTCGGCTATGTCGCGATGACGCTCCGCTGGCCGTTCGGGCGGGGCGACCCGCTCGAGGGCGCTTTCTCGGTCGTCGCGGCCGACCCGAACCCCTTCCCGCTCTTGATCATCGCGTACACCGTGCGCCGCCTGCCCTACATCGTGCGTTCGACGGTCGCGGGGCTGCAGCAGACCTCGGGCGAGCTCGAGGACGCGGCGGTGAACCTCGGCGCCAGCCGCACGCTGGCGATCCGAAAGATCGTCGTCCCGCTGATCATGGCAAACCTGATCGCGGGCGGGCTGCTGGTGTTCAGCTTCAGCATGCTGGAGGTCTCCGACTCGCTGATCCTCGCCCAGCAGGCGCAGCACTACCCGATCACCAAGGCGATCTACGCCTTCACCGGCCGACTCGGCGACGGGCCCTACATCGCCAGCGCGATGGGCGTCTGGGGCATGGCGCTCCTGACCGTCACGCTCGTGGGCGCTTCGGTGCTCCTGGGCAAGAAGCTCGGATCGATTTTCAGGGTCTGACGCTGCGCCTCAGCGCGGCGTGGCGGTCGGGTCGCGCAGGACCTCAACGAGCTCGATCGTGAAGATCAGGTCGGCCTTGGGCGGGATGCCGCCGCGGGGATCGTTCTCGTCGGGCCTGCCATCTTCGCCGTAGGCGACCTCCCACGGGATCCGGAGGCGCCGGATCTCGCCGACGCGCATGCCCGGGACGCCGATCTGCCATCCGCGGATGAGGCCGGTGACTGGCGAGCGGAGGCGTTGCTGGCTCTGGGCGGTGCTGTAAAACACCCTGCCCGCCCGGTCGTGCTCGGCGCAGTCGGGGAAGACGCCCAGCACCTCGGCGACGATCGTGTCCGGCAGGGAAGCGGGCTGCCCGTCGCCCTCGCGCAGGACTTCGACCACCACCCCGTCGAGCGCCGCCCACCGACGCTGCACGCGCAGGCGCTCGCCGAACGGCCCCGTGCCCGACCGATCGCTCGGTCGCGCGTCCGCGGTGCCCTGGGGCATGATCGTGGCGCTGGTGGGCTTGCCTGTGCCCTGCTGGTCAGCCGGACTGCCGGGCGATTCGCTCGGGGCCGTCCGGCATCCGCCCGCGAAAGCGGCGAGCAACAGGCTCATCCCGAAGACCGGCCCGATCCTACATCTACAGTTGCACATGGCCGTAGAGCATACACCGAACGCCCTCCCCGTTGTGGCGGTCTCCATGGGCGACCCGGGCGGCATCGGCCCCGAGGTGCTCGTTCGAGCGCTCGCAGAGCCCGATATCCGAAAAGCGGCCAGATTCCGCGTCTTCGGGGCCGCAAGCGCGATGGAGCGTGCGGCCGACCTCTGCGGCATCGAGCCGGACTGGTGGCGCGTCGACCGCGACTCCGACCTCCGCTCGACGACCGTCTCCCACCCGGTCGTCGTCATCGACAGCGGGGGCGAGGGCCCCTTCGAGCATCGCGCGTGCAAGCGGGGGGGCGAGCTCTCCTTCCGCTTCGTCGAAGACGCCATCGCCGAAGCCAAACGCGCCGACGACGACCCCCTCAGGGCCGACGCGATCTGCACCGGCCCGATCAGCAAGCACGCGTGGTCGCTCGCCGGGCGAGGCAAGTACCCCGGGCACACCGAGCTCCTCGCGACCCGCTTCGGCGCCAAGCGCGTCGGCATGTTCTTCGAGAGCCCGAAGCTCCGCGTCATCCTCGCAACAGCCCACATCCCGTTGATGGAGCTTCGCAACGCCCTGACGATCGGCAAGGTCTTCGACGCGATCGACCTCGGCTACGAGGCCTGCAAAAGGTTCGGCATCGAGAATCCACGCATCGCTGTATGCGGGCTCAACCCCCACGCGGGCGAAGAGGGCCTGCTCGGCGACGAGGAGTCCAGGCTCATCGAGCCGGCGATCAAGGTCGCCCAGGACCACGCCATCCAGGCCCGGGGCCCCTTCCCGGGCGACACGGTCTTCGGGCGAGCTGTGCAGGGCGAGTTCGACCTCGTCGTCGCGATGTACCACGACCAGGGCCTGATCCCCGTCAAGCTGCTCGGCTGGGAGCACGCGGTGAATGTCACCGTCGGGTTGCCGGTCATCCGCACAAGCCCGGACCACGGGACCGCCTTCGATATCGCCGGAAAGGGCAAGGCCGACCCGAGCAGCATGATCGCGGCGCTGCGTCTGGCGGCTAAAGCCGCACGCTCGCCCCACCCCGCGGGGGCTTGATCCGCTCCCGCCGCGTACGGCACGGGATGCCCTAGCATCTCGGCCCCGCGGGGCGTTCTGGCGACGCCCGCGCCGAGCCCCCCATGACCTCCCCCGACCACGAGCCACGCCTGCCTGCGCCCGAGCAGGGCGCTCCCGAGAGCGGTTCGCCCAACGAGATGGGCGGCCCCGGGCTCGGGGTCTCGCTCCGCGCGATCGAGGAGCGCCCGCTCACCGAGATGGTGCGCATCGCGCTGCCCTCGGTCGTGACGATGACCAGCTACACGCTGATGCAGTTCATCGACACGCTGATGGTCAGCCGAATCACCCCCGCCGATCCCGTCTATGTCGCCGCCCAGGGCAACGGGGGGATGCTGGTCTGGCAGATGATCGCGGCGCTGCTCGGGGTCATCACGATCATCAACACCTATGTCAGCCAGCACCTCGGGGCGGGCACGCCCGAGGCCGGGCCCAGGTACGCCTGGGCGGGGATGTACATGTCCGCCGCCTTCGGGCTGCTGATGTTCCCCTTCGCCCTCGCGATGCCGATGATCTTCGGCGCGTACGGGCACGAGGGCCAACTGCTGGAGCTGGAGGTCGAGTACGGACGCATCGTCGCGATCGGGGGCGGCGTCGTGCTCGCCGGGCGCGCCCTGCACCACTTCTTTTTCGGGCTCCACAGGCCCGGCGTTGTCATGGTCGCCGCCATCATCGGCAATGTTGTCAATGTCGTGATCAACTACGCCCTGATCTTCGGCCACTTCGGCATGCCCGAGATGGGCGTCGCCGGCGCCGCGGTCGGCACCGTGATCGGCGGCATGTTCGAGCTCGGCATCCCGCTCCTGGTCTTTCTCGGGCCCAAGATGAACAAGGCCCTGGGCACCCGCGCCGCCTTCCGCTGCGGGTGGGCCCCGTTCAAGGACATCATCAGGCTCGGCTGGCCCGGCGGGCTCATGATGGCCAACGAGATGTTCTGCTGGGGCTACCTGATGACCAACCTCCTCGTGCGCGCCGGCGAGGCGGCCGGAGAGGACGGAGGCGTGCACAACGCCGCGGGGTGGATCGCCCTGCGCTACATGCACATGTCGTTCATGCCCGCCGTGGGCATGTCGATCGCCGTCACCGCGATGATCGGCAAATGCATGGGCATGGGCCGCCCGGATCTCGCGGCCAAACGGGCGTGGCTCGGTCTGGGCATCACCGTCGCCTACATGGGCACGATGGCGGTCGTCTTCGTCGTCTTCCGGGAAGAGCTCGTCCGCCTCTTCGTGCCCGACGAGACACCCCAGGAGCTGATCGACGAGATCGTCCGCGTCGGGGCGCTGGTGATGATCGCCGCGGCGGTCTTCCAGGTCTTCGATGCGATCGCGATCGTGATGTCCGCCGCCCTCCGCGGGGCGGGCGACACCGTATGGCCGGGGCTGGTCACCGTCGGTCTGTCATGGGGCTGTCTGGTGCTGGGCGGACACGCGATGATCGCGATCGTCCCGCATTGGGGCTCGGTCGGGCCCTGGATCGGCGCCGCGGCGTTCATCATCATCCTCGGCATCGTCCTGTTTGCACGGTTTTTGAAAGGTGGATGGCGAGAGATCGATGTCGTCGGCGGGTCCGAGGCCGGCGTGCCTGTCGGAGGCGCCCCCGGACCGGTGCTGGAGCAGACCCCCGACGACCGCTAGCATTGTGATCGCCGTAGAGGGAGCCGATCCGTGCGTGACCACGGACCCAGGCCGGCGGAAAAATCAGTAGGAGCAGGCATGAGCAGCGATCCGATGGACATGGTGATCGGCGCGTCCGACGCGCCCTCGCGCGACACCGAGGCCGCGCGAAACTATCTCAACGGCGGCATCAACCTCTTCAAGGGCGGCGACAAGGTCGGCGCCTCGATCGAACTCCGCAAGGCAGTCAACGCCGACCCGCACCACCCAGACGCCCTCTTCCACCTGGCCTATGTGCTCGACCTCATGGGCGAGGAAGACGAGGCGATCGTGCTCTACGAGCGCGCCATCGAGCACCAGCCCGCGCCCATCAACGCGCTGATCAACCTCGCCGTCCTCTACGAGGACCGGGGCGACTATGTCCGCGCCGAGCGCTGCCTGCGCCAGGTGCTCGAGACCAACCCCAACCACGCCCGCGCCCGCCTCTACATGAAGGATGTGCGCGCCAGCCGCGAGATGGTCGTCGAGGAAGACACCGACCGCGACCTGCTCAAGCGCAAGGCGTTGATGGACACCCCGGTCACGGACTTCGAGCTCTCCGTCCGCGCCCGCACCTGCCTGAAGAAGATGAACATCCGCTCCCTCGGCGATCTGCTGAAGATCACCGAAGCCGAGCTGATGAGCTACAAGAACTTCGGCGACTCCTCGCTGCAGGAGATCAAGAAGATGCTCGCGGCCAAGAACCTCCGCCTCGGCCAGGGGCGCGAGGATGTCCACCGCGCCGCCCGCCGCCAGATCATCGAGCAGCTCAAGGGCTCGGGCAAGGAAGTCGCGCTCAACAAGCCCGTGAGCGACCTGATGCTCTCGGTCCGCGCCCGGCGCGCCCTGCAACTCCTGAACATCCAGACGCTCGGCGACCTCGCCAGCCACACCGAGGCCGAGCTCATGGGCGTCAAGAACTTCGGCTCCACCTCGCTCGTCGAGGTGAAGGAAAAGCTCGCCGAGCACGGCCTCGGCCTCCGCGAACTGGAAGCCTGAGCGCTCCTTCGACTCGGTCACAAACTTCGGACACGATCAAGGAACCCCGCGCTGTTTGCACGGGGTTCCTTTTCTGTTTGCTATGTGATCGCACAACAAGCCCAAACTGACCGGATTTCTCTTGTTCCCCATAGGAAGGCTCGATAATCTGGGGAAAGGCACACGGGAAATTCTCGTGTCGCGGCCGGGCACTCATGCCCGGGACAGTTCGGTCTGGGTGCCCGCCCGTGAATGCTTGGGCGGCGACCGCGATGGTTCTGTAAGTCCGTGTGCCGAAGTGTGTTCCCGTCTCCGCCCCGGCAATGGGGTTTGTACCGCCCGGACTTCCGGGCGCTTTCGGCCAGGCCGGCCGGGAGGCGGAAAATGCACCAGAGACGGAACGACTTGCTGGTCATGCTGATGGTCATCGCGCTGGCGTGGGCCTTCTTCGCGTGGCTCATCGCCCCCGATTACGCGAGCAACATCTGGCCCTCTGCGGGGGCGCACCAGGCGGCCTCCGGCGCCGCGGTGCTCGTCCTCCTCGCCTCGATGATCTACTGCTTCAAGATCGAGGACAAAATGACAGACAAGCTCGCGCAGGTCACCGGCGGGCGATACTTCGAGAGCGACGGCCTCTGCTTCATGCCCCTCGTCCGCGTCGTCAACCAGCGCTACGGCAACAAGAACCACCGCATCGCCGAGATCAGCCTCTACTACCAGAGCCGCTTCTCAGGCCCGTGCGACGCGGTCATCCACCTCCGGCCGAAGGTGCGCGCGTTCTGCTCGCACCGCGGCGGACGCGATGTCCACTTCGCGTTCCGCTGCCCGCCGGGGGGCTTCGGCGTCGTCCACCAGCCCGTCGCGGTCCACCCCGACCTCATGGGCGAGTCCGTCGAGGTCGAGGTCGCCGCCGTCACCAACTGGCCAAAGACGCACGGGCAGAAGCTCCGCTCGCACAAGGGCGAGCCCTGCGGCAGGTTCGATGTCGATTGGGTCCTGGCCTACCGCCAGAGCGAGCACGAACTCAACGGTGAGCTCGAGCTTCGCAATCCCGCCGTCATCCACCTCGCCATGCCAGAGGGCGTCTCGACGGTGATTCATAAGAACGAATACCTCGCCGAGACTTTCGACGAGTATGTCGCCGCGACCTGATCGCCAGAACCGCGAGCGGGGAGGCGAAAAAAACCCGGGGCCGCGAAGGCCCCGGGTTGTTTCTTGTTCTGCGAGTGAGGGGCGCTCAGCCCTCTTTCTTCTTCGACCCCGAGGCGGGCATGTTCGTCAGCACCTCGTCGATGAGGCCGTAGTCGAGCATCTCTTTCTCGTCGAGCCACTTGTTGCGGTCCAGATCGTTGATGACCTGGTCGCGGGGCTTGGAGGCCTGGTTGGCGTAGATGTCGTAGATCCGCTCGCGGATGCGGAGCATCTCGCGGGCCTCGATCTCCAGGTCGGTCGCCTGGCCCTCCATGATGCCGCCGATCAGCGGCTGGTGCATCAGGTTGCGGGAGTTGGCCAGCGCGTAGCGCTTCCCCTTGGCGCCGCAGCACGCGATGATCGAGCCCATGCTGGCGGCCTGCCCGATGATGTAGGTCGCCACATCCGGCTGGATGTAGTTCATCGTGTCGAGCATCGCCAGGCCGGCCGTCACCGAGCCGCCCGGGCTGTTGACATACAGGTGGATGTCCGCGTCCGGGTCCTCGTTGGCGAGGAACAGGAGCTGCGCGACGACGAGGTTGGAGATGTCGTCGGTCACCGGCCCGCCGAGGAACACGATCCGGTCCTTCAGCAGGCGTGAATAGATGTCGTACGAGCGTTCGCCCCTGGCGGTCTGCTCAACGACGATCGGGACAAGATACGAGGACATGTCTGCGTTCCTCTGCTGATGTTGCGGGGTGTCGTCGGGAGGTCGGGCTCGCCGACTCAGCCCGCCTTCTGCTCGGAGTTCTGCTGGAGCACCTCGTCGACCAGGCCGTACGCCTTGGCCTCCTCGGCGCTGAAGTAGCGGTCGCGTTCGGCGTCCTTAGTGACCTCTTCGATCGGCTTGCCGGTGTGCTCGGCGATGATCCGGGTCAGTTCCTTCTTCGCCTTGATGATCTGCTCGGCCTGGATCCGGATGTCCTCGGCAGGACCCGTGATCCCGCCGTAGGGCTGGTGGATCATCACCTTGGCGTGGGGCAGCGCGAACCGCCGACCGGATGTCCCCGAGCAGAGCAAGAGCGCCGCGCCCGAGTAGGCCCGGCCGATGCAATAGGTCGCCACCGGCGAGGAAAGGAACCGCATCGTGTCGTACAGCGCCAGCGTGTCGTCGACGGCGCCCCCCGGAGAGTTGATGTACAGCGCGATCTCCTGACCGCGCTTCTGGTTCTCCAGATACAGCATCTGCATCATCACACGCGCCGCCGACGCGTGGTTGATCTCGCCGATCAGGAAGACGATCCGGTTCTCGAGCAACAGCTCGTCGATCGTCATCTCGCGCGTCCGCTGGTAGGTCACATTCGCCGCGGGCATCGGCCGCTCCTCGCACTGATCCTTCAGGCTCCCCGGCCGGGAACAATCCCCGGGCCGGGCTCGATGGTAGCCGGGCCGCTCATCGGCGTTCGGGACCCGCGTCTTGCGGCAACCACGCATGCCGGCGCGAATCCCCGGGAGGCCGGTTCCCAACCACCGATGGCGTTGTCGCCCGATTGTCCCTACCATGGCCGCTGGTCCGCCGCCCGGTCCACGGGGGTCAGAGCCGGCGCACCGGATACCACCCGCCAAGGAGGCGTACGACCTTGCCCACAGCCGTGATCAGCGATATCCACGGCAACGCCGAAGCGCTCCGCAGCGTCCTGAACGACATCGACGCGCGCGGTGTCGGGCGCATCATCTGCCTGGGCG
>REET01000134.1 GCA_007694925.1 Phycisphaerales bacterium | reverse complement strand
CGAGGCCGACGATGATCACGGCCCAAGAGAGCAGCCTGACCACCCGCCTTCCGGGGTCTGGCAGCGTCCGCTGTCCAGAGGCGCGCGAAGCGCCGTCCACCCCGACTGCTTCTACACCCGCTGTTGTTTGGTCGCTCATCGCGCTAGGCAATGGATGCCGACAGCCGCCTATTCCGATGCCCGCCCCCTCGGGGACGGTTTCACATCCTGACACAAAAGGACGGTTCCCGGGCACGAAGGCCCGGGAACCGCCGGGAGGGGGAGGTCGCACAAAGATCTGTAACGAACCGACGCCCGCTGTCAGGTCAGCGATCCGCCGCACGACGAGCCGCAGCCTGCCGTGCAGGCGAAGCAGTGCTCGGCCGTTGAGATGGCGCGGGTGCGGAGGGCTTCGGCGGAGAAGTCGCGGATGTGGCGCGGGGCATCGCCGGCCGTGCCCATTTTCAAAGCGTAGTTGAAGTCGCAGTCGCTGAGCGTGCCGTCGTGGCTGACATGGATCTGGTGGCGGCACATCAGGCCTTCGACGGTCGCGGGATTGAAGCTGTTCCGCAGCAGCTCGTGGTAGGCCTCGGCCTTGCCCGACCGATCCAAGTCGTGCAGAAAGCGTCCGATGGGCATGTTGGTGATCGTGTACAGACGGGTGAACCGCAAACCGAACTGGCGGTCGAGCTCCCGCCTGTAGTCCGATTCGAGGCTCTCCTGCGGCGGGGGCAGCGAGCTTGCGAGCGGGTTGTAGACCAGATCGAGTGGGAGCCCGGGCTCGATGCCGTAGCCCACGCTGTTGAGCCGCCGGATGACCTCGATGCTCTCCTCGTAGACATGACGCCCTCGCTGCTTGTCGACATTGACCTGGAGGTAGCAGGGGAGCGAGGCGACAAGGTGGACGGCGTGCTCGCGATAGAATCCGGGGAGGTCCGTGTAGCCCTCTTCGAGCATGATCGTGAGGTTGGTGCGGGCGATGACCTCGTGCCCCTGCGCGCGAGCGGCGCGGACGAACCAGCGGAAGTCGGGGTGCATCTCCGGCGCGCCGCCGGTGATGTCGATCGTTTCTGCGCCGCAGTCTTCCGCCGCCTTCAGGATCAGTTCCAGCGTTTCCCGGGTCATCGCCTCGGTGCGCTTGGGCCCGGACTCGACATGGCAGTGGCGGCAGGCGAGATTGCACTTCAGGCCGATGTTGACCTGGATGACGCGGAGGGACGCGGCTCGGAGGCCGGCGCCTGTGGAAGTCTCGACGGCCCTGTCGAACGCGTTGGCGCCCCGGACGGTCAGTGTGACGCTCTCGGACATGCTTGCACCTGCTGTGTGTTGGTGTTGGATCATCCCTGAGCCCCACCGATGTACATGGAAGTGAGTTCCTCCGCGGGCGTCTCGAAGACGCGACGCGTGGACCCGAACTCGACGAGGCTGTCCTCTCTTCCCCGGCCGAGCTGCCAGAAGACGCCCGTGAAGTCCGCGATGCGCCGGGCCTGCGCCAGGTTGTGCGTGACGATCACCGTGGTGTAGCGGCCGCGGAGCCGGGCCAGCGCCTGCTCGACCACATCGGTCGCCATCGGATCGAGCGAGCTGCACGGCTCGTCCAGCAGCACGACCTCGGGCTCCAGCGCCAGGCAGCGGGCGAGGCACAGCCGCTGCTGCTGCCCCCCCGAGAGCGAGAGGGCCGGTTTGTGCAGTCGGTCTGCGACCTCTTCCCAGAGCCCGACGGTCCGCAGGGCCTGCTCGGCGCGCCGCCGGCGCTCCGCCTTCTGGCCTACGCCGTGGTCCTTCAGCGGCGCCTCGATGTTCGCGGCGATCGATACCGGCAGCGGGTTCGGGCGCTGGAAGATCATGCCCACCCGCCTGCGCAGCGAGCGCAGGCGGCGCCGGTCGCCTCCCGACTCAACGCCGTCGATCCTGACCGACCCCGAGACGCGGCACCCGGGCACGCTCTCGGTCATGCGGTTGATCGACGCGAGGAAGCTCGACTTGCCGCAGCCCGATGGGCCGACGATCGCCGTGACGCACCCGCGATAGATCGGCATCGATCCGACGCGCACCGCCGGGACGCCCGCGTAGCTGACTTCGAGGCCATCGATCTCGATGTGCGTCTCCGGCACGCAGCACGCGGGGATCCGTTGCATGGGTGGCCATGGGATCAGTCCCGGCCGCGCCTGCGTTGGGTTGGAAGTCGTATCTCGTGTCATTTCACAGCCCCCGCCTGAACTCGGCGCGCCGGGCGGCCAGCGCCGCGCCGCCCGCCGCGACCAGCAGCAGTGCCACAACGAGCACCAGCGCCGACGCGTACGCGTTCGTGTCGCCCCCGGGCACATTCATCGCCAGGTCGTAGATGTGGACCGAGAGCACGCGTCCGGGGTCGTCGAGAGACCCCGGCGTCCGCATCACATACCCGGCGGTAAAGAGGAGCGCCGCCGTCTCGCTGAGCGCGCGGGCCAGAGAGAGCATGGTGCCGGAGATCACGCCGGGCATCGCCGCCGGGAGCACGGCGCGCCGAAGCGTCGCCCAGCGGCTCAAGGCCAGCCCTTCGGCCGCCTGGCGCACCGAGACCGGGACCGCTCTAAGCGACTGCTCCGACAGGCGGATCATCAGCGGCAGCACCATGCACGCCAGCGTGAGCCCCCCGGCGAGCACCGAAGGGCCCAGCCCGAGCGCCACGCAGAAGAACGCGTACCCGAAGAGCCCGAACACGATCGAGGGCACGCCCGCGAGCACATCCAGGCTGACGCGGACCGCGGCGCCCGTCCGCCCGCCCCTAGTCGAGAACTCAGAGAGCCAGATCGACGCCAGCAGGCCTACCGGCGCCACGATCGCGACACACACCGCCATCGCCATCGCGGTCGAGACGATCATCGGCCAGATGCCTCCAGCCCGGCCCCCGTCGGCGGGCGATCCGAGCAGGAAGGCGGGCGTCAGGCTCGCCATGCCCCGCAAGAGCAGGTCGCCGAGGACCCAGAGCCCCGCGCCGGACACGACCGCCAGCGCGCCCCAGCAGGCCGCGACGAACAGCACCGCCGCCAGCGAGGCCGGGTCTCGTGCCTTTGCGGTCAGAGCGAGATCATGCATGGGCGGCCCATCCGATCCGGCGCGAGAGCAAGACCAGCACGAGCACCACGCCTGTCAGCACGAGGCCGCTGGCGAAGAGCGCCGAGCGGTGATCGCCCATCGCGTAGCCCATCTCCAGGGCGATGTTGGCCGTCAGCGTCCGGACAGGGTCGAAGACCGAGGTCGGAAAGCCCGGCACATTGCCCGAGACCATCACGACGACCATCGTCTCCCCGACCGCACGCATCGTGCCCAGGAGCAGGCCGACGATCACGCCCGCCTTCGCGATCGGCCACAACGCGAGGCGGAAGGTCGCCAGGCCTGAGAGCCCGCAGGCGCGTGCGGCGTTGAGTGTCGAGTCCGGCGCCGCGCCGAGCGCGGCCCCCGTCGCGATGGCGACCGTCGGCACGATCATGAGGGCGAGCACGATCGAGGCCGCCAGCAGGCTCGGACCCGGGGGGTGGACGCTCGCCACGATCGGCGCAAGCACCGTCAGGCCCCAGAGCCCGAGCACCACCGAGGGCAGCCCGGCCATCACCCCGATCAGCAGCGTAAAGGCCCTCCGGATCCCGCGCGGCGCAACGCAGCCGGCGCACACCGCAGCGAGCACGCCCAATGGCGCGGCGATCAGCACCGCACCGGCCGTGACCGCCAGGCTGCCGACAAGCGCCGGCGCCAGCGAGAACGAGCCGGAGGCGTCGTGCGTCGGCAGCCAGGCGCCGTCGGTCGCCATTCTGAACGTACCGATGTTCTGGAGCGCCGGCAGCGAGCCGACGAACACGAACCCTGTGATCAGCAGGAGCAGCGAGGCGGCGCAGAACGCCGCGGCCCGCGCTCCGGCCGCCAGCGCGATGTCATTCATCCGCCTGAACAAAGGAGAATCCGTTGATGTAACGGTCGGCCCGCGCCGACCTGGTGAACTCGATGAATGCTTCCGCGGCCGGAGAAGCCTCGCCCCGCGTCACGAGCACGAGATCCCGCGCGATGGGGTAGTTTCCGTTCCGGAGGCTCTCGGTCGTCGCGGGGATCCCGTCGATCCAGACCGTCCGGACCGGCTCGCCCTCGCGGGCGCTGCGTTCGACGGCGCCGATCGAGATGTACCCGATCGCGCCGGGGGAGCCCGCGATGGTTTTGATGCCCTGCGCATTGTCGCCGATGACGGCACTCGGTCGGACCTGGCCCGGGGCGAGGCGGAAGTGTCCGAGAAAGACCTCCTGCGTCGAACGCCCGTCCGCCTTGTGAACAACGACGATCTTCCGCTCCCGACCGCCGACCCCGCTCCAATCGCTCACCCGACCCGTGAAGATCGACCTGACTTCCTCGGCGCTCAGGCCGGCTATCGGGTTCGACGCGTGCACGACCAGGGCCACGCCGTCGCGGGCGATCGCGTGCGCGTTGAGGTCGGCCTCGCCGGGGCCGAGCGATCGGCCTCTTCTTTAGCGCGGCGTGCGTTTTCTTCCTGCTTTTTCTTGTTCGCGGAGAT
>REET01000114.1 GCA_007694925.1 Phycisphaerales bacterium | reverse complement strand
ACGAGAAGGGGTCGTTGAGCGCCCCGAGCATCCCGTCGATCGCGGCCCGCTGCAGCTCGTCCCCGTCGACCTCGCCGACGAAGCGGGTGTCGATGAGGTGCTTGACATCGATGATCGGGTCGAAGAAGGCATAGTCCGGGGCGCGGCGGCTGAGGGCCATGGTCGTGCCCAGAACCGCGACGCCGAGCACGCCGACAAGGACCGCGTCGAGGTAGAACCGACTTTTCTTCACGCCGCACTCCCTTGGATCAGAGCTTCCGGACCAGCTTCGGGGGGCCACGCACCAGGTCGCGGCTTGATGGATCATAGTTTGGGGCGCAGCGTCGCCCCGAGACGCCCCCACACCCCGATCAGCCTACGCCCCGGGAGGTCCTATTGTTCCTCCCGGATGCCACCACCTACAGAACGATCTGAAATCAAGGTCCGTGCCGAGCGAGCGGTGCTGGCCGCCGTCCGCCTGCCCGGCTCGGAGTACGACCCCGCCGACCCGTTCGGCGAGCTTCGCGATCTGGCCGAGCAGGCCGGGGCGACGGTTGTCGGTGAGCTCGAACAGCACCGCCAGAGCCCCGAGGCGGGCACCTACATCGGCAAGGGCAAGCTCGACGAGCTCAAGGGCCTGTGCGAGCGGCTGGAGGCCCAGACGGTCATCTTCGACCACGACCTCTCGCCGAAGCAGATCGCCAACATCGAGCAGCACATCGAGCGGAAGGTGGTCGACCGGAGCGAGCTGATCCTGGACATCTTCGCGGGTCGCGCGAGCACCCACGAGGCCAGGCTGCAGGTCGAGCTGGCGCAGCTGGAGTACACCTACCCCCGCCTGCGTGCGATGTGGAGCCACCTCGAGCGCATCGTCGGCACCGGCGGGATCGGGGGCGTGGGCACGCGCGGGCCGGGCGAGCAGCAGCTCGAGATCGACCGGCGGCTTGTCCAGCGGCGCAAGACAATGCTCCAGCGCGAGCTGCAGCAGATCCAGGCGCGTCGCTCGCGCGAGGTCGCCGAACGCAAGAGCCGCCACTTCACCGTCGGCATCGTCGGCTACACCAACGCGGGCAAGAGCACGCTGTTCAACACGCTGACCGCCGGCGGGGCCTACGCCGACGACCGGCTGTTCGCGACGCTGACGACGCGCACGCGCAAGTGGGACCTTGGCGACGGGGTCGAGGCGATGATGTCCGACACCGTCGGGTTCGTACGCGATCTGCCCCACCACCTCGTCGCTTCGTTCAGAGCGACATTGGAAGAGGCGACGCACGCGGACCTGCTGCTGGTCGTCGTCGATGTCGCCGACCCAGACGCCGAGGGCCGCCTGCACACCGTCGAGAAAACCCTCGACGAGATCATCGACCGTTTCGCCGGAGGCGGGACCGAGGAGCAGGAAGGTCGCGGCTGGGAAAAGACCACCTCGACCAAGCCCCCCAAACGCCTGATCCTGCTCAACAAGGCCGACAAGCTCCCCGACAACCGCGAGCTGCTGTACTGGAAGTCGAAGCTGCCCGACAGCATCACGATCTGCTCGCTCTCGCCCGAGAAGGGCGGGACCGGCCAGGGGCTCGACGAGCTGACGGAACGGGTGAGATCGATCATCGCGGGCGAGGTGCGTGAGGTTCGGATGACGCTGCCGCTGGCCGCGTCCCGGCTGGTGCACGAGGTGGAGAGCAAGGCGGAGATCCTCGGGCGCGACTACGCCGACGCGACGGTGACTTACCACGCGCGGATGGGCGCGAACCTGATCGGCGACATCATCGCCTCGGGCGGCGGCGAGGTGCGCGTCGAGAACGCGTGACGCTCCCGGTCACACAATCCTTCATCCCTGCAGCGCGGGCTTAAGCATCGAGAGCAACTCTGCGCTCACGCGACCATTGCTCGACACCCCGTGCGGCGAGTTGGTGTCGCAGACGCCGTTCCAGTCGGTGTACTCGCCGCCGGCCTCGCGCATGATGACGGGCATCGGCGCGACATCCCAGAGGCTGATCTCCGGCTCGATCGCGGCCTCGGCACGCCCGGTCGCGACGAGCAGGTGGGCGTAGCAGTCGCCCCAGCCACGGAAGAGCCCGCAGCGGTCGGCGATTGCGTCGAACAGGCCGCCCATCCCCTTGCGCTGCATCAGCGCGAGGGATGTCGTGCAGACGCAGGATTCATTCAGCGAACCAACCTCAGAAACCCGCGCCGGCTCGGGCCTGTGTTCGCCGAGCCCGTGCCACGCGCCCTGGCCCCTGCCCGCATAGACATATTCATCGAGCGCCGGCATCACGATCGCGCCGGCGATGCTCTCCTCTTCGAGCTGCGCTGCGAGCAGTGTGCCGTAGAGCGGCACCCCGTGCACGAACGACTTGGTCCCGTCGATCGGGTCGATGATCCACCGGTAGCCGGTGATGCCCGGCTTCTCGGGCATCTCTTCGCCGAGGATCGCGTCGTCGGGGAAGGACGCTTCGATCATGCGTCGGAGGGCGAGCTCGCAGTCGCGGTCGGCCTCGGTGACGGGGGTGCCGTCGCGCTTGGTCTCGATGCGGAGCGCGTTGTTGTTAAAGAGCGAGAGCGTGCGCCGGCCGGCCTCGCGGGCCGCGTCGATGCAGAACCGAGTTCTCATCCGGATCGCTTCTTCTGTCACGCGCCGGCTCCTTGCGCTGCGGGTCAGGGCTGGCTTGCGCCGACCGCTTCGGCGGCGACCCCGGGCCCGAGGAAGACCAGCGTGCCCCGCACGCGATCGGGATCGAGGCCGAAAAGCCTCGCCGCGGCTGCACAGTACGCCCCGAGCTGCGGGCGGTAGCGTTCGACCCTCGCGCTGACCTCGCCCTGGTCGATGCGGTCGGTTTTGAAGTCGATGACCTCGGCGGATTCCGGCCCAGTGGGTCCAGAGACGACGACGAGGCGGTCGAAGCGGCCGGTGACGAGGCGTTCGCGCCCGTCGAGCTGCAGCCGCACGGCGAACGCCCGCTCCAGATGCAGCTCCGGCGTGCCCTCGTAGCGTGAGCGGAGGAAGACGGCGCGGAGGGCGCCCTTCCCGACGAGCCCGATCAGCTCATCGGCGATCGCGCCGGGGTCTTCGGCGCCGAGAGCCTCGGCCTGCTCGACCAGTTCGTCCCGGTCGGGCGGTGCGTCGTCGAGCCAGGCGACTTTTTCGAGCATCGCGTGGACGATCGACCCACGCCCCGCGGCGCCGCCCTTGTCGAGCGAGAGGATCGAGCGGACCATCGACCCGTCGTGGGCGTGCAGCGAGGAGGGCGCGCCGCGAGCGAGCTTGTGCCCGGCCGTTCGCTGCAGCGGCGCCAGACGGAGTTCGACCGCCTCGGCGGCCTTCGCGGGCTCGTCGGCCGATCCGACGCCCTCGTGCCAGACGCCCGACGCGTTCTGCCACACGACCTCGCACGGCTTGCTCTGTTCGCCCGGGATCAACGCCTCGCGGACGAGCCCCGCGCCCGTGCTCGGGAGCTCGCCGGGCTCGGGCCACGGATCGACGACCATCTCAAGCAGACGCTCGGCGCGCGTCATCGCGACATAGAGCGTGCAGAGCGCCTCGTCGACGGCGGTGGCCGTGACCCTCTCGTGCAGCGCTTTGCACTCGGGGCTGATCGTCCGGAGCGCCTCGTTGGGGAACTTGCTGACGGCGTCGAGCTTCTCGAAGGGCGAGGGCCGCGAGCCGATCGCCCCCCTGGGCCTCGGTTCGAGCTTCTCGTCGAGCGTCGGCAGGACGACGGCGTCGAACTGCAGGCCTTTGGACGCGTGGATCGTCATCACGCGCACGCCGGCGCGGTCCGGGCGTTCGACGCGCTCGGCCTCGATTCGGTCGGCGAGGTGAGAGGGGCGGAGGGGCGATTCTTCGGCGAAGCGCTGCACGATGCGGAGCATCTGCGCGTACCGCTCTCGCTCGAAGGGGCCCATGCCGGCCTCGCACCGCCGGCCGAGGCGAGAGAGCAGCCGCACCGGGCCCCGTGCGACAAACTCCCGGCGCAGCTTCGACGCGATCGCTCGGCCCCGGCCGGGCAGTTCGGCCAGAGGCAGAATTAGCCCGACGGTCCGTCCAAGAGGCGTCGCTGCAGCGTGGAACTGCGAGAGCGTGTCGTCCGGATGGTCGATCCAGCGCAGCAGGCTGACAGCCGCGGCAACGGGCGCCGCGTCCGTCAGGTGCGCCCCGCCCTCCTGGCTCGCCCGAACGCCTCTGAGATCGAGCTCCTCGATCATCGCCTGCACATGCCGGTTCTGGCGCACCAGCACGCCGACCGACGCGCGAGGGCACTCCCGCACGATTTCCTCGACACGATCTGCGGCGAAAGCGAGGCGGGCTTCGAGCTTCTGCTTGGCGTTCGGCTTCTTCGGCGTGCCGTCTTTCTTGAGCTCGGTCTCGCAGATCGGGGCGCAGACGATCCTCGCCTCGCCCGGGCGGTCTTTCAGGTGCGGCGCCGGTTCGTGGAGTTCGAAGCGGTGCTTCCACGCCTGCTCGGCGCCGCAGCCGATCTCAGCCATCACGGCGCTGGTCGGCATGGCGGTGAAGACCTCGTTGACGCAGTCGAGCACGGGCTTCGAGGAGCGGTAGCTCCGAGAGAGCTGCTCGGTCTGCATGTGCTCCCAACGCTCGGTGAGCCCTTCGAGCAGGGCCGGCTCGGCCTCGCGCCAGGCGTAGAGGGACTGCTTGGCGTCGCCCACGCAGAATAGCGTCTTCTCGCCCCCCGCCATCACCTCGTCGAGCACGGGTTCGAGCAGCGAGAACTGCAGCACCGAGGTGTCCTGGAACTCGTCGAGCAGCACATGGTCGTAGCGAGTGTCGAGGCGGTAGTAGAGCTCGTCGAGGCGGCCCTGTGCGCCTGCTTCGAGCAGCAGGCGGGGCACATCGGCGAACGAGCAGGCGCCTTCCCGCCGCTTGGCTGCGCGAAGCTCCGCGTCGTACCGTTTGAGGAGGTCGCGCGAGGCGAGGTTCTGCTGGCGCAGCCTGCCGAGGATCGAGGCCCTCGCGTCGGCGATGAGGCGTTCGAGCAGGTCGGCGATCGGGCCGGGGATCTCGGCCCTTGAAAAGCTGTTGTTTCCCTTCATCACGGCCGAAGCGACGCCGCCCTCAAGAAAGGCCTCCCAGTTGCGCGCTCTGGCCGCGTCGATGTGCTTCTCGATCGCGCCCTGCCAAGCCTTGTTCGGCGTACCGGACTTGGTCGTGGGGAGCTCGATTCGTGCGAGCTCGTCGATGTCGGCGTCGATCTCGGCCGCTTCTCGCCGGCGATCGGTCTCGGGCGGGAAGTCCCACGCCGCCTCTTCGGAGTTCAGCAGGAGGTTGTGGGCGCTCTCGATGGTCCGCATCAGCGCCTCGTGCACGTCCCGCCTCGCGTCGCCCCCGTGCAGCATCTCGATCAGCGCGAACATCTCTTGCGGATCGATCAGGCGCAGCGTCTCCCCCGCGGCGTCCTCGACGAACTCTTTCTCCTCGAAGGGGTCGATCAGACGCCAGCCCGGCGGCAGCCCGAGCTCGAGCTGGAACGCGCCCGCCATCTTCACAAACAACGCGTCGATCGTCGAGACCGAGAGCCGGTCGAGCGACCCCAACAGCCCCCGAAGCATCGCTGCGCAACGCTCGGACGTCAGCGGCGCCGGCGCCGACCCCTCTCTGAATTGCTCGCGGATGTCACGGTCGAGCTGCGCTCTGGCCCGATCGTCGAGCGCCGCCTTCGCCAGCCGCTGCACGATCCGTTCGAGGATCTCGCCCGCGGCCTTTCTCGTGAAGGTCGACGCGAGGATCGACTCGGGCGCAGCGCCCCTGGCGAGCAACGCCAGATAACGCGTCGCGAGGGCGTAGGTCTTGCCCGTGCCCGCCGAGGCGAGGATCGTCAGCCGGGGTTTGTTGAGCCCCAGCCCGCCGACAGATGCGTCGAACTCGGTGACGCTCATCGCGCACCCCCCCGCTCTTCGACACCGCGGTCCGGTTTCAGGTCTGGGGGGTCGACGATGGTCGGCTCGCCGAGGTCCATGATGTATCCGGCGGCGCCCTCGGGAGAAGACAATTCTTCGCCGAAGAAGTCGCAGGCGAGGATGCGTTCGGCGACGTCGGCCGCGACGAGGTCCGCCTCGTGCAGCACATCCGCGTCCCAGTCCGCGAAGGCGAAGCCGATCTCTTTGCGCTTGGCGCCGATCCGTCCGTAGCCCAGCAGGGGCGCGCCAGGTCCGACGATGCCCTTTGCGAGGTGGCGGTAGAGCGGGAGCTGGAGGTCTTTCCAGCCGTTGCGTCCGACGTGGGTCGTGCCCGGCGGGTCGACGCGCTGGCCTGTTTTGTAGTCGATGATGGCATGCTCGCCGGTTTTGTCGTTGCGGTCGATGCGGTCGATGCGGCCCCGCAGGCCGATCAGCCGTCTCCCGTTGACGACCAGCGCCGCGTCTTTGAAGTTCTGTTCGCAGTGCACGATCTGCCAGCCCTCGCGCCGGTGCTCGGCCTGGCGCGCGGCGAAATCGCTGAGGCGGCGCTTGGCCAGGTCCGCCTGCACGCGGACCGTGGCCGGGAGGCGCGAACCGACCATCTCCGCGAGCTCTTCGTCGAAAAACGCGTGCAGCGCAAGCTCGATGCGACCCGGGTCGGCGTCGTCGCGATCATCCGACAGGCCGAACTTCTCCAGCGCCTTGTGGATCAGGTTGCCGAAGGCGAGGGCATCGAGCTCCCGCTGCGGGCGGTCGTCCGCTTCGTCCAGCCGCAGGATGTCGGTCAGGTAAAACATGTACGGCGATTCGAGGAACCGCTTGAACGCCGTCACGCTCACGCTCACCGGCGGCGTCGGTCGCTCCAGCACCGGTGCGCAGAACTTCTCTGCACTCCCGCTCTCTCGGCGCGCGATGCGGCGTCGATCACCCGGCGCATGCTCGGCCCATCGCAGCACCCTCGCCGCCATCGCGCCGTCGTCGTCCATCAAGAGCAGACGCGAGGGCCTGAGCGGGTCGCCCGCCAGATCCCGCCGCCCCGAGATCGCCACGACGCGCCTTCTGCCCGAGACGGCGGCGTGCAGCCTGAACGCGTCGAGCCCCAGCCTCGCCCGGCGCCCGGGCAGACCCAGATCGGCCCGTGTCTGCTCGTTGAGCAAGGGGTGCGGGCGCGGGCTGGGGGGGACGACGCCCTCGTTCATCCCCGTCAGCACGAGCACCGGCGATGGATCGAGCGCCAGCTCAAGCCAGCCCACGAGCTCGACCGCCCCCGCGCCCGACTCCTCACGCACCGCCCCGCCCCCCAACGCGTCGAGCACGAGCACGAGCGCCTCGGGCGCGTCCATCAGCAGGGGCGGTTCGTCGTGGGCGCAGGAGGCCAGGTCGGCGCACGCCGCGGCAATCTGGCGGAGCGCCTCAAGATCGCGGTCTTTGAGCCTCGAAGCCCGCTCCTCGTCGCTGTAGAGCTCGGCGAGCGCATCGAGGATGCTCTGGGCGAGGTCGTCGGGGCTTCTGTCGCGCAGGCCGCCGGTCGAGCCCGGCGCGTCCAGCGGCTCCAGCCACTCTGAAACAGCGCCGACCACCGTTGCAAGCACTTCGATCTGATCCGCACGCTCATCGCCCTCCCGGTCTTCGGGCGGGAGCGAGGAGGAGAGATACTCGTCGAGCTTCGGCAGCCACCGCTCGGTGCGCCCCAGCCCGAGCTTTTTCGCCAGCCAGCGTTCGACCTCCGGGTGGCGGATCAAGTCGGCGGCGCTCCGCTGGTCGCGTTGCAGGAGGTAGACGCGCATCGCCTCCAGCAGGCGGACCGGCGGGGTCGCCTCGATCGGGAGGCCCCGCGCATCGTGCACGCGCAGCCCCTCGACGCTCGCAGAGAGCAGCACCAGCGCGTCGGTGACTTGCGGGTCGGGCGTGCCGATCACGATTTCGTCGGGAGCGGGCGCTGGGTCGAGCTCGGCGATGGCAACCAGCGCCCGCTCGGCCTGATCGTCCGGGCCTTCTGCAAAGACGATCGCGTCGTCGTCCAGCGGGCATGGACGATCCGCCCAGCGATCGAGCACGGGACGGCCCAACGCGTCGAACGCTTCGCTCTCGCCATCGTCGAACGCGATGAGGCTCCACACCGGCGCGCCGGCTTCGGCGATCACCCGCTCGGCGTCGGCCGAGAGCTCCGCGGGCGAGACCAGTACGATCGCATTCAGCCCGTGATCGGCCCGGACCGGCCGCCCGATGCGGGCCAGTTCAGGGTCGCACAGCCCGCGATCTTCCAGCAGCTCGATGTACGCCCGCTGGGCCGCCGCGGCCGCTCGCCACCGCTCCGGCGCAGGATCCTTGCCGGCCTCTTCCACACGCTCAGCCGCGGCTTGCATGGTCAGGCCGAACGAGGCAAGCTCGCTGGACGCCTGCGCCAGCACCTCGCCCAACGCCCGCCACGCCCCGAGATCCTTGTGCTCGGGCGGGTGGGGCACCAGCGGCAACAGGATCTCGGCGTCGACCATCCGCAGCGCTTCGGCCCACGCGACGGTCCGGGCGATCCCCCCGGCCTCGGGCAGTTCGCAAGGTTCGAGCAGCCGATCGGCGAGCGACCCGGGCGTCAGCAGTTCGGGCGGAAACAGCTCCATCTGCTCGCTGTCGCTCACGTCCACGAGCGCCCCCAGGAGCAGACGCCCCGCCCTCGCCCCGGGCGTGACGACCGCGACGCCCGAGAGATCCAACCGGCCATCGCCTCCAAACCGATCGATCAACCAGCGGCAGGCCGAAACCAGCGCCGGGCGATCGCGCCCGAGGAAGACCCGCGTCGCGGCTTGTGGATCCGGGAGCGTCAAACAGGAGCCTCCGCCGGCGCGGCCCTGCCGCCCCGGATCTTGTAGTCTTAGCAGAAACCCCGGCCCCGATCACCCATGGACCACCCGCCGACACCCCCAAACCCCCGCGCCGCTGACAGCACGCCGTCACCCAGAGACCTCTCGGGCCTGGCGTGGGAGGTCTCCGGGGGCGATCTGGAGTTCAAAGTCGGCGACCGCATCGGGCCCTACCGCCTCGTCGAGCTGATCGGCGAGGGCGGGTTCGGGCTGGTCTACCTCGCCGAGCAGGCCGAGCCGGTGCAGCGCCGCGTGGCACTCAAACTCCTCAAACTCGGGATGGACACCGGGCGTGTGGTGCGCCGATTCGCCTCCGAGCGCCGTCTGCTGGCGATGATGGAGCACCCGGGCGTGGCGCAGATCTACGACGCGGGTGCGACGCCCACAGGTCGCCCCTACTTCGTGATGGAGCTGGTCCGGGGCGAGCCGATCACCTCGTACTGCGACACCCGCCGGCTCGGCGTGCCCGAGCGGATGGCCCTGATCGCCGAGGTCTGCGACAGCGTGCAGCACGCCCACCAGAAGGGCGTCATCCACCGCGACCTGAAGCCCTCGAACATCCTCGTCGCCGAGGTGGGCGGCCGGGCCCGACCGAAGATCATCGACTTCGGCATCTCCAAGATCATCGAGGCCGAGGACGGCGCCTCCCTGGCGACCGAGGACGGCGTGCTGATCGGCACCCCCGAGTACATGAGCCCCGAGCAGGCCTCGGGCGCTCCCCACGAGATCGACACGCGCACCGACATCTACTCGCTGGGTGTGGTGCTCTACGAGCTGCTGGTCGGGCGCGTGCCGCTGGACGCTTCGGGCCTGAGGCGTGCGGGGCCGACGCGCGTGCGCGAGGCGATCGCGTCTTCGGCGCCTTCGCGCCCCATCTCTGTCGTGCGGGCGGACGCGGCCAAGCTCCCCGAGATCGCGATGGCGCGCGGCGCCGACGCCTCGCAGCTCGTCCGCCAGCTCCGTGGCGACCCCGAGTGGATCGTGATGAAAGCGATCGACCCGGACCGCTCCCGCCGCTACGCCTCCGCGTCGGAGCTCTCGGCCGACATCCGGCGTTTTCTCGCCAGCGAGCCGATCCTCGCCCGGCCGCCCTCGGTCGCGTACCGCGTCTCGAAGCTGGTTCGCCGCAACCGGGCCGCGTCGGTGCTGCTCGGCCTGCTGCTGCTCGGCGCGATCGGCGCTGGTGTCGGCGCTGCGGTCCAGTACGCCAACACCGTCCAGGCCCGCCAGCGCGCCGAGGCGTTCGCCCAGAGCGAGGCCGAGGCCCGCAGGCTCGCCGATCTGCGCACCTACCTGAATCTCGTCTCCGTCGCCGACTGGGCGACCCGCGCCGGCGAGGTCGCCCTCGCGTGGGAACACATCGAGCGGGCGAAGGAACTGCAAGACGCCGCGGGCTGGGAGCTCGGCCTGATCGCCGCCAGGCTCGACCAGAGCGAGCGTGTGCTCGCCAGCGGGCTCGGGGCGGCGCCGAAGCTCGACGCAACGCGCGAGCGACTGCTGCTTGTTGACACATCGGGTGCGCCCGTCCTCGGCGGACCGGGCTGGGGTGCGCCGCGAGCGGAAACCCCCGCCCGCGCAGTCGCACTCGCGTTCGCCCGCGACGCCGGCGCCGCCTGGACCGCGACGCAGAAAAACGAGTTGATCCGCTGGGACACCGCCAACGCCTCCCCCGAGCCCGCAACGAGGTTCAGTCTTGCCGCACCCCCGAGCGCCTTGGCGGGCGACGCGCAACGCGCCATCACCGGCGATGGATGGGGTCGCGTCGGCTTCTACGCCGCAACCGGCGCGCGCAGCGTCGAAGCGCACGAAGCGCCGGTGACCATCGCCGCCCTCTCCCCAAACGGCGCCGTCGCGATCACCGGCGACGCGACGGGCGTCGTGATCGTCTGGGACGCGACCTCCGGACGCCCGACGCACTCGTTCAACGCCCACACCGGCGCCGTGCTCGCTGCAGACATCGGCGGACGCATCCTCGCCACCGGGGGCGAAGACGGGCGCATCTGCATCTGGGACCTGCGCACGGGCCGACGCCTGGGCGCGCTGGCGGGGCATCGCGGCGAGGTGCTCTCGCTCGGCTTCCGCCCCGAAGCCTCGGGCGATCCAGAGTTTCTGCTCAGCGCCGGCTCGGACCTCACCCTCCGCCTGTGGGACGCGGTCAGCCAGTCGCAGATGGCCCTGATGCTCGGGCACCGAGCACCCGTCCGCGAGATCGCATGGAGCGAGCGAGGCCCCGTCACCGCCGACGAGTCAGGCGAGGTCCGCCTCTGGAACCCCGCGCGGGCGATCGCGCCGGCGCTGGGCGTCCGCGCGATCTGGGGCAGGCCGGTCGATATCGCGTTCGCCGACAACGACACGATCATCGTCACAAGCGAGCACGGCTTGAACTTCGTCGACTCACACACCCTCGCCCCCCTCGGCCAGGCGAAACCCGCGAGCAACCCGACCCACGACCCTCGCGAAGCGCACGGTCCCGGCGGCGTCCGCTACCGCGCTGGCGTCTCGGGCGTAACCGCGACCGACGAGACCGGCGCCGAACGCTGGCGGTCCGACTCGCGCAGTGCCCCGCCCAGCGCGATCGCCCTCTCGCCGGACGGAGCAAGGCTCGCGATCGCCGACCGATCGGGCGTCGTCCGTCTCCTGCACGCAAAGACGGGCGAAGTGGTCATGACCATCGCCGAGGTCGGACTCCCCGTCGAGGCGCTGGCGTTCTGCTCTGAAGGCGAGACGCTCGTCGCGGCGCTCGCCGACGGCGTGGTGCGTCTCTGGAGCGCAACGCCGAACGCGGCAGAACCCGCCACGGGCCCCGAGCCGATCGACCCGCCGGCCGAGCCAACCGTCTGGATCGCCGACGCGCACCTCGCCGACGCCTCGGGATCGCGCACCGGATCGCCGGGGCCCCAGGGCGCGTTCGTGCTCGTGTCGCTGTATTGCGCCGGCCCGCTGCCAGATGGGCCCGTCAGAGTCGAGGTCCGCTCGGGCGACGCTTCGGTCTCGGGCGAGGCGGTGTGGACTGAGATCCTTGGCGCCCCGCTGGCCGATGCATTCCTGCTCGTCGGGCCGCTCGACATCAGCGATGATTCAGGGCCGGTCGAGGTGCTCGCCCGGACGCCCGATGGCGAACACCGCTTCATCCTGCCCTGATCGGCGCGCGGGCCCGGCCGGTCACCGCTCGCCCGAGGCGTTCGCCGCGGCATTCGTGCACAGTTCCGCCCAACGCGCAGGGCAGACCGCCGCCAGATCCAGCAGCACCGGGTGCAGCTCTTCCCTCGTGCGGCTGCAGATCACCGTGTCGTGGTGGGCCAGCGCCGAAGCGACCGCGAAGAAATAGAGCGCAAGACCCGTCAGGCGGTGGTCCTCCGTCCCCGCGTCGGCGAGGAGCTTTTTGCCGGTGCTCTTGATGCGGCTGAGCGTGTCGGTGTCGGCGCCGCGGAGCATCGCGCCCGCGGGATCCGCCCCGCCGACCTGCGGGGCCCGCTCCATCGCACGCTCCAGCCACGCCTCCGAATCGGGCGCGCCGAGGCGGTCGATCAGTGCATCGACCGGGCGGCGGGGCCCGGAGAGGCCGAGGCGGAACAGGCGGGTGATCGTGCCTGCCTCCAGCTCTGCGCCGGAGCCCGAGGGGTTGGGCGTGCTGTTGTTCACGCGAGAGCCTCCACGAGTGCGCGGATCTGATCGTCGATGTCCTCTCCACCCTCCGAAGCGGCGCTGTCACGCGCAAGAAGATCGCGCAGCGTCATGCGGAAACGCCGCGTCGCGGTCCGGGCCATCACCGCGGCACGCGCCGCATCGATGCCGAGGTCCGTTGCGACATCCGCGTAGGGCCTGGCGCGGCAGTGGTGCTCCTCAAAGACACGCCAATGGTCGTCCATCCCGTCTTTCTCGCACCCCTCGCGGGTCAGGTCCATCGCCCGCTGCACAAGCGAGGCGACGAAGGCCCGGTCGATCGCGCGGTCGGGGTCGCCGCAGAACGCGATCGGGTCGTCTCCGAGGGCCGAGCCCCGGTTGTCGCGCCGGTGGCGTCGGCGCTGTTCCTTGAGATAGAAACAGAAGGCGTTCATCAGCCAGCGTCGGAGGGGCATCCCGCTCTGCTGCCAGGCCGCGAAGAAGTCGTCACGCGCCAGCCGATCGGCGAAGAACCCCTGCACGATGTCGTCGGCGTCGCCCAGCCAGCGTTCGGAGGTGCCCAGAAAGTACGCACGGAGGGGCAGGGCGTAGACCGTCATCACATGGCGGTTGACCTCGGCGCGGCCGGTGTCGTCACGCCGGAGCTGGTCGCCGATCCAGGTCGATCTGGTTGCCGGGAAGAGGTCTTCCTTGGCCACGCGTGCTGCCCTCCGAGCTTCTCTCCGGTCCGAGCGAGACCCGGACGGGCCGGACCGGCGCTGGGCGGGGACCGGAAATCGCAATCAGGCGTCGCGGGCGGCTTCCTCGGGGTCGGTCCCGTCGTTGAGCGCCTCGGCCAGACGCTCGGCCTCATCGCGGGAGTCGCAGCGACGCATCGTCGCCCACCCCTTGGCGCTCACCCGACGCCAGACCCACCAGTCGCCACGCTGATCCTCGGCCGCCTTGAACTGCGGGCCGGTGGATAGATCAAGCGGGGAGATTTCCGGCGATCCGCTCTGCTGGTGGTGGCTGGTGGTCATTGCGTCGTGCTCCGGCGGCAAGACCGGGACTGGTCGGCCGCCGCACATTACGCCGTATTTTTGAGCCCCGGTCAAGCCGGATCGGCTAAGTTAGCATGAACAAGCCGCATATCTGGCATGACTATGCGGTTGCGTTCTGATCGCCGAACGCCCCGATTATCGGCCGACACGGTCCGCCCCGCTGGCCCAAAGACACCCGCTGCCCGATAGAAACACCGCGACACGGGGGCGGCTCGCCGGTAGGGTGGATCAGATCGACCGCCAGACGCGGCAGGCGGTCCGAGCCGATCCAAACCGGGACGATGGCATATTCACGGAGGATCTTCATGCGAAGTCGAATCAGGATCGCCGTCGCCGCTTTGGCGGCGGCCTGCACGCTGGGGGCCCATGGTTCCCCCTGGTCACAGCACGCCCACCATCCCGACCGTCCCTTCGAGTACTTGGAGAACTCCTCGTACGACCCGAAAGTCCCGACCCCCAAGTCGGTCATCGGGCACGAGGTCGGGAAGTACTTCACCCGCCACGCCGACATCGTCCGATACGCCGAGGCGCTGGCCGAGTCGACCGATCGTGTGGTGGTCGAACGCTACGGCCAGAGCTGGCAGCGCCGGCCCCTGATGACGCTGACGATCAGCGACCCGGCCAACATCGCCCGCCTCGACGAGATCTACGAGGCCAACCGCGAGCTGGCCGACCCGCGCACCCTCAGCGCCGATCGCCTCGACGAGATCGCAGAGCACAACCCCGCGATCGTCTGGCTCAGCTTCAATGTCCACGGCAACGAAGCCTCGGCCGCCGAGGCGGGGATCGCGACCGCCTACGAGTTGGCCGCCAGCACCCACCCGGATGTCAAAGCGTGGCTGAAGGATGTGGTCGTGGTGATCGACCCGATGCTCAACCCCGACGGGCACTCGCGCTATGTATCGTGGTTCGAGAACACGATGGGTGTGGAGCCCAACCCGAGCCACGACGCGGCGGAGCGGCGCGAGCCCTGGCCCGGCTCGCGGACGAACCACTACCTGTTCGACCTGAACCGCGACTGGCTCTGGCTGAACCACGCCGAGAGCCGAAGCCGCCTGCCGGCCTACCGGCGCGTGCTGCCCCACCTGCACATCGATGTGCACGAGCAGGGCTGGAGCCGGCCGTTCTTCTTCGGCCCGGGCGACACGCCCTACAGCGCCAACATCCCCCAGAGCACCAAGGACTGGCTCGAGCTCTACGGGGACCACAACGCCGAGATCTTCGACAAGCGGGGCCTGGTCTACAGCACCAAGGAGCGCTTCGACTACCTCTACCCCGGCTACGGCAAGGTGCTGCCGGTCTACCACGGCGCCGTCGGCCTGCTCACAGAAAAGGGCGGGCACAGCTTCGCGGGGCTGGCCCTCGAGTTCTCCGATCACGAGGTGCTCACGCTCGAAGAACGCGCCCACCACCACTTCCTGATCTGCATGAGCTATGTCGAGACGACCGCCAAGCACCGCGAGGCGCAGATCCGCCGCTTCGCCAAGTACTTCAAGGAGGCGATGGACAAGGCGGCAGAGTCGCCCCTGACCATCCTCGTCGCTTCAGATAACGACCCGGCCCTGATCTCCAAGCTGCACGATCTCTGCCGCGAGCACGGGATCGAGATCGGCCTGCTCACGGGGTACGAGGGGCGGCCGACACTCAGGAGCTTCCGTGACAACAACGACGCCGGCCGGCAGCCGCTGCGCCGGGCCCCGTGGGTCATCAGCGCCAACCAGCCGATGGGCTTTCTCGTCCGCACGCTCTTCGAGCCGGAGACCTATGTCGAGGACAAGGACACCTACGACATCACGGCGTGGAACGCGATCGTCGCCTTCGGGCTCGAAGCGTGGTACACGACCGACGAGTTCAGCGTCGAGACCATGAACCTGCCCAAGGCGGGCGACGCGCTGGGCGAGCTGATCGGTGAGGGCGATGTTGCCCTGGTGATCGACGCCGCACAGCACAAGCTGCCCTCGGTCGTCGGCCTCGCGGCCAAACACGACCTCTTCCTCCGCCGCGCCGGCTCGACGGTCCGCGTGGACGGCAAGAGCTTCGAGAAGGGCTCGCTGATCATCCACCGCGTTCGCAACCGGCACGCCGACCTCCAGGCGTTTGTGCGCGATGTGCGCGCGATCGGCGTCGATGTCCACCGGGCCTCGACGGGCGTCACCGAGGAAGGCCCGGTGCTCGGCGCCAACGCCAACGACCGCCTCCCCTTGCCCAAGATCGCGTTGATCCGCAACCGCCCCGCCAGCCTGCTCTCCTACGGGCAGCACTGGTGGCTTCTGGATGTCGAGCAGCCGATCCCCTACACCGCCATCGACCACGACCATCTCGGGAATGTCGACCTCAATCAATACAATGTGATCGTTCTGCCCGACGGCGCACGCCCCGGCGATGCCGATGCGATCCGCGACTGGGTCCGCGCCGGCGGGACGCTGGTCGCCACCGGCTCGGCCGCGATCTGGGCCGAACGCTCCGTGCTGAACATCGAAGCCGTCAAGGACCCCGAAGACCTCGAAGAACGCAAGAAGCTGCATGAACTGAGCTTCGAGGAGCGCGAGCAGCGGGGTGTCGAGGACCGCGTGCCCGGACCTGTGCTCAGGGCGATCGTCGACACGACACACCCCCTCTCGGCCGGCCTGCCCGACTGGCTCGGCGTGATCGTGCGCGGGGACCGGCGCCTCGGCGTCGGCGAGAGCACCTTCGTCGTTGCCCGCTTCGACTCAGAGCCCCTGCTCAACGGCGTCATGAGCGAGCGCAACCAGCAACGCTTCGCCGGCACGCCGATGTGCGCACACGACCGGCTCGGACGCGGGCATGTCGTCCGCTTCGCCCACGATGTGACGATCCGGGGATTCCAGCACCGCCCGATGCGCCTGCTGCTCAACGCGATCGTCTACGGGCCCGGGCTGTAAACAAAACACGCCCGGCGTTTCCGCCCGGGCGTGATTGGGTTCAAGATCGAGACGCCGGCGGGCGCTCCGCCGGCGTTTTTTTACATCACCGGGCCGAGCCCCATGCACCGGCGCCAGAAGCTGACCTGGCCGAGGTGCATCATGGTGTGTGCGCCGAGCATGAAGGCGAACATCGTGCCCTTGGTCGGGAAGCGGACCTTCATCTCGCCCTCCATCGGGTTCTCCTGCAAGAGCAGGTCGTCGCTCGCGTCTTCCATCGCCGCCAACAGCGTGCGGTGGCTCTGGAAGAAGTGGTCAACGACTTTCTGCATCGGCGGGTACAAGGTTCCCTCAGGATCGTCCTTGCAGTCCAGGCCGGCGCTGAAGACCTCCTCGAAACCTTCGGGCGTCTTGGCCTCGCCCGGCTCGCGACCGAGCATGCCCATCAGCTTCTCGGGGTAGGTCGAGAGGTGGCCGAAGGCGAAGGCGGGGTGGATGCTGTTGACCGGTCCGCCCTGGCCCTGGGCAAGGCGGGCGAACTTGTCTGGTTTGATGTCCTTGAGCAGCAGTTCGGCGTAGCCCAGGGTGACATGGCCGCAGGGCACAAGGGTTCTGGCGATCGGGTGCATAACTCGGGCTCCTCTCGTCCCCGCGAGGGCGGGGCGGTGTGTACCGGGGTCCGGGAAGGCTAGCCCCCGACATAGCGGTCGCGGATCGCCCGGGCCCGCTCGGGGCGGGTGGTGCCCCCGACGATCGTCCGCCCGTCGGCGAAGACGGTGAGCTCGATCCGGCCGCCGGCGTCCGCCGGCTCGCCCTTGAGCTCGCCCCGCAGCAGGTAGCGGGTGACGCGGAAATCGCCGTGCGGGGCCAGGCGTTTGCCAAGGGCTTCGAGATCGACGCCCGCCCCGAGCGGGGCGGCGAGCTGGATCGCGTCGCGCCCGCAGAGCGCCGCCTCACCCGCCCCCGATCGATCGAGGAACTCGAACTCGCGTTTGGCGCAACAGATGCAGGCCTCGTCTTTGGCGGGCGCAAGATCGACCCGTCGGAAGCGCAGCGGGCGGAGCTCGAACTCGACCAGCGGCCCGGGCGCTCTGTCCCCCGCGAGAATCCGGATCGCCTCGGAGGCCTGGATCCCCCCCACGATCGCGGGGCCGGGGCCGAGCACGCCGACGGTGTCGCAGGTGTCACCCCCAGCACCGGGGGGCTGCGGCCAGAGACACCGGAGGCAAGGCCCGCCGGGGAGAAATGCCCCGGCCATGCCGCGGGTCGAGATCGCGCCGCCGTAGATAAAGGGGATGCCCTCGCGGACGCAGTAATCGTTGAGCAGGTATCTGGTGAGAAAATTATCGGTCCCATCGACCACCAGATCCGGTGATCCCTCCAGCACCCGGCCGATCGTCGCCGGCGTCAGGTCGGCGATCCGGGATTCGATCTGGATGTCGCTGTTGACCTGCTGGAGGCGGGCGGCCGCGGCGGCGGCTTTGGGGAGGCCTTCGGCGGCGTCGGCTTCTGTATAGAGGGTTTGGCGTTGGAGGTTGGTCGGCTCGACGGTGTCGCGGTCGACGAGGATCAGCCGCCCGATGCCGGCCCGGGCGAGCAGATCGGCCGAGGCGCACCCGAGGGCGCCGCAGCCGACGATGGCGACGGTCGAGGCAAGCAGACGCCGCTGCCCCTTCTCGCCGACGCTCTGCAGGAGCGTCTGGCGGTGGTAGCGCGAGAGGTCGGGGTGGGTCTGGTCGGGCGTGGTCATGCGGCAGGTGGAGGGTAGAGCGTCGGTTTGTGCGCGAGGGTCGGGGGCGGTGTTTGCGCCCGGGTGCTCGCGGATACGGCTCTGGCGGGCTGGGGGTGTTGGCACGCGGATTGATCTGGTCTCTTGCACGGCGTGCTGAAATGCGCGCCGGCGGAGGCGGATCGTGCACTACGGCATGTACATCTCGGCGACAGGGGCGATGACCTCGATGTACCGCCAGGATGTTTTCACCAACAACCTGGCCAACACGGGCACCCCCGGGTTCAAGCCCGTGACGCCCTTCACCCGCCAGCGGGACGATGTGCGCAGCGAGGACGGGCTGTGGCACATGGCGTCCAACGCGATGCTCGAACGCCTCGGCGGGGGCGCGCACCTGAATCAGAACCATGTCGCCTTCAAGCAGGGGCCGATCGACACGACGGGCAACCCCCTGGATCTGGCGATCAACGGCGACGGGTTCTTCGTCGTGCGTGCCGGGGGCGGGGCCGAGGGCGAGGAGCTGCGCTTCTCCCGCGACGGACGCCTGACCCGCGACCGCGAGTCGAGGCTTGTGCGCGTCACCGACGGTCTGCCCGTGCTCGACGAGATGGGTCGCGAGATCCGCCTGCCCAACGAGGGCGATGTGGTGATCGACGGGGACGGGGCGATCCGCAGCGGCGGGCGCCTGATCGCTCGGCTTCAGATCGTGGATGTGCCCGACCGCTCGCGCCTGACGCCGGCGGGCGAGACGCTGCTCAAGCCCACCGCCAACGCGCTGACCAACGCGGCCCCCGCCTCGGGGCGGGTGGTGCAGAACGCTGTTGAGGGATCCGCCGCGACAGAGATCTCTGCGTTGATGGAGCTAACGGGCGCGAGCCGCGCGGCACAGTCGAACCTCGGGATGCTCTCGTACTACGACCGGATGATGGACCGGGCGATCAACACCTTCGGGCGTGTGGCCTAGGGCCCGCGCTGATTCGTCGGGGCGACCCGGCAGGAGACGGCCTGAACCATGGCGAACCTTGCGCTGCAATCCGCCTCGACCGGCCTGAACGCGCTGAACACCAAGCTGGATGTGATCGCGCACAACCTCTCGAACGTGAACACCTCGGGGTTCAAGGCGAGCCGTGCGAACTTCCAGGACCTGATCTATGTCGAGCGGGCCCAGCCGGGCACTGAGAACGCGCTGGGCGACAGCCGCCCGACGGGGCTGTATGTCGGTCTTGGCGTGAAGGTGTCCGGCACGCAGCTGGACATGGCGCCCGGCGCGTCGCTGGCGACGAACCGCCCGCTGGACCTGCGGATCGACGGCTCGGGCTTCTTCCAAGTGCAGATCGAGGACGACGAGGGCGCGGTCGGCTACACGCGTTCGGGCAACTTCGCGGTCAACCGCGACGGTGAGCTCGTCTTGGCCAACGACCAGGGCCGGCGCCTGCTGCCGATCGTCAACATCCCCGACGACGCCGAAGACCTAGACATCACCAGCGACGGACGCGTGTTTGTGCGTCTGCCCGGTGACAACGAGCCGCAGGAGGTCGGGCAGCTTGAGATCAGCACCTTCATCAACCCCGCAGGTTTGAAGCCGATCGGCGAGAATTTGTTTGTTGAGACGGCGGGCTCGGGCCCCCCCACCACCGGCGCTCCGGGCGAGGAAAACCGGGGGCGGATGACGCAGGGGATGCTGGAGGGATCGAATGTCGATCCGACCTTCGAGCTGATCGAGCTGATCCGGACGCAGCGAGCGTTCGAGATGAACAGCCAGGCGATCAGGGCGGCCGACGAAACGCTGCGGGCCATCGGCCAGTTGAGGCGGTGATCGATGACGACGGTGCAGAGAAAGATCGCGCCGCGGCGGGTGGTCGTGTTCATCGCGGCGGCGGCGGTCGTGCTGCTGGCGCTGGCCAGGCCCTCCTTGGGCCAGACGGTGACGCTGCTTGGCGCCGCGAGGATCGATCCTTCCGGGCCGGTTTTGCTTGGCGACATCGCGCACATCGAGGGCGAGGGCGCCGAAATGCTGGCGGGCGTGGTGATTGTCGAAGACCCGGCGCGGGAGCTGGCGCTCTCGAACGGGCCGCTGATGGTCCGGCTGGACCGGGTGCGCGAGTCGATCGAGCGGTCGGGCAAGGCGAGGCGGTCGACGCTGGCGCTGCAGGGCAGGTCGTGCGTGATCGTGCCGATCAGACGGGTCGAGGCCGGGCCGAGCGTTGAGAAGGAAGAAGACAAGCCCGAGCCATCGCACCTCGGACGCCCGACGGTGCGAGGCGGGATCGAGCGGTATCTGCTGGACATTTTCGGCGTGCGGCCGTCTGAAGCGAGATTCAGCTTTGAAGATCGCGACGAGGCGTTTCTGGCTGAAACAACCGTCGGGCGTCATGTCGCGGTCCGGCGGGTCGGCAGTTCGGCCCGTGTTCCCGTCGCGGTGACGGTGTACGACGGGGAGTCGATCGTGGCTTCTGGGACGGTGCGCGTCAATGTGCTGCTGAAGCGCGATGTGCTGGTGGCGACGCGACCGGTCTCGCGTGGCGTGCGCGTCGACAGCGGCGTGGTTCGGGCCGAGACGAGGTGGGTCCCCCCCACCATCGACCCCGCGCCCGTCGATGAGGCGATCGGGTCGGTGCTGGTCGACCCCAGGGTCGAGGGGCAGATCGTCGAGCGTCGGAACCTCGAACCGCCGGTGATGGTGCGCCGGGGCGACATCGTGAAGATCCACTGCGTCGCCGGGACGGTGGTGATCGAGCTGGACGCCAGGGCGAGGACCGACGGGCGCGAGGGCGATGTGATCGAATTCGAGCCGATGGACGGCACGCGCCGGCGGATCAACGCCAGAGTCAGCGGGCCGGGCCAGGCGGTTGTCAACGCGCGGTGAGCGGGCCTGAGCCCGATCCGGGCCGGCCAGAACGGATGAAGACAATGTCGAACGCGAAGATCATCATGACCGTCAGCGTGTGCGGGGTGCTTTCGAGCCTCGGCGGGATGTCCGCAGCGCAGAGCCTGCTGATCGACCCGCCGATGATCCCCGTGACGGCGGCGGGCGACCCTGATCCGGCGGGGCCGATGCGGAGCTTCAGCATGATGGCGGTGGACCCGCCCGCGCCGCGGACCTTCGCGATCAACGACCTGATCACGATCATCATCGACGAGACAAGCCGGAGCACGGTCTCGCAGTCGCTGGACACCGAGCAGAAGCACCGGACCGACGCGACCTTGGGCCGGGTGCTCGACCCGCTGCAGCTGCTGCAACTCCGCCTGCGGATGGGCGACAGCGAGGACATCAAGCTGCTCGAAGCGCAGGCGAGGCGCAAGTTCGAAGGCGACGGCGACTACCGACGCGACGAGCGGTTCAACACACGGATCACCGCGCGCGTGATCGATGTCAAGCCCAACGGCACGATGGTGCTGGAGGCGAGGCGCCAGATCGGGCGTGACGACGAGATCTCGACGCTGGTGCTGACGGGGATCTGCCGCAGGCAGGATGTCACCAGGGCCAACACCGTGCTGAGCAGCCAGCTGGCGGACCTGCGTCTTGTGCAGCACAACCACGGGCATGTGAGGCGAGCGGCCAGCAAGGGCCCTGTGACGACGATGCTCGACCGGTTGTTCAACTTCTGACACTGGGGGGGTGTGGGGCGTTGGGTGTGGGGTGTGGGACGCCGACATCTGCATGGATCTGTGGCACTGGCGGCTTGTCTGCCAGTGTTTTTCTGTCGGTGATGTTGTACCCCCTCAAGAAGCTTCGCGAGCTCGCCGCGATGGGTCTGTCAAGCGCATCGACCTCGCAAAGCCGAGGTCGGTGGCACGAGACGCGTTTGTGCGAGCACACTGGCGGGCAAGCCGCCAGTGCCACAGGTCTTCTGCCACGCCGGGGCCCGGCGGGCGGGGGGGGGGGGGGGCGCGGGGGGGGGGGGGGGGGGGGGGGGGGGGGGGGGGGGG
>REET01000283.1 GCA_007694925.1 Phycisphaerales bacterium | reverse complement strand
CGTCTTGCCGGGCGGGATCGGGACGCTCGATGAGCTGTTCGAGGTGGTGACGCTGGACCAGCTCGGGCTGATCGAAAAGCCGCTGACGCTGGTGGATTACAAGGGGTTTTGGGGTCCGCTCTTGGGCGTGCTGGACGCGATGGCCGGGGCGGGGGTGTACCGGAAGGACTGGCGCGAGCGGATCGGGGTGGTGGGGGATGTCGGGGCTTGCGGCGCGTTGGTCGAGGGGTGGCTGCGGGGGCGGTGAGGCGAGGCCCCGGCTCCGATCAGCCGGGCATGAAGATGGTCTTGCCGTTGTCGTCGTCGCGTTTGCCGAGGATGCAGTCGCAGACGACCTCTGCGACCTTGTCCGGGTCCATGGTCTTGTCGGCTGGGATGGTCTTCTCGTCAAAGATGGACCTGAGCATCTCGGTCTCGACCGCGCCCGGGGCAACGGCGAAGGCGCGGATGTTGTGCTCGGCCCCCTCGTTTGCGCAGCTCCGGGCCATGACATTGCAGGGGGCCTTGCTGGCGGCGTAGGCGAAGAAGCCGGGGAAGGGGTCGTCGGTGCCCATCGTCGAGATGTTGACGATACAGCCAGACTTGCGGAGCACGAAGTGGGGCCAGGCCCGGGCGATGGCGTAGGCGGGGCCCATGGCGTTGACGGCGTAGCACTGCTGGATCTGCTCGGGCGTGGTCTCGTCGATGGCGACGAGGGGGGCGTAACCGGCGTTGTTGACCAGGGCGTCGAGGCGTCCGAAGTGGTCGATCGCCCGGTCGATCATCCGGGAGGCGTCGGCGGGGCGTTCGACATGCGTCTGGACGGTGATGGCCCGGCCTTCGAGCGTCTCGGCGGCGTGGTGGAGCTTCTCGGCGTTGCGTCCGGCCAAGACGAGGTTCCAGCCCTCGCCGGCCAGCCGGGTCGCGGTCGCAAGGCCGATGCCCGACCCGCCCCCGGTGATGATGGCGACGGGGCTCTGGCGGTCGTCGTGCTCGGGCATGGTCGGTGTTCCTGCGGGGCCGGGATTGGATCGGGTGTTTCGTGATTGTCGGGTGGCGGGACGGCCGATCCCTATACTCCCGCCCTTCAAGCGATCAAGCACGACACGATACGAGGCCAGACATGCTCAGACGCACGCACACCTGCGGCGAACTCCGTGAAACGAACATCGGCGAAGAGGTCACCCTCAACGGTTGGGTGAACGCCTACCGCGACCACGGGACGGGGCTTGTCTTTGTGGATCTCCGAGACCGGTACGGGCTGACCCAACTCGTCTTCGACAAGGAGAACGCCGACGACGCCCTGCTGGAGGTCGCCGACAAGCTCCGCAACGAGGATGTGATCGCCGCCGTGGGCAAGGTGCGGACCCGCGTGGGCGGGGAGAACCCCAAGCTCGCCACGGGCAAGGTCGAGGTGGTGGTCACCAAGCTGGAGCTCCTGAGCAAGGCGGAGACGCCCCCGTTCATGCCCGGGGCGGAGAAGGGGGACCTGCCGGGCGAGAACATCCGGATGCAGCACCGGTTCATCGACCTGCGCCGCCCCCGGATGCAGCAGATCCTGCAGACGCGCCACCGCGTGACGAAGGTCACGCGTGACTTCTTCGACAGGCACGGGTTCCTGGAGATCGAGACGCCGATCCTTTGCAAGTCGACGCCGGAGGGGGCGCGGGACTTTCTGGTGCCCTCGCGTCTGCAGCCGGGCGAGTTTTACGCGCTGCCGCAGAGCCCGCAGCTGTTCAAGCAGCTCTTGATGGTGGCGGGCGCCGACCGGTACCTGCAGATCCCCAGGTGCTTCCGCGACGAGGACCCTCGTGCGGACCGGCAGGCTGAGTTCACGCAGATCGACCTTGAGATGTCGTTCGTCGACCGCGACGCGGTGCTGGAGATCATGGAGTCGTTTGTGCGCGAGCTCTGGTCGCAGATGACCGGCTACGAGGCGCCGACGATGCAGCGGATCACCTACCGGGAGGCGATGGACCGTTACGGGATCGATCGGCCCGACACGCGGTACGGGCTGGAGCTGGTCGACATTTCTGACCTTGCCGCGAAAACGGACTTCAAGGTCTTTGCCGACGCTCTGGCCAAGCGCAAGGGCGTGGTGAAGGTGATCCGTGTGCCGGGCGGGGCGGAGAAGCTGACGCGCAAGCTGACCGACGGGTACACCGAGTTTGTCAAGCAGTTCGGCGCCGGGGGCTGCCCGGTGACGAAGGTGACCGAGAGCGGGTTCGAGACGGGGATCGGGCGGTTCATCGAGCCGATCGCGGCCGAGCTGCGCGAGCGGGTCGGGGCCGAGCCGGGCGACACGCTGCTGTTCGGCGCCGACGCCTACTCGGTCTGCACCAAGGCGATGGGAGAGCTTCGACAGAAGGTCGCTCAGGACATGGGGATTGTTCCGCAGGGGAAGTGGAATTTCCTGTGGGTGGTCGACTTCCCGATGTTCGAGTACGACGAGGCGTCGGGGCGTTTCTACGCGATGCACCACCCGTTCACGGCGCCGCGCGAGGACCAGATCGAGGCGTTCCTGAACGCCGACCCGGGCGACCGCGACGCGATCGAGGCGATCGTGTCCGACGGGTACGACATCGTGCTCAACGGGAGCGAGATCGGGGGCGGTTCGATCCGTATCCACCGTCGCGATGTGCAGCAGAAGGTGTTTAACCTCTTGGGCATGAGCGACGAGGAGGCGGAGGCGAAGTTCAGCTTCCTGCTGCGGGCGCTCCGCCACGGTGCGCCGCCCCACGGCGGCGTTGCGTTCGGGCTCGACCGGCTGGTGATGCACCTTGTGGGCACCGACAACATCCGCGATGTGATCCCCTTCCCCAAGACGCACACCGGCGCGGACCTGATGGCGGGTGCGCCCAGCGGCGTCGATGATGCGCAGCTGAAGGAACTGCACATCGCCAGCACCTGGAAGCCGCCAGCGGAGTGATCGGCGGGCTTCGGTCAGGCCGCGGTATCTGAGGGTGTGGCCTCTGCGGCGTGGTGTTTCTCCGCGCTAGCGCGGATGCCGCGGAGCATGCCCTTGAAGACGATCCCGTGCAAGGGAAGAACCGCGTACCAGTAGGCCAGCCCGAGGAGGCCCTTCGGGCGGAACTTGGCGGCCTGTTCGAGGCTGCACCTGCCGGGGTTGTCCTCATCTGGTGTGATGGTGAACTGGAGCACGGCCTCGCCTGGCAGGCGCATCTCGGCGTTGAGGCGGAGCCAGCGGTTGCGGTCGAGGCCGGTGACGCGCCAGAAGTCGAGGGCCTCGCCGAAGCGGACATTCTCGGGGTCGCGCCGCCCGCGCTGCAGGCCGGGGCCGCCGAGGGAGAGGTCCATCAGGCCCCGGATCTTCCAGAGGATGTTGGCGGCGTACCACCCGTGCCCGCCCCCGATTCGGCAGACGGCTTTGAAGACTTCGTCGGCCGGCGCGTCGATCTCGATGGTGCGTGTGTCTTCGAAGACGGTGCCGCCCGCCCAGTCGGGGTCGCCGGGGATTGGGCCGGCGGCCGACCACGAGGTTTCGATGTCGCGGCTCTGCCAGCGGGCGAGGGCACGCTCGATCGCCTCGCGCACCGTGATCGGGTTGTGGGGCATGAGCCTCAGGGCGTCGTCGTTGCGGCAGACGACGCGGTTTTTCAGGCCCTCGGCGAGCGGGCGGGCGATCGAAGCGGTGACGGGCGTCACGAGCCCGAGCCAGAGGCTGCTGAGTCGGGGCGTGAGCACAGGCACGCTGATGAGCAGGCGCTTGCGCAGGCCCCGGGCCTCGGCCATGGTGTTGATCAGCTCGCGGTAGGTCACAACATCTGGGCCGCCGATGTCGATGGTTTTGCCCGAGGTCTCGGGGGTGACGAGCGACTCGGCGAGGTAATGCAGGACATCGCGGATGGCGATGGGCTGGCACTCTGTTCTGACCCAGCGGGGCGTGACCATGAGCGGGAGGCGTTCGACGATGTAGCGGAGGATCTCGAAGGAGGCGGAGCCTGCGCCGATGATCATCGCGGCGCGGAGGACGGTGACGGGCGTCTTGCCGGAGCGAAGGACCTCTTCGACCTCGCGCCTTGAGCGGAGATGCGGGCTGAGGTCTTTGCCCATCTCGCCGAGGCCGCCGAGGTAGATGATCTGTTCGAGGCCGGCGTCTTCTGCCGCTTGGGCGGCGTTTTCGGCGAGTTTGCGGTCGAGCTCAGAGAAGCCGCTGCGGTCGGCCGCCATCGAGTGGACGAGGAAGTAGGCGGCGCGGCAGCCCTCGAACGCGCGTCGGGCGTCGTCGGGGCTTGAGAGGTCGCCCTCGACGATCTCGACGCGTGGGTGGTGCGTCCAGGAGCGGTCTTCGAGTTTGCGGGGCGTGCGGGCGAGGCAGCGGACCGCGTGGCCCCGTTCGAGCAGCATCGGGACGAGTCTGCCGCCGACATAGCCCGACGCGCCGGTGACCAGAACCGGGCGATCGTCTGTGTTCTGATCTTGGGGCTCAGAAAGTGTGTGTGTCGGGCCTTGGCCCTGACGGGCGTCCACGGTGAGGCCTCAATGGGTGAGCGTTGCGGGCGGATTGCCGAAACCGGAGACGGGCAT
>REET01000140.1 GCA_007694925.1 Phycisphaerales bacterium | reverse complement strand
CTGGAGGGCGACCGCCACGGCTTCCTCGGCCTCGTCCCACGCCGTGTCGTCGTCCCGCTCTGCGCCGGACCCGTCGCCCGGCTCGCCCAGCTCGCGTCTCGCGTCGATGTTCTGCGAGGCGCCGGGGGCGACCTTGCCCTTGGCCGCGTCTTCGGCGATCTTGCGGGCCGAGAGCAGGCGGTCGAAGCGTCGGGCCTCCTCGCGCTCTCTGAACGCGGCGTGCTGCTGGCGGACGATGTGCTCGATCAGGTCGCGCAGCTCGATCCCGCCGTCGCCATCCTCCAGCCCATCGGGCGGGGGGACGCCGAAGTCGTCCAGCAGCGGCCTGCGCTTCCCGATCACCCTCGTCGAAACCGTCAGCATCGCTCGCCTCGGCCCGGCCCCGTTTCCAGGCCCCGTTTCCAGGCCCTGCTTTCCCGGCCCTGTTCCCCCGGACCGCCCCGGCGCACCTACGCCGGGCCGCCGCGATCCCTCGGAGTCGGCGAAGAGGATAACAGAATCCGCTCAGTGTGCAAGCGGCCGCGCCTCGTCCCGGCTCGCGGGCCGCTCTGGGCATCCGCCCGAGGGGCTATCGCTGGGGCGCCGCCATGTCGCGGCGTTCGTTGCGTCGGAGGAACCGCTCCAGGCACCGGAGGTCCTCGTTGTTCACAACGCCGTCGCCGTTAACATCGACCGGGGAGGCGATCCACGCGTAGAGGTCGTCGATGTCGGCGACGCCGTCGGCGTTGATGTCGCCGGCTCGGTCGATTACGCGCTCGATCTCGTCCTGGACATCGGCGATGAAGTCCCGCAGCACGGCGTTGGAGTGGCGGACAAAGAAGATGCCCGCGACCTCCCGCCCGGTGTCAACCCACGGAGTGGCGCCGAACAGCCCCGGGCTCGTCAGCCGAATGTCCGGTCGGTCGGGCGAGATCTTCACGCGCCAGAGCCCGATGCCGTAGTCGACCTCGTCGAACCGGTTCCAGCCGGTGTACGGGCTGCTCGCGACGGGGACGCCGAAGGTCTGGTCTGCCAGCATCTCCCTGACGCTCTGCTCGCTGAGAACGCGGACGCCGTCGATCTCACCCCCCAACGAGAGCATGTTCAGCACACGCATGTACTCGCGGGCGGTCGATCGTGCGCCGCCGGCGATGCGCGGGTTGTCGTAGGGCTGGCTCGTCGGGTCGCCGATCACGGCGAACTCAGTCTTGTCCAGCCCGAGAGGACCTGTGATGCGCTGCTCGAAGAGTTCGTTCCAGCTCCGACCCGCCGCGACCTCGACCGCCGCGCCCGCGGCCTGCATCGACGAGCCGCCATAGAAGAAGTTCGTTCCCGGCGCAACGGGCTCCCCGAACGGGCCCGTCTGCCAGCTCGTGTCGACGAGTGTGTCGGCGCACTGGCGGAGTGTGATCGTGGTGTCGCCCAGGCAGGCGCCGCTACCGTCCATCCCGCCGGTCAGCGAGAACGCCTGGCGGAAGGTCATCTCTCGCTTGACAGGCTGGTCGTACGAAGGGAGAAAGTCGCTGATCCGCCCGTCGAGCGAGATTGTCCCGTCGTCCACCAGCGACATGATCAGCACGCCCGAAAGCAGCTTGGTCGCCGAGGCCAAGTCGGCGACGGTCTGCGGCGTGAAAGTCCCGAAGTGTCGCTCGTACACGATCTGGCCTTCGAACGAGACGATCAGCGAGCAGCCGGTGAGTGTCGGGCGCGCGGCCACCTGGGCCTCGATCATCTGCGTGACGCCCGAGAAATCGAAGACGCACGCCCAGTCCGGCTTCGCGGCTCCGAGCGACTCGGAAGCCCCGGCCCCCAGAACGCCCACGCCGAGCGAGGCTGCCCACACCATGCCGCAGTGCTTCTTCATCACCTGTTCCTTGTTCCTGCAGTGACGGTCGGACAACGCGTCGGCGCAGTTTACATTGCAGGAACCGGCCCCGAGCCGGCGCGCTGTTTGACTTCTTGGGAAGGCCGGGAATGATCTTCCCCAATGATCGCACGCTTCGTTCACCATCGCCACCATCATCATCCCGTTATCGGGAACCGGTGAGGGTGCGTCGCGGCTGAACGATCCAGCAACGCAAAGCCCTGCAAACGCCGGCTCCCGAGGCCGGCGTTTTTTCGTGCCATCCCGGTTCCGGGGCGGGCGCGAAAGCCGGCCCCGGCGAGCCACCGACCAACGCCCGGAGCCGCATTCGATGCCAGACACACCCCAGCCTCTCCGTCTCGCCCTGCCCAAGGGACGCATGCACGCCTCGGTGATCGACCTGCTCGCCGACGCGGGCGTGCAGGTCCGCGCCACCTCGCGAGGGTACCGTCCCGCGCTGTCGATTCCTGACACGGAAGTCAAGATCCTCAAGCCGCACAACACGGTGCAGATGCTCGCCGCCGGCGTGCGCGACCTCGGCTTCGCCGGTGCGGACTGGGTCAGCGAGTTCGGGGCCGAACTCGTCGAACTGCTCGACACGGGGCTCGACCCCGTGCGGCTGGTCGCCGCGGCCCCCGAAGCGCTGCTCGACAACGGCCGCCTGCCGAGCAAGCCGCTGCGGATCGCGACGGAGTATGTCCGCCTCACAGAGCGCTGGATCGAACGGACCGGGATCGAGGCGGAGGTCATCCGCTCCTACGGCGCCACCGAGGTCTTCCCGCCCGAGGACGCCGATCTGATCGTCGACAACACCGCCACCGGCTCGACCCTCGCCGCCAACGACCTGCTGATCATCGACGAGCTGATGCGTTCCTCGACGCGCCTTTACGCCAGCGTCCGCGCGATGGAGCGGCCGGAGACGCGCGAGCGGATCGAGGCATTCGTCACGCTGCTCCGTTCGGTGCTCGACGCCCGCTCGCGCGTGATGCTGGAGGTCAACGCGTCGGAGGCCTCGCTCGGCGCCGTGATCGACGCGCTGCCCGCGATGCGTCGACCGACCGTCAGCCCGCTGCACGGGGGCGATGGCTTCGCGGTGCGTGCGGCCGTCCCGAGGTCGAAGCTCGCGGCCCTCATCCCGTTGCTCAAGTCACGCGGCGCGACAGACATCGTCGTCACCCAGCCCAGGCAGATCGTGCCGTGAGTCTCGAAGCGAAGGTTCGCATGTCGACAGTGCGGTCAATCCCGATCACCCCCGCCTCGCGGATGCATGGCGTCGCGGCGTACCGCCCGCCCGTGCACCCGCCCGCGATCGACCTCTACCTCGACGCCAACGAGGTCCCCGACGCGCCGATCGACGACCTGCGCGAGTCGTTCGCGCGTGTGCCCGACGACGCGATCCGGCGTTACCCCGACGCGTCAAGGCTCGAACGGCTGATCGCCGAGCGGTTCGGGCTCGACCCGAGCTCGGTGCTCGTCACCGGCGGCGCCGACGACGGGATCGACCGACTGATGCGTGCCGTGCTCGAACCCGGCCGACGCCTCGCGGCGTTCACGCCCTCGTTCGAGATGATCCCGCGCGGGGCGAAACTCGCCGGCGCCGAGGTGGATCTGACGCCCTGGCTCGAAGGTCCCGCACCGATCGACGCGTTGCTCGGCGGATTGAGTGAGGCGACGGGCGCGATCGCGGCCGTCAGCCCCAACAACCCGACCGGGCTCACGCTCACCATGGCCGACTGGGACCGCCTCTCTGGCGCGGCGGCCTCGCGCGGCGCCTTGCTCATCGCCGACCTCGCCTACGCCGAATTCGCCGACGAAGACCCGACCCGCGAGCTCGCGTCGCGCCCCAATGTCGTCGTGCTCAAAACACTCTCGAAGGCGTGGGGGATGGCGGGGCTGCGTGTCGGGCTGATGCTCGGCGATCCGGGGGTGATCGGGCTGGCAAGGGCAGCGGGCAACCCGTACGCGTGCAGCGCCCTCTCGATCGCGCTGGCGCAATCGAGGCTGCAGCGGGGCGAGGACGCGATCAAAGAGACGCTCGCCTCGGTCCGATCGTTCCGCACCACGCTGACCGACCGCTTGCGGTCCCGCGGGGTGAGCGTCACCCCCTCGCAGGCCAACTTCGTGCTCGCAAGGTTCGAAGATCCGGCGCGGGTGCAGAGCGAGCTCGCCTCACGCGGCATCGCCGTCCGCGCCTTCCCCGGGCGCGAGCATCTAAAAGACGCCCTTCGAATCACCTGCCCGACACAACCGGCCAACCAGCAACGCCTGCTCGACTCGATCGACGGGGCGCTGGCAACAGGAATGCAGCGATGACAACCCCAGCGCCCCGCGCCGCCGAGATCACCCGCGCAACGAAAGAGACCGAGATCGCCTGCCGCCTTTCGCTGGACGGCAAGGGCGAGGTCAGCGTCGCAACGGGCCTCGGCTTCTTCGACCACATGCTCAGCGCGATGTGCACCCACGCCCGATTCGACCTCTCGCTCGAATGCAAGGGCGATCTCGATGTCGACGACCACCACACCATCGAGGACTGTGCCATCGTCCTCGGGCGGGCCGTCGATCAGGCCCTCGGCGACCGGCGCGGCATCGAACGCTTCGCTTCCGCCTACGCGCCCCTCGACGAAGCCCTCGCCAGGTGCGTGGTCGACTTCGACGGCAGAGGCTCGGCCTCGATCGAACTCGGTCTCGT
>REET01000056.1 GCA_007694925.1 Phycisphaerales bacterium | reverse complement strand
GTCGCCGGGATCGGGCGGCGCGAGCTCTTCGGTGAGCTGGGCCTGCGACTTCCAGTCCTTCTCGTGCGGGGAGCCCTGGGCCGCCATCGAGCAGATCTGTTTGCGCCCGCCGGACTTGTCGTCGTTGGCGACGACCTTGCCCGTCACACGCTCGGTGCCGCCCCTCTTCCATTCGCGCGTCATCTTGAAGCGGCCGTACTTCGCCTCGTCCTTGGAGACCTCCTTGGCCTCGGGCACGACCTGGAGCACATCGCCCGGCCCGGGCTTTCGCTTGTGGGCGCACTGCACCTCGAGCTCGGCGATCCCGCACGGCTTGTCCGAGCCGGGCTTGGGGGGGGTCGCGGGGATCGGCTTGCCGGGAACGACCGGTTTGAGCGACTTCGACGGCGGGATCGGCCTCGACTTTGGCGGGTTCTTCGCCTTGACCGTCCGCTTCTTGTTCGAACGCCCGCCCCCGGGGCCCGCCTTGGAGACCTGGCCGGGCTTGCCGTCGTCGGCGACGAGGGCCGTCAGCGGTTCGGTGATCTCGAAGTCTTCGGCCTCGTCTGCGCCGGCGGGGTCGGACGCGGCCTGGCCCGACCCTCCAGCGCCGCCTGAGTTGATCTTCACCATCGGTCCGACGATGTCGACGCCCCCGGGGCCGATGGCGATGAACGAGCCGCCGCACTTGATCGTGACACCCACCCCGCCCTCGACGACGGCGTTCATGCCCCCCTTGAGGGTGGCGTTCATGCCCCCTTCGAGGTTGAGGTTCTGGCCGCCCTTGGCGTGCAGGTTCTGCGTCGCGCCGAGCTTGAGATCGGCGCCGGACTTGATGTCGACGCCCCCCGAGCCCTCGGCGAGGAACTTGTCGGTCTTGAGGCTGATCTTCTCCTCGGTCGCGACGATCAGGACCTTGGCGTTGAGGCTGTCGGTCTCGGCGACCTTGGTCGTCCGGTTCTCCTGCAGATCGAAGAAGGCGTCCTTCTCGATCGTCTGGTGGCGCTCGCCCTTGAGCGTGTCGTAGTAGTCGTTCTCGATGATGCGGTTGGTGTTGTTGCGGACGAGGATGTTGTGGTCGCCCCCGCGGTCGCCGTCCTTTTCCCAGCCGATGCGAATCTCGCGGCTGGCGTAGTTGGTCTCGCGGAACTGGCCCCGGACCCTGAAGTCCATGCGCTTCTGCGCGTGGATCCAGATCATCTCCGAATCGGCCTTGTCCTCGAAGCGCAGCTCGTTGAAGCCCTCGCCCCCCTTGGAGCTGCTGGTCTTGATCGCCGAGATCGTCGCGAACTGGCGCGGGTCGTAGGGCGGCTTGTTCTCGGCGTTGTAGACGCGGCCTGTGATGATCGGGCGGTCCGGGTCGCCGTCGATGAAGTCGACGATCACCTCCTGCCCGATCCTCGGCCAGAACTGGGCGCCCCAGCCCTTGCCCGCCCACTGCTGCGCGACGCGGAGCCAGCACGAGGAGTTCTCGTCGGACTTGCCGTCGCGGTCCCAGTGGAACTGCACCTTCACGCGACCGTGCTCGTCGAGGTAGAGCTCTTCGTTCGACGGGCCGGTCACGATCGCCGTCTGCGGGCCCGCGACGCGGGGCTTGGGCGTGGTCTGCGGCGTGCGGTAGGGCGTCTCCGCGGGGATCGCGGTGAACTTCACGCTCCAGAGCGGGCCCTCGGCCTGGGCGATCGGCCCCGAGGCGCGGCTGTTCAGCCCGGGCACATTGAACTCGTACGAGCAAGAGGTGACGAGGTACTTGCCCTGGTAGGAAGCGGCGACCAGTTTGCCGTCGGGCTTGAAGGTGAAGGTGCGCCCGGGTTCGAGCCTGACATTGTCGGCGACGCCGTGGATGAGGGTCTGCCCCGCCCTGATCGATTCGAGGACGATGCGTGCGTACTCGGCGCCTTCCTGCTCGTTCTTGAACTTGCCCGGGAAGGCGAAGCGTTCGTAGTCGCCCAGCGCGTGCTGCGCGCTGGCGACATGTTTGGCGTGCAGCGGGCTCTGGGGCTGGGTGAAGTTCCAGTCGCGCAGCGCGACCTCGCCCGTCAGCGCGTGGCCCGAGGACCGCCACTCGCGGATGTGGCCGAGGCTCGCGGCGTTGCCGTGCCCGGGGGCGCGGAACTCGATCTCGCCGATGTCTTCAGTGCCGTGCGACTCGGGGCCGTCGAAGAGGTGCAGGGCGTGCTTGCCCCCTTCGTTGTGGCGGAACGAGAAGTAGACGCCCTGCTTCTCCATCAGGCGGGAGACGAAGTCGAGCGCCGACTCGTTGTACTGGACGATGTACTCGCTGGTCGGGTACGAACCCCGCGTCAGCTTGTCCTCCACCCCGCCGATGCCCATGTCGTAGTCGCCCAGCACCGACTTGAATGCATCGATCGAAGTGACATCCTGGAAGATTCGGCAGTCCGACGAGCGCGACGCGAACCAGAGCCATGGCACGATCGTCGCCCGGTACTTCGGCAGGGACTGGTGGCTGCCCGCCTCCTCGACCGAGGCGACGATGCCCGAAAAGAACCGCTTGGGCTGCTCGCGGAGCGAGAGGCGGACGGACGCGGACTCGCCGATGAGTTTGTTGAAATCGACGCCGGGATTGACCTTGATGAGATCGGCCTCCCACTGGAAGAGGCGCCCGAGCGTCTCGCTCCCGCGGAAGCTCAGCAGATGCAGGTCTTCCCCGATCGTGATGGCGCCGAACCGGTTTTCGTCGATCTGTGACATCCGAGATCGCTCCGTGGCGAGGCGTCAGCCGCCGGCCCGCTCTGCGAGTTGCCTGAACTCTTCGACGCCGAACTCCGCCCCCGGCCCGACGCGTCCGGTGAACTTCAACGGGCCCTGGGCCCCCGCGATCGTTTCGCCGAGCCGGGCCAGGTCGAGGCCGCTGCGGAGCAGCACGCCGACCGCTCGCATCCCAGAGGCCGCGACCGGCACGATCGCCCTGAGCGGCCCGGGCTCGGGGCGTTCGATGAGCGGGATGTCCAGCCGCTCGGCGAGGCGCTCGGCCGAAAGGGCCTCGCCCTTCGGGCTCATGGCGCGGACCCCGGCGAGGCGGACCCCGTCGACGACGGGGCGGCGACCCCGCATCAACGCGCCGAAGTAGGGCGAGCCCTCGTCGGTCTCGACCCGTTCGGTCGCGGCCCCGTCGGAGGCGAGCCGGTTCAGCTCCTCGACCGAGCGCACCCCCTGGCGTTCGAGGTACCGCCTCCAGGACTCGCTCGCGTGCTGGCGCCGGCGCTGGGGAAAGGCGCCGGGGCGGAGCATCGGGGCGATGATCACCCCCGCCAGCAGCGGCTCGCTCTCGGGCGCGGGGGTGTCGGGGTCGGCGTAGGCCGCGGGCGTGCCCGCAACCCGGTCACGCCCCGCCGGCTCGCGCACGAGGAGGCAGACGCCGTCGGTGCAGGCGTAGGTCTCCAGTCGTTCTCGGATCCGTGCGTCCATCGGGTCTCCGGTCGGGTCGGGACGGGCCTCCGGCGCCCGGCGATCCCCCTAGCTAGACCTCGGGCCGCCGGATCGGCGCGGCGTGCGTTCAGGCGAAGTCGTAGTCGAAGTCGGAGTCCTTGACCCCGATGGTGACCTTCGAGACCGTCTCGCCGGCCATCATCTTGCGGAGGAACTCCGTCGACATCGTCGGGAGCATCGTCTGCGTCAGGATCGCGTCGATCATCCGCCCGCCCGACTCCAGCTCGGTGCAGCGGCTGACGATCAGGTCGATCACCTCGGGCTTGACCTCCAGCTCCGCCCCGTGGTTCTTCTCCACCCGCTTCTGGATGCGCCCGAGCTGCAGCTCGGTGATCGCACGCAGCATCTCGTCCGACAGCGGGAAGTAGGGAATCGTGACCAGACGCCCGAGCAGGGCGGCGGGGAAGACCTTCAGCAACGGCTCGCGCAGCGCCTTCTGCAGCCCCTCGACCGAGGGCAGGAGCTCGGGGTCCTTGCACATGCTCATGATGAGGTCCGAGCCGACATTGCTGGTGAGCAGGATGATCGTGTTCTTGAAGTCGATCATGCGGCCTTCGCCGTCCTCCATCCGCCCCTTGTCGAAGACCTGGAAGAAGATCTCGTGGACATCGGAGTGGGCCTTCTCGACCTCGTCGAGCAGGACGACGGAGTAGGGCTTGCGCCGGACGGCCTCGGTGAGGATGCCACCCTCGCCGTAGCCGACATAGCCGGGAGGGGCGCCCTTGAGCGTGGAGACGGTGTGGGCCTCCTGGAACTCGCTCATGTTGATGGTGATGACATTCTGCTCGCCGCCGTAGAGGGACTCGGCGAGCGCGAGAGCGGTCTCGGTCTTGCCCACGCCGGAGGTGCCCGCGAGCAGGAAGACGCCGATGGGCTTGCTGGGGTTGTCCAGCCCGGCGCGGTTGGTCTGGATGGTGCGCGCGATCGACTCGAGCGCATGCTTCTGGCCGATCACGCGCTTGTTGAGCGTGTCGGCGAGGGTGAGCACCGCCTGGATCTCGTTCTTGACCATGCGTCCGACGGGGATGCCCGTCCAATCGGCGACGACAGCCGCGACGGCGCTGGCGTCGACGCTGGGCAGGATCAGGGGCGAGTCGCCCTGGT
>REET01000167.1 GCA_007694925.1 Phycisphaerales bacterium | reverse complement strand
TCGATGCGGTAGTGGTCGCGGAACTCGACCGGCTCGCGGATGTGGACCGGGACCGAGTCGATCGTCCGCCACGCCGTCGCCGTCCGGAGGGTGAACTCGATCGCGACCGTCCGTGGCGAGAGCTCGATGCCTCGGAGCGTGGCAAGGTGCTCGGGGAGCGAGAGCGGAACCGCCGCCACCCTCGCCTCCTGGCCGGGCACCGCGGCGGCGACGGCCTCCGCAGGCAGGCGGGCGATCACCTCCGGCTCGGGGGGCAACGCGTCGACCAGCCTCGCCGGAACGCGCAGGCTCGCCTGGGCGGGCGTCGCCCGAACCTCCGCGTCGCCCGCCCGATCCGGCGTGACAACGCGGACGCGGGCAGGTCGCTCGACCAGCCTGTCGAGGATGATCATCACGCTCCGGGGCTCGACCTGCTTGATCGTCACGCCCGAGGCCTCGAAGGGGTTGCTGCGCCGCAGCGCCTCACGGAGGTCGACCGGCTGCTCCCGACCCTCTTCGACCTCGATCTGCCCGGCCGCGGCGCTGAGGCGAACAGCCTGGGTAAGCCTGTCGCGCAGGGCGTCGATGTTCGCGGCCGAGCCCTCCAGATGGACCCGCACACGCCCGGTCCAGTTCTGGCCCTCGACGACTTCGAGCAGGCGGCTCTCAGAGCCCGACTCAAGACGGATATCCACCTCGGACTGGTACACGCGGAGGCTCTCGCCCTCGGCGAACAGCCAGACGAGCATCGCCACGATCGTCACCAGGATGTAGGTCCTCGCCTTGACCATCTCAGGTGCTCTCCTTCGATCGCGCGGGCTTGGTCGCGGCGGCCAACGCCTCGGCCTCGGCCTTCTCCGCAGCTGTCGCGGGTTCGCGACGGTCGCGGGCGTCCAGCACATCCTTCTCGACGGCGGTTGTCCCCCGCTCGGGGCTGACCTGCTCCAGGCGCAGCATCAGGTACTTGCGCAGCTCATCCGGATCCATCGGCACGCTGAGCCTGCCCCGCTCGGCGGTGCGGATTGCCCCCGTCTCCTCGCTGACAACGACCGCGATCGCGTCACACTCCTTCGTCAGCCCGACCGCCGCGCGGTGGCGCGAGCCCAGCGTGGGGTCGGGCATCTCCGCCGGCTCGGCCAGGGGGAGCTGCACGCCCGCCGCACGGACGATCTTGCCCCGGATCACCACCGCCAGGTCGTGCAGCGCGGTGCCCGGATAGAAGATGGTCTGGAGCAGGCGGGTCGAGATCGCGGCGTCGAGGCGGGTGCCGCCCTCGGTCAGGCCCTCCAGCCCGACCTGGCGTTCGAGGATGATCAGGGCGCCGATGCGCGTCTTGCTGAGGTAAGCGCAGGCGTCAACGACCGACGAGACCGTCTTGACGATGTCGCTGGGCGTCGAGCGGAAGAGCCCCGCCTCGCCCAGGCGGAGGGCGGCCCTGCGGAGCTCGGGTTGAAAGATGACGACCAGGGCGATCGCGATGATGGCGAAAAGGCTGTTGGCGAGGAAATAGAGCCTCTGGAACCCCTGCGCCCCGCCGAGCACCCGCAACGCCAGGCCCGCCAGCACGAGCACCACCAGCAGGACAGCGACGCCCCGCAGCGCCGCCGCCGCCCTCGTCCCCTGCACGAACCGCACCACCGCGAAGACCAGCAGCCAGATGATCCCCAGCTCGATGGCGATCTCGTACACCTCGTACGAGGCGATACGCTGGAGCAGGTCCTGGATCCGGGTTTGGAGATTCACGGCGGAGGCGTTTCCGATCGCGTAAGGGCTGGCGGTTCTGTCGAGTGTAACCGCCGGATCTGAAGGCGGCGTCCGACGCCTCTACCATCGGACCAATGCCCTACTCGATCACGAGGATTGAAAAGACCCCCAACCCGGACGCGCTGAAGTTCATTGTGGACCCTTCGCCCGGCAAGATCCCCCGCTCCTACCGCACGCCCGAAGAGGCCGACCCCGCCGACGAGCTCGGCTCGGGCCTCCTGGCGATCCCGGGACTGCGGACGCTGCTCATCCACGACGGGTGGTTCAGCGTCGTCAAAGCCCAAGAAGCGGACTGGGAGGACCTCAAGCCGGAGATCGAGCGTGTCCTCGGCGAGATCGGGTAGTCGGAAAGCCTCCGGGCCGGGCACCGCTCGATCCGACGCCGACCGCCGGCGCGACGCCGCGATCGCCAACAGCGTCGCGCAGTGGTTCACCGAGCACGCGCGCGAGCTTCCCTGGCGAGACCTCCCGCCGGGCGAGCGCGATCCGTACCGCGTCCTGGTCAGCGAGCTGATGCTCCAGCAGACCCAGGCCTCGCGCGTCGCAGAGCGCTACCCCGTCTTTCTCGCGAGGTTCCCCGACGCGAGGGCCCTCGCCGACGCCGACGAGGAAGATGTCCTCGCCCTCTGGTCGGGCCTGGGGTACTACCGGCGGGCGAAACACCTGCACGCCGCGGCCAAAGCCATCGTCGAACGCTTCGACGGGGAAATGCCCCGCGACCCGAAAGAGCTGCGGTCGATCCCGGGCGTCGGCGCGTACACCGCCGGGGCGATCGCCTCGCTCGCGTTCGATCTGCCCGAGCCGGCGGTCGACGGGAATGTCACCCGCGTCTTCCTCCGCCTGCTCGGTGAGCCCCTCTCGCTGAACACACCGGCCTCTCAACAGCTGGCAAGCGAAGCTGCCCGCGTGGTGCTCACCTCCAGCGCCGAAGGCGGCGTCGGCCCGGGGCTGGTCAACGAGGGGCTGATCGAGCTCGGCGCCACGATCTGCACACCCCGCTCGCCATCGTGCGAACGCTGCCCGCTCGCGGGCCTGTGCGTCGCCAAGCGAGTGGGCCTGACCGAGACCATCCCAGCCCCGAAGAAGGCCGCCCCGAAGAAGACGATCCACGCCCTTGCCGTCCTGGCGATCGACGCCGCCGGGTCGAGACTCGTCGAACGACGCGGCGACAGCGGCCTCTGGGCCGGGCTGTGGCAGGCCCCGACCATCGAGAGCCCCGAGCCGATCGACCCCGCGACCGCCCGCCCCGGCGGCGTCGCGCCGGGCGAACCGATCGACGAATTCGTGCACGAGACGACCCACCGCACGATCAGGTTCATCGTCTGCGCCCCCGCCCCGGGGAAGATCAAGCCCTCGACGGGCGCGCTCTGGAAGCCTCCCGCCGAGATCGAGCGGCTCGGGCTCTCCTCGGCGCAGCGTCGCATCCTGCTGAACGCCGGGCTCACATCCCCGCCCGAGGATTAGAAACGACCGCCTGTGAACAAACGCCCGCCCCGCTACGCTGTGCCCGCACCATGAAACTCGCCATCGTCATCCCGGCGTACAACGAGCGGGCGCTCCTGCCCGAGGCGGTCGCACGCCTCGACGCCACGCCCCCGCCGAAAACACCCGAAGGCGCCGCCTGCGAGCGGATCCTCGTGATCGTCGACGACGGCTCGACCGACGGCACGCGCGAGCTCATCAGCGAGCTCGGCGAGCGCGACGACATCATCGCCGTTATGCACCAGGAGAACGCGGGCAAGGGCGCCGCGATCCGTACCGGCTTCACCGCCGCCCTCGACGCCGGCGCCGACATCCTGCTGATCCAGGACGCCGACCTCGAGTACGACCCGCGCGACCACGACCGCGTGCTCGAGCCGATCCTCGACGGACGGGCCGACGCCGTCATCGGCTCGCGCTTCATCGGCCAGACCCACCGCGTGCTCTACTTCTGGCACTACGCCGCCAACCGGTTCATCACGCTCTTCAGCAACATCCTGACGAACCTGAACCTCAGCGACATCGAGTGCTGCTCCAAGGCGATGACCGCCGAGGTCGCCCGAAGGATCGAGATCAACGAGAAGCGATTCGGCCTCGAGCCGGAGATCGTCGCCAAACTCTCGCAGATGCGCCTGCCCCAGGACGAGGACGAGGTCGAGGGCGACGGAGCGGGCAAGGGCGACGGTCGCTCCCTGCGCATCTACGAGGTCGCCGTCAGCTACGCCGGCAGAACCTACGCCGAGGGGAAAAAGATCACCTGGCGCGACGGCATCTCGGCGCTGCGATGCATCATCAAGTACAACTTCCGCAGGCTGCTGCCGTTCTGAAGCCGCACCGATCCCGGGGGACCCGATGCCCAAAGACCTGATGAACGCCTCTCGACAGGAACTGGAGGCGGCCCACACGCCCGAGGCGATCCGCCTGCGGCTGGAGAGCCAGAACAGACCCTCGCTCCTGCGCGACTTCGTGTACGGGGGCATCGACGGCGCCGTGACCACCTTCGCCGTCGTTGCGGGCGTCGCCGGCGCCGGGCTCAGGGACGAGATCGTGCTGATCCTGGGCCTGGCCAACCTCGTCGCCGACGGGTTCAGCATGGCCGCCAGCAACTTCCTGGCGACCCGCGCCGAGCACCAGCAGTTCCTCAGGGCCAGACGCGTCGAGGCCGAGCACATCGACCGCTACCCCGAGGGCGAGCGGGAAGAGGTCCGCCAGATCTTCGCGGCCAAGGGTTTTTCGGGCGACACGCTCGAAACCATCGTCGAGACGATCACCGCCGACCACAAGCGCTGGATCAGCACCATGCTCGTCGAGGAGCACGGCCTCTCCGACGCCCCCCGCGCGCCGTTCAAGGCGGCGAGCATGACGCTCTTGTCGTTCGTCGTCATCGGCTTCCTGCCCGTGATGCCATTTGTCAGCGGGGCGCTCGGCTTCCCCGACCCCCATCCTTTCGTCGTCAGCACGATCCTGACGGGCATCGCGTTCATGGTCGTCGGCGCGCTCAAGTCGCGCTTCGTCGACCAGCGCTGGTGGGCCTCGGCCCTGGAAACGCTGGGCATCGGGAGCATCGCCGCGGGGCTTGCGTACTTCATCGGGGTCGCGCTCTCGGGCTTCGCACCGGCCTGAACTCGACCATCGCCCGGACACCGATCGCTCGCGTCGTCGCTCGACAGCAGACGCGGGTATCGTGTATACCGACCCTTGCGAGCAGATCCCCCCAGCGATCGAAGGAGCCCCCGAGATGATCCGACACGCACCGACCGCCGCAGCATTGACCCGCGCCTCCCGATCGCGCCGACCGGTCCTCGGCCTCGGCGCCGCCCTCGTCGGGGCGGCGGTGCTGACGCTCGCGACGCCCGAAGCGCCTGCGCAGGTCGACACCATCGGCGAAGACCGCTTCGTCATGGACCGCGAGGGCGTGAAGGTCTCGATCCCGATCTACACCTCCCACGACTTCGACAAGGGCTCCGAGGAGGTCACACTCGCCTTCATCTTCCTGCACGGCACGCTCCGCAACGCCGGGCGCTACATGGACTGGGGCGTCGCCGCGACCGAGCGGGCCGAAGCGACCGGGCACACCGTCGTCGTCTCCCCGCAGTTCCTGATGGAGGTCGACATCAACGAGCACGGCCTCTCGAACGATGTCCTCTTCTGGACCAACAACGGCTGGAAGCAGGGCGACCTCTCGCGAAGGAGCACCGAGGAAAACCCGCGTTCCGTCCGCGTCTCTTCCTACGAGGTGATGGACGAGATCCTGCTCAGGCTCGCCGCGTCGTTCCCGAACCTCGAACGCGTCGTCGTCGGCGGGCACTCCGCCGGCGGGCAGTTCGTCAACCGCTACGCCGCGGGTTCGATGGCCGAGGAAACGCTGGTCAACACGACCACCCGGCGACCGATCAGCGTGCGTTACATCGTCTCCAACCCCTCCTCGTATGTGTACATCTGCGAGCGCCGGCCCAACGCCGAGGGCGGCTTCAGCGTCCCCGAGAACCACGACTGCGAGAACTATGACCGCTACAAGTACGGGCTGTCCGACGGGCTGAACGCGTACATGAACCGCGCCGGTGTCGACCGCATCCGCATCAACCTCACCACACGCGATGTCGTCTTCCTCAAGGGCGCAGAGGACAACGACCCCGAAGCACGCTACCTCGACCAGTCCTGCCCCGCCATGGCGCAGGGCACAAACCGTCTCGACCGCGGCATCGCCTACCACCGCTACCTCGCCGAGCTCTACGGCGCCCAGCACGAGTTCATCGTCGTCCCCGGCGTCGGGCACAGCGGCTCGCGCATGTTCGGCTCCGAGGGCGGCCGCCGCGCGATCTTCCACCGCGACGCCCCCCAGGCTGAGCACCAGGAAGAGGCGAGCTCGAACTGAAACATTCCCGCCCGCGCGGACCGCTTTCCCGCCTGTCTACCGTTGGTCATGGCAGATTTACCGATCGTCACAGAACGCCGCCCGTTCGGCAAGACCGGCCTTGAGGTCTCTCCACTCGGCTTCGGCGGGGCCCCCATCGGCTTCCTCGAAACCGAGCGCGAGCGTGTCGCGGGCGTCCTGAACCTGCTGCTCGATCACGGCGTCAACCTCATCGACACCGCCGCGATGTACCGGGGTTCTGAAGCCCTGATCGGCGAGACGATCGGGGCAAGGCGAAACGACTTCGTCCTTGTCAGCAAGTGCGGGCACAAGATCGAAGGCGTCGACCACGAGGCGTGGACGCCCGAGCTGATCAGCGCCTCGATCGACCGCTCGCTGAAGAACCTCAGAACCGACGCGGTCGATGTCATGCTCCTGCACTCGTGCGACCTCGACACCCTCAAGAAGGGCGAGGCGCTGGGCGCGCTGCTGGAGGCGAAGAAGGCCGGCAAGATCCGCTTCGCCGGCTACTCGGGCGACAACGAGGCCGCCGTCTACGCCGCGGGACTCGAAGGCGTCTCGGTCATCCAGACCTCGATCAACATCTGCGACCAGCGCAACATCGAGACGCTGGCGCCGCATGCCGAGGACGGGGGCATCGGCCTGATGGTCAAGCGCCCGATCGCCAACGCCGCGTGGAAAAAGCTCGACGACCAGCCGGGCATGTACAAGAACTACGCGTCGGAATACACCAAACGCTTCGCCGAGATGGGCATGGACCCGAAGAAGCTCGGCTTCGATGGCCCCCGCGACTGGCCCGAGATCGCCCTCCGCTTCACCCTCAGCACGCCCGGCGTCCACACCGCGATCATCGGCACCACCAACCCCGACAACGCGCTTGCGAACATCCGAGCCGCGATCAAAGGCCCGCTGTCCGTCGAGGCGTACGCCGCGATCAGAGGCGCCTTCAGCAAGGCCGACCCCGACGGCAAATGGACCGGCCAGACCTGAGCCCGCGACGACGCGAACGCAAATCACAAAGACGCCCCCGCGATCGGTCGCGGGGGCGTCGGTCATCCCGAGACGATGCCGAAGCTCACAGACGCGACTTCACCGCGTCGAGGATCCGGCGCGACTCCGCCTCGTTGCCGAAGACGCCGATGCGGATCCGGATCTCCGTCGCGCTCTCGCTCTCGGCGATCAGCCGGATGCGGATGCTGGTGCCGTCGGCCCGCTTGGCGTCCAGCTGGGCGCGCATCGCGTCCTTGGACTCTTCCTCGACATCGAGCTCAAGCTCGCGAGCCGCGCCGAGCACCGCCGACCACGCCCGGTCCATCGGCGAACCGAGCACCTCCTTCAGCTCCCCACGCACATAGGCGTAGGTCCCCGCGCCGGCGGCCGCCCCGGCCGCGAGGGCCACGCATCCGGTCCCCGCCGCCCCGACAACCCCGAGAACGAACACCGACACCCCGGCCGCGACGCGACGGCGGATCTCTCCGCGAAGCCCATTCTTGTTCTGCATAGCTGTCTCCATTGCCGGCCTACCGGCTGCTTCTCTGTCGCGGAGCGGTCGCTCCGCCAGGTCAATACCTCATCTACGCCGCCAAACCGCGCCCGGATGGTCCCGGTGTTCAAGCCCCGGCTCAGCCCTCCTGCGGCTCGCGCAGCTTCGCGAGCACCGAGAAATCCTCCAGCGTCGAAGTGTCCTGCCCGGTCTTCTCCTCCCCAGCCGCGATGGATCGGAGCAATCGGCGCATGATCTTGCCGCTGCGGGTCTTGGGCAGGGCCTCGGCGAACCGGATCATGTCCGGCTTGGCGATCGCGCCGATCTCCTTGCCGACATGGGCCGTCAGCGCCTTGCGGAGCTTCTCGGCGTCCTCGGGCGAGCCGGGGGTGAACGCGTTGTCAAGCGTGACGAACGCCGCGATGCCCGTGCCCTTGATCTCGTGCGGCATCCCGACCACCGCCGCCTCGACGACCGCCTCATGGCTCACCAGCGCGCTCTCGACCTCCATCGTGCCCAGGCGGTGGCCCGAGACATTGATGACATCATCGACGCGTCCCATGATCCAGAAATACCCGTCGTCGTCGGTGCGAGCGCCGTCGCCCGGAAAATACATGCCCGGCAGACGCGACCAGTAGGTCTCGATGAACCGCTCCCGATCGTTGTAGATCCCGCGCAGCACGCCCGGCCAGGGATTGCGGATCGCCAGCAGCCCGCCCTTGCCCTTGGGCAGGGGCTCGCCGTCGTTGTCAACGATCGCCGCGTCGACACCGAAGAACGGGAGCGTGCACGAGCCGGGCTTGGTCGGCGTCACGCCCGGCAGCGGGGTGAGCATGTGCCCGCCCGTCTCGGTCTGCCACCAGGTGTCCACGATCGGGCAGGTGTCGCGCCCGATGTGCTTGCGGTACCACATCCACGCCTCGGGGTTGATCGGCTCGCCGACGGTCCCCAGCACCTGCAGGCTCGAAAGATCGTGCTTCTTCGGGTGCTCGGCGCCCCACTTCATGAACGCCCTGATCGCCGTCGGCGCCGTGTAGAACTGCGTGACCTTGTGACGCTCGACGACGCCCCAGAAACGGTCTTCCTCGGGGAAGTTGGGCGCTCCCTCGTACATCAGCGTCGGCACGCGGTTGGGCAGGATCCCGTAGATGATGTACGAGTGCCCGGTGATCCAGCCGATGTCGGCGGTGCACCAGTAGACCTGGCCCTGATCGGGGATGAGGTTGAAGACATACTTCGCCGTCGTCGCGGTGAAGACCATGTACCCCGCGGTGGTGTGCAGAATGCCCTTGGGCTTGCCCGTCGAGCCGGAGGTGTACAGCAGGAACGCCATGTCCTCTGCGTCCATCGGCTCGGGCGGGAACTCGTCGCTTGCGCCCTGCACAAGCTCGGAATAGTCATTGTCGCGCCCCTGCGTCCAGTTGATGTCGTTCCCGCACCGCCGCAGCACCACCACATGCTCGGCCCCGCCCTCGCCCCGGTCGGCCAGCATGTCGCACGCCTCGTCGACATTCTGCTTCAGCGGCACGACCTTGCCCCGGCGCCACGCCCCGTCGCAGGTGACGATCACGCGGCTCTTGGCGTCGGTCACCCTGTCGGCGATCGCCTGGGGGCTGAACCCCCCGAAGATGATCGAGTGGGCCGCCCCCATGCGCGCGCACGCGAGCATCGCGACCGCCAGCTCGGGCACCATGCCCATGTAGATCGTGACGACATCGCCCTTCTTGACCCCCAGCGACTTGAGCGCGTTGGCGAACCTGGCCGTCTCCCGCTTCAGGTCCGCGTAGGTCAGGCGCCGGATCTCCGGCACCTCCCCCCCCATCGGCTCGCCCTCCCAGATGATCGCCGTCTGGTCCCCGTGCCCCTGATCGACGAGGCGGTCGACGCAGTTGTCGCAGAGGTTGGTCTTTCCGCCCACAAACCACTTCGCGTCGGGCAACTCCCAGTCGAGCACCCTGTCCCACTTGCTCGACCAACGGAACTCGCCGGCGATCTCGCCCCAGAACCCCTCGGGGTCCTGGATCGACCGTTTATGCATCGCCCGGTACTCGTCCATCGACCCGATCAGCCAACGCGGGGCCCCCACCGCCGACGCCTGCGGCGGGTCAAAACGCCGGTTCTCGATCAGCACACTCTCGATCCCTGAAGACTCGCCGGAATGGCTCATGGGCGGGCTCCTTCTGCGCTCTGGCGTTGGTGGGTAGTCCGCCGCAGGATAGCCGGATCACGCCCAGACCGGGCGCAAGCGGCCCCGCACCACAGAACACCCCTCAAACCCGGCCGCCGAACGCCACGCCCTACCCTCTCGTTCGCGTCGCTTCATCCTCGGCGCGGACCCGCCAATGAGCCCCAAGCCCAACAGACCGATCGGAAGAGCCGGGGCCGCACGCATGCTCGCGGCCAGATCCCCCGGCGCTCGCCGGGCCCTCGGCGCCGTCGCCGGCGTCCTCAGCCTCCGCACCATCGCGATCGCCGTACTCATCGGCTTCGCCCTCGGCGCAGGCTGCGGCGGGTGCGTCGGCGCAACCACCGCGGTCCTTCTGATGCGGGCGGGTGCAAGCGACCAGCCGCCCGCCGCCCAGACCGAGCCCCCCGCCACCGACCCCGCTGCGCCGGGCGACGGCCCCTGACAGGCTAGCTCCCCACCCGCTCAATCCGGTACACAACCAACGTTCCCGAACCTTCGTACGCCACGATCAGCAGCGGACCACCGGTCGGGCTGACCTCCGCAGGAACGAAGACCAGCCCCTCAGGCGCAAAGTCCCCATCCTCTGCGCTCACACAGAACCCCACCACCTTCGGAGAAGCCGGGTCCGCCAACGACACAATCGCCACCGCCCCCGGACGCTCCAGCCCGACAAAGACCAGCGGCTCGCCATCGATCTCCGCGTAGGCGAGCCCCTCGGGCTCGGGCCCGCGCGTGTTTGAGCGCGCGCCGGCGCTGCCGGGGCGGCGGTGGTCGGCGTTAAACCATTCCGGTGCGCGCGCCGCCATCTCCTCCTCGAACGCGCTGCCGGTGTCGCCGATCAGCTCGAAGGTCTCGGCGTCCCAGACGCTGACGCTCCGCGTCCCGAAGGCGTGCGGAACATCGATCAGCCCGTCGCCCGTCGTGTCGCCGGTGAACGCGCAGACGCGGAGTCGCTCGATGCCGCGCGCGGCGCCCGGATCCATCCGGCCCAGCTCGACGAGGCGGGCGGCTCGGGCGCGGTCGCCCCGGGGCGCGTTGGGGTCGCCCCAGTCGCCACGGTCGTCGCCTTCGTTGGCGGTGATGAGGACGGTCCGTCCGCCGAGCTCTGCGACCGCGATCATGTCGGGCATCGGCATCGAGCGCACAACCGTGTCGATGTTGATCCCGTCGCGCCCTCCGGGGTCGATCCGCTGGTCGATCGTCGCCAGCGGGTGGATGCCCGTCGGCAGGCCGGTCCTCGCGTCGAGCGTCATGATCGCGTTGTTTTCCTGGAGGCTGACCCACGCCCGGTCGCCGAGCACCGCGATGTACTCGGGCTCTAAGTCCCGCGCCATCGGCACGCCCGGGTGCACGCGGATCTTTCCCGAGGGCTCGAACGAGGGCACGATCTCCTCGGTCCCCGAGATGCGGGGCGACGGGCCCGAAAGATCCAGCTCGATGACCGAGACCGAGCCGACCGGATCGATCACGCGTCGCGAGCCGTCGGTGAGGCGGGGCGTGCCGGCGGGCGCGAAGGCGGGCTCGCCCTCGTTGGCGATCAGCAGGCGCTCGGCGTCGGCGGTGAAGACGACGCAGTCGGGGTTGAACCCCGTCTGAGCCCAGTCGAGCACGGCCCCGGTCTGCGTGTCGAGCAGCACGACGCGTCCGCGGTCCTCGGCGAATCGGGCGGGGACGAGGGTTGCCGCGGCGAAGCCCCGGCCCTTCGGGTCGGCGGCGACATGGGCGACCTCGGCGTTGTCGTAGCCCGGGTCGATCTCGGCGCCGGGCCAGACGACCGCGACGGGCCGGAGCTTTCCCTCCCCGTCCAGATCGAAGATGTGGACCAGGTGCTCTGCGGCCAGGAGCACCCGCCCTGTCGCCGGATCAAACGAGGGGATCTCGGCGCTTTGGGCCTCGGCCCTGTCGAGCAAAACGAGGCGAAACCGGTCGGTCGTTTCCAACCCGGCACCCGCCCGGGCGGGACCAGAAGCGCAGCCTGAGGCGGCGGAGAGGGCCGCGAGGACGCAGAATGCCGTAGAAACACCTCCCGAACGGAGGGGCATTCGCCCCGGATTTTCGCTGGCGTCGACCACGCGTGATCCTTTACAATGTTCGCGCCGGGCACACGGAAGGACCGATTTCACCGGAATCGGGAACAACCGCCCGGCTCGTGCGTCTACATGAGTAGGCCGGGCCGGAACGCGGAGCCCGAGGGGGGCTCGACCGCCAACGGCCCAAAGGAGACCGTCATGACGGGCAACAAGTGGATGATCGTACTGGCCGCAGGACTCGCCATGGGCGCATACGCCCCCGCGGAAGCACAAGTCCGAGGCGGGACGGTGATGGGACAGGACCGCCAGCAGGTCCGGATGGCCGAGCGTTTCCCGCAGCGGGAGACCGCCGCGAGGCTGATGCGCCGGCTGGATGTCGAGATCGAGAGCCAGCGTCTTGAGGATGTGATCCGGTTCATCTCGGAAGTCACGGGCGCCGAGATCGAGCCGGCGTGGGCCGACGATCGATTCGCCGACGGGCTCGACCGCGACCGCGTGATCTCGCTCCGCGTCCGCAACCGAACCGCCCTCGATGTGATCGAGGAGGTGCTCGAGCGCGCCCGAGGCGAGTTCGACACCCACGGCAACACCTGGCAGTTCTCGCCCTACGGCTCGCTGGAGATCGGGCCCAAGAGCCGCCTGAACCGGCGCAAGCGCGTGGAGATCTACCCGATCCTGGACATGGTCACCGAGCTGCCCCGCTACGACAACGCGCCGCAGTTCGACCTGAACCAGATCCTCCAGGGCGGTCGCGGCGGCGGCGGGCAGAGCCCGTTCCAGGACCCCGGCGACCAGGATGTCGAGCGTGTGCCGCTGCAGGAACGCGTCGACATTCTGATCGAACTGCTCACCGACCTCGTCGAGCCCGAGCAGTGGGAACGCAACGCCGGGGAGGGCGGGTCGATCCGCTACTGGCAGGGCAACCTGATCGTCAACGCCCCCGACTACATGCACCGTGGCCTGAACGGCTACCCGTGGTGGCCCTCGCGCCTCACCAATGTCCGCACCGCACAGGGCGGCGGACGCTGGGTCTCCCTCGACATCGACGCGCCCTTCTCACGCGTGCTGGGCATCGAGAACCAGGAAGTCAGCGCCATCGTCGGCGGGCGGATCATCCGCTCGGGCGACCCGGGCGGCGGCGGCTGAATCGCAACGACATCTCTCTCCTCACGAGAACAGTGAAAACGCCCGGCCTTTCGAGGCCGGGCGTTGTTTTTGTGCGCTTTGGGTGTCGGACCCGGACCGATCGGTCAGCTGATCCCCGGCCGAAGAGGCACGCCCTCGACGATGCGGCTGCCCTCGTTGACCGAACCGGAGCGGGCGAGGGCCCAGCGTCCGAGAGCCGCGGCCATCAGGGCGCTCCAGGCGACGGCGGCGCCGACGGGCATCATCCCGCCGTTATCAGACAGCCCGAGGAGGAACCCGGCCCCGATCGCCGCGACGACCGTCAGCCCGAGCGTGCCCGAGCCCGAGCAGGCCATGCAGACCACGACGCCGACGGCGAGGCACGCGGTGAAGGCGGCGGTTGCAGGCTCGATGTTGGCGATGATCTCGACGGGGATGCGGTGGAGCGGGAGGTCCCACGAGGCGAGTGCGGTCTGCACGCCGCTGTACCAGGCCGAGGCCCAGACTCCGGCGGTGCCCGCAAAGAGGGCCACGACAAGACCGGCAGGGTCCCAGATCCTTCTTGCGACCGCGAGGAAGGCGAGCACCGATGCGCTGAAGACCACACCGACCATGCCGGCGCCCAGGGCGATGGACTCGGCCGCGACACCGATAAACGCCGCGAGGGCCGAGAGTCCGACCGTCAGGACCCAGATCGCAACGATGATGGGGCCGACCTGTCTGGACTTCTTGTGCTGCCCGTCCTGGTGCTGCTGCGTCCCTTTGAGTCGTTCGGCCTCGGCGAGCTCCCTTTTGAGTCTGGAGAGCTCCGAACGCATCCGCGAACGATCGCGTTCGAGGTCGCCGCACTTGCCTTCGAGGCTGTCGGCCCTGCCGGCCTCCGCCTTGACGCGTTCGTCTGCCCGCTCGGCCTCGGCCCGTGCTCTGCCGAGTGCATCGCGGAGGACATCGGACTCAGCGGAGAGCTCGACCTTGCGGCGCTCGAACCGCCGGAACTCTTCGTCGAGCTCGTTCTCGCGCTTCCTCAGGTCCGCTTCGAGGACTTCGAGCCGTCGGGCCTGCTCCTGCTGGGTCCGGGCCTGCTCGCGGAGGCGGGCCTGCTCGCGTTCGATCTCTTGCCGATCACGCTCGGCGTCGCGCCGTTCGTCTTCGAGATCCTCCATCCGGGCGGCGAGGCGTTCCTCTCGCTCGCTCAGGGCCGACTCGCGGGCCTTGAGCTCCTCGCGGAGTGCCGAGTCGACGGTGTCGGTCCGCGCAAGGTCCGAGAGGCGGCGGACGACCTCGATCCGCTCAGCCTCGACGCTCGCCCGCTCGGCCTCGACGACGCGGAACTCGCCGTCGATCTCGCGTTCCTTCTCCTCCAGCTGGGCGAAGCGTCCGGAAAGCTGGGAGCGTGTAGTTTCGAGTGTGCCCGCCGCGGCGTCGAGAGCGCTCTGCAGGCGGACCCGCTCGTGCTGGTTCTCCCTGAGGCTCGCGAGGCGGGCTTCAAGGTCGGCGATGACCGCGAGCATCTCGTCCTCGGGTGCGGCCGAGGTGTTGATCCAACGCGCCGCGTTCGCAGTTGAGACTGTCATGGTGCGCTCCTCCGGGACGGTGACGACGCAACGCCGTCAGTTACCTATCGGTTGGATATGGCGTTCACCCCCGTTCCGGGCCGGTAGGAAGGCGAGGAGAGGGGGAGAAACCGGTGAAGCTCGGAGGATCGTGTGGGCTGGCGCGTCTGCCCGGTTGTGTTCCCGGACGACAAATACACAAGGTCCGCCCTGGGGGGGCCCTGCTTCAACGCTCGAAAGAGACCGGATCGAAAACGATCCGTCTGGGCTCGCCGTCGATTCGGGCGAAGTACGCCTCGACCTCGGAGATGCCGGTGATTTCGCGGACCCGTTCGGCCGCTTTGTGCAGGTCCGCCCGCTGCTGGCGCTCCAACTCCGCCTCGCCGAGGTGCAGCCTCGCGCTGTAGAAGGCGCAATCCTGGTGGGCGATCAACACGACGCGCTGGAGCTCGTGCGCCTCGACGAGGAACCGGAGTTCCTCGACGACGCAGCGGACCTCGATGTGCGACTCGGCGTGCTCGGCCAGCGAGGCCGGCCCCCCGGGCAACGCGACGCGGTCGTACCTCGGCAGCTGCAGCCCGTGGGTGAGGAAGTCGTCGAAGTGCGCGCCGACACGACCATCGGAGCAGTAGATCGCGGCGGCGTGGATGCGTTCGGGCTCGTACTTCAGCGATGAGGTGTACGCCATGATCGTTCAGTGTACCTTGCGTTGCGGCGCCGGCGGGTCTTTCGTCATCGGCCCGGGGGGAGCAGCCGGAAGCCGCTCTGCATCAGGCGATCGGCGACGCTCCCGACCAGCCCCGCCGCCCCGGGCGTGTCGGCGTGCACACAGATTGTGCGCACATCCAGGCGGAGCACGCCATCTCGAAGCTCGATCGGCTCGCCGAGAGCGAGCTTGAGCGCCTGATCGGCGGCGGCGAGCGGGTCTGCGATCATCGCGTCGGGCTCGGCCCGGGAGCGGAGCGACCCGTCGGCGAGGTAGCGACGGTCGGCGAACCCCTCGGGCGCAACACGCAGCCCGGCGTCGCGCCACAGCTCAAGCGCACGCGAACCCGCGGCCCCGACGAGCAGCAGCCCCGCTGCCGAAGCGACCTCGGCGATCGCATCGGCGACCTCCGGACGAAGTGACGCGTCGTGGTAGAGCGCGCCGTGCGGCTTGAGGTGCACGAGTTCGGCACCCGCCTCCCCCGCGAGCTCCGCCAGCAACGCGACCTGGTCTTGAAGCGAGGCACGGAGCTCATCGATCGAAATTCTTACCGATCTACGCCCAAAGCCCTCCCGATCCGGGTACGAGGGATGCGCGCCGATCGCGAGCCCGAGCGAGAGGGCCGACTCGATCGTGCGCCGGATGGTCGCGATGTCGCCCGCGTGCCCGCCGCAGGCGATGTGCACGGAGGTCACCCGCTCCATGATCGCCCGCTCGACCGTGACACCTTCGGGCGTCGACGCTTCGCCCGCGTCGCAGGCGAGGTCGACCGAGATGTTGTTGTCTTGCGTCATGGCCGATCGGGCCCGTCTGGCGGGCAGAGCGTGTCGAGCTCTTGCAGCTGTGAGCGCAGCGCCTCCAGCGCAGTTTCGAGATCGACAGGACTGAATCGGATCTCATCGCCCGGGCGGAGCTGCCCGAGGGCGGGCAGGTCTGCGCCGATCACGACGCCGATGACGGGGTAGCCCCCGGTGGTCGGGCCGTCGGGCATGAGGATGATGGGCGTGCCGTCGGGCGTGACCTGGATCGCGCCGCAGAGCATGGGCTCTGAGTCGATGGCGCCGGGATCGAGCGTCGGGATCTTCGTCTGTTCCAGCCGCACGCCGACGCGATCGGCCGCCCTGGAGACCCTGAACGCCGCCGAAACGAGCGTTTGCATCGCGTGTTGATCGAACAGCTCTGCGTGGGGCCCGGGCGTGATGCGCAGCTCTCTGCAGAGCGGCATGGCGAGTAGGCGTTCGCGGGCCTGCGGGGCGATCCTTCGGGCGGGGCGTGCGGCATCGGTTCCGATGGGCAAACAGTCACCCGCATCGAGCGCTCGCCCGCCGAGGCCCCCGATCCCGGAGGCCGCGTGGGTCGAGCGACTCCCGAGCTCCGTCGCTGTGCACACGCCCCCGGCGATGCAGAGATACCCCCTCGCGCCCCCTTTGAGCGGGCCGATCCGCAGGCTCTCGCCCGCGCCGATCCGCGTCGGCTCGAGGAGCTTCACTCTTCGCATCGCCTTGGCGTGCGCGTCGAGCAACAGCGCGTCGCCCCCAGCCCCGGACAGGCAGACCGTCGAGTCTGTGTCGAACGAGGCGTGCAGGCCGGCGAGGGTCATCTCGATCGCTGCGGCGTTGTCTTCGTTGCCGACGAGCCTGTTGCCGGCGCGCAGCGAGAGCGTGTCGGCGGCGCCGCTGCGGGCGACGCCGAGATGGGCCGACCCCGGCCTGCCCAGATCCTGGACCAGAGAGCAGGGCCCGGGGCGGATGATGCGCAGTTGACCGCTCATTGGAGGCCCCCTTCGCCCGCGCCTTGCTCGGCGATCAGCCTCGCAAACTCCGCCCCGTCGATCGGCCTGAATCGAACAAGGTCGCCCGGCCCGATCAGCGAGGGCGGATCGCACGCGGGATCGAACAGCCTCAGCGGCGTGCGCCCGATCACCCGCCACCCGCCCGGCGTCGCCTGCGGGTACACCCCCGAAAAACACCCCGCGACCGCGACGCTGCCCGGCTCGATCCGGGTGCGGGGGGACTCAAGCCGCGGCGTGTGCAGCGCCTCGGGCAGCCCTTCCAGGTATGCAAAGCCCGGGGAGAACCCGAGAAAGCGGGCGGTGTAGCCCACGCCGGCGTGCAGATCGATCAGGCGGCTCTGGCCGAGGCCCGCACGCTCTGCGATCGATGCCAGGTCCGGGGCGAAAGGCGGCTCGTAGCAGACGGGCAGCACGACCTCACGCCGCGGATGATCTTCGATCGTCGACCCGCCCGCCCCGTCCAGTCGCCGCCGGACCTCGGCGAGCACCTTGGACGGGTCCGCCTCCAAGGGGTCGAAGACGACCGAGACGGTCTTCATCGCGCAGATGATGTCCGCCACGCCGGGGATGGGCGGTAAGGCCAAGGCCCTGCGGAGCGATTCGATCGCGCCGGCGCCCGGGTCGCGGGCGAATGAGATGCGGACGGATCGGTCGCCGCAGACCGTGATGCCGGGGGTGCCTTGAGCCGAGGAAGGGACTTGAAACGGATCGGGGGCCATCGTGCGATTGTTCGTCTGCCGCCGCCCCGACGCCGATCGGACCCCGATCCGGGCCCGAGTCACCCGCCCGACCTACAAAACACCCCATGGCACAACAGGGTTCAGAGCGGCAGTGGCACACGATGGAGACCGACGCGGTGCTCGAAGCCCTCGAGGCCGGGCCCGACGGCCTGAGCGAGGAGGAAGCCGCCGAACGCCTCGAGCGCCACGGCCTCAACACCATCCAGAGCGGGGGCGGGACGAGCCGCTGGAAGATCCTGCTGCACCAGTTCACCAGCCCGCTGATCTATGTGCTGCTGGTGGCGATGGTGGTGACGCTGGTGATCGGCGAGTACGCCGACGCGATCGTGATCGCCTTCGTGCTGGGGCTGAACGCGACGATCGGGTTCTTCCAGGAGTACCGGGCCGAGAACGCGATGCAGGCGTTGCTCAAGATGGTCTCGCCCAAGGCGACGGCGATCCGGGGGGGCGGGCGCGTCGAGCTTGAATCGAAGAAGCTCGTGCCGGGCGACATCGTTTTGCTGGAGTCTGGCGACCTGATCCCTGCGGATGTGCGCATCATCGAGGCGTCGCAGCTGCGCACGGACGATTCGATCCTCACCGGTGAGTCTGAGACGGTCGAGAAGTCGCCGGCGGTCGTCGAAGGGGGCGATGACACGCCGCTGGGCGACCGCAAGAACATGGCGTACATGGGCACGGCCGTCGCGTCGGGCCGGTCGCGGGCGCTGGTGGTCGCGACCGGGGCGAAGACGCAGATCGGGCTGATCGCGGGCGAGATGCGGACGACCGAGCGGGCCCAGACCCCGCTGCAGGCCCGGATGCACAAGTTCGGCAACCGCGTGAGCATCGCGATCGTGCTGGTGTGCGCCGTCGCGTTCGGCGTCGGGCTGAGCCAGGGCGTGCCGGCGAGCGACATGTTTCTCACCGCCGTCGCGGTCGCTGTCGCGGCGATCCCCGAGGGCCTGCCGATCGTGATGACCGTGGCGCTGGCGGTCTGCGTGCGCCGGATGGCCAAGCGGAACGCGATCATCCGTCGCCTGCCGGCGGTCGAGACGCTGGGCAGCTGCACGGTGATCATGTCCGACAAGACGGGCACGCTGACCGAGAACCGCATGACGGTGCAGCGGGTCTGGTCGGGCGGGAAGCACTTCGAAGTCAGCGCTTCGGCCTCGCAGGTCGCGGGCGAGATCCACGGGCTCGACGAAGGCGGGGGGCGGGCCGGCGACGCGATCTCGTTCGACCAGAGCAACCTCAAGGACCCGCAGGACCCGCTCTGCCTGGCCGTGCTCGCGGGCGTGCTCAACAACGAAGCCGAGCTGAAGCGCAAGGGACCGGGCGACGAGGCATCGAGCCACGGCGATCCGACCGAGGTCGCATTGCTCGTGCTCGGGGCGCGCGCCGGCATCGACCAGCAGGCCGCCAAGGCGATGTGGCGGACGGACGCGGAGATCCCCTTCGAGTCCGATCGCCGGTTCTCGGCGACGGTCGTCGCGCTGCGCGAGGGTGACCGTTCGGTCGCGCTGGTTAAGGGCGCGCCCGAGCGTGTGCTGGAGATGTGCGACACGATGCGCATCGGGCCGGGCGAGGACGAGCCGCTCGACCGAGACAAGGTGCTCGACGCCGCGTCGGAGCTGGCGGGCGAGGGGCTGCGCGTCCTGGCGCTCGCGGCGGGCACGGACGACGCTTCGATCCACGCGACGCGCGAGGGCGAGCCCGAACGCCTCACCTTCGTCGGCCTCGCCGGGATGCTCGACCCGCCTCGGGAAGAGGTCATCGGCGCGATCCGCGACTGTCACGGCGCAGGCATCCGCGTCTTGATGTGCACCGGCGACCACGCCTCGACCGCCGCGGCGATCGCCGAGAAGATCGGCCTGAGTTCCGGCCCCGGCCACACCGCCACCAAGAAGCAGAGCGACAAGCCCCGCGCCGTCACCGGCGCACAGCTGCTCGACATGAGCGACGGCGACCTCGATAACGCGCTCGACGAGGGCGTGGTCGTGTTCGCACGCATGAATCCCGAGCAGAAGCTCCGGATCGTCAACCGCCTGCGCGATCGGGGCGAGGTCGTCGCGGTGACCGGCGACGGCGTCAACGACGCCCCGGCCCTCAAAAGCGCCCACATCGGCTGCGCCATGGGCATCACCGGCACCGATGTCGCCAAAGAGGCCAGCGAGATGGTGCTCGCCGACGACAACTTCGCGACGATCTACGCCGCCGTCGAGGAGGGACGCACCGCCTTCAGCAACATCCGCAAGGCGACGGACTTCCTGCTGTCAACCAGCGTGGGCGTGGTGACGGCGATCATGGGCGCGTTCATGCTCGCGGCGTTCGGCGTCTACGCCGACTACCTCGAACCCGGCGTGCTCCCCCTGCTGCTGCTCCCGGCGCAGATCCTCTGGCTCAATGTCGTCACCAACGGGATCCAGGATGTCGCTCTGGCCTTCGAGCCGGGCGAGAAGTGGCAGTACAAACTCCCGCCCCGCGACCCCGACGAGGGGCTGATGTCGCCCCTGCTCGTCGAGCGGACGATCCTCGTCGGCCTGCTGCTCGCGGGTGTCGCCTTGGCGATGTTCACCACCGAGCTCCAGCGCGGCTCCGACCTCGCCTACGCCCAGGGCGCCACACTCACCGCCATGGTCATCTTCAAGATGCTGCATGTCGGCGCATGCCGCTCCGACACGCTCTCGATCTTCCAGAAGAACCTCTTCTCCAACCCCGTGCTCTTCATCGGCACAAGCCTCTCACTGGCGGTGCACCTGGGGGCGATGTACTTCCCGCCGACGCAGGCCCTGCTCGGCCTGCAGCCCTTGCGGGGCGACACATGGATGTGGATCATCATCGGCGCGCCCTCGGTGCTCGTGCTCGTCGAACTGCACAAGCTCGTGAGGGCCAGGCCCCAGATGCGCCGCGCCACCGAACACACCGGGCGCAGGAACGACGGCTGAGACCGGCCCCCGCCGCCGCCCGCCTCACCACCCGTCACCGTCTCGGATCGTCCGCCGGATTGAGGTAGTTGATCTCCCACGGGCCGATGCTCGTCAGCTGCACCACCGTCTCACCCTCGGTGAACGCGAAATGGCGCATGCCCGGCGGCATCGAGGTGAAGCTCCCCTCGGGCAGACGCGACGCGTGCTCCCTCGAGACCCGTGCGCCGTGCCCGAGGTGGAACACGCCGGAAACCACCGTCACACGCTCGACATTCGGGTGCGTGTGCGGGGGGATGATGTAGCCGTCGGGCAGCTTCAGGCGCATCACGAACATGCCGTCCTCGCCCGGATCGCCTTCCAGCACGGCGTACTGCGCGCCATCGGGAAGCGACGCAGGGCCGGAGCGCCACTCGACATCCTCCGCGGCGATCAGGATGTGCTCATCCGGCCCGTACGCCGTGCGTGGTTCGTGGCCGGGGTTGCCCGCCCGATCGGCGGCGCACCCCGAAAGCAGCACGGGGATGGCGAGCGCCGGGACGGCAATGAAAAAAGTTACGCGTGACATCGTGGACCTCCGTACCATTCATCATGGCGTTTGAGACATTGAATCGTGCGACGCCGGCGTCATTTGCGATCCTAATGGCACGCGACTGGGGAAGCCAGCCGAAATCCCCGCACACGCTGCTGTTTTCTAAGGCGTGTTCGTCAATGGGGAATCAACCGCAATGAACAGCTCGCAAACAACCCCGAGAAAACGCTTCTCTTTCCGGTCCATGCGCGTGCGCATCACGCTTCTGGTGTTGATCGTCATCGCCCTGCCGACCCCGTTCCTTGTGAGCGGCTGCGGCGCGACGATCCGCCCGCCCCACGACCCGCAGGACCCCGTCAGCGTGTACCTGATCGACTACGGGCGTCACACCGGAATCGTGCTGCCCCGCGAGGAGCCGCGGACCTATGTCGAGTACCACTACGGCGAGTGGGCGTGGTTCGCCGAGAACCGCACCGGACCGCTGAGCTCCGTGCGAGCGATGGTCTTGCCCAGCCGCGGCACGCTGGCCAGGCGCGAGCACTCCGGCACGATCGACGAACAGACCCTCAGCCGCTCGTACATCTTCGACACGATCTACACGCTGACGGTCGGCGCCGCCGAAGCTCACGCGCTGCGTGACCGCCTCGACAGCCGCTTCGACAGCGCGATCGAGACCGAGACCTACAACCCCCGCCAGGCGATGCACTTCGTCCACGACGAGAAAAGCTACACCTTCTGGGGCAACTGCAACCCCGTGCTGGCGGGCTGGCTGCGCGAGCTGGGCTGCGAGGTGCGGGGGCCGGCGCTCTTGGCGAACTGGCGGATCGAGGAGGATTGAGGGCGACCAGCAATGCTGGCGAGGCGCATGCAATCAAAGCGAGACACAGCCGACGACTTTCCGTTTACCGCGAAGCTTCCCAACGGCAGGACGCTCTTCGTGCTCGTGCCCGCCCGCTACTGCCGCACCGACAAAGCCGGC
>REET01000057.1 GCA_007694925.1 Phycisphaerales bacterium | reverse complement strand
TGAATGTCGAGGCGGTGATCGATGTCGAGGAGATCGGCGCGGCTCGGAGCCAACAATCCGCCTCAATGCCCGCCCCCGGCCATCCAGAACCCCGAAAGCCCGACCGCCTCGGCCCCCCCAGCGCCGTCCTGCTGATCGTCACATGGTCGATGCCCGGCGTCTTTATCCGACTCGTCGGCGGGCTGCCCGACGCGGAGATCCTCGCCTGGCGGGTCTCGATCGCCTTCGCCGTCCTCGCGCCCGCCGTGCTGCTGGTGCGCCGCTGGCGCACCGCACTCTTCAACGCCCTGCGCCACCCCGCCAGCCTCGGCATCAGCGCCTTCATGTTCGGCTACTTCGCCCTCGCCGTGATGACCTACCGCCACCTCCCCGTCGCGATCGGCGCGCTCATCATCAGCACCTCGCCCGTCTGGGTGCTCATCCTCCGCTCGTACTTCGAGCACCGACCGTCACGCCGCGAGCTCTGCGGCGTCGCCTCCGCACTCGTCGGCGTCGCCATGTGCATCCTCCCACGCCTCGCCAACGGCAGCGACTGGCCCGGCAACGCGTTCGCCGGCGCAGCACTCGCCACGGGCGCCGCTCTCTGCTCCGCCGGCTTCGTCTACTCGCGCTCGCGGACCCGAGACTCCGCCCGCGCCGTCCCAGCCCCCGTCGCCGCAACCGTCACCTGCGCCTTCGGCCTGCCCGTCCTGCTCTGGCTGGTCGTCCTCGGCGATGGCCTCGCCGCCGCCGCGTTCGACGCGCGGGGCTGGATGCTCCTCATCGGCCTCGGCGCTTTCAGCACGGCTCTGCCGACGCTCGCATACTCCATCGTCAGCTCGCGCCTCTCAAGCCTCGTCACCGCGATGCTCAACCTGCTCGTCCCCCTCGCATCGGGGATCGCCGCCGCGATCATCCTCAAAGAGATCCCCTCCGCATGGACGATCCCCGGCGGCGTGCTCGTCCTCACAGGCATCTGGCTCGTCTCAACAGGCGGCAGCCGCCCAATCCGCCCTCGCCTGTAACACCCGCGCCGCCACAACCGCAACAGCCGTCACAGCCATCGCCCAGCCGACGAATCCCCGCCAGCCATCACGACGCTGTTGGCACGATCCCTCATCGGTTCGTAGACTGCAAGCCCCGGGGGTCCGCAGCGGCTCGGGCCCCGTCACGATCATCGGACCATGACCCAAGGAGTGTTCACCATGCGCAGGCAGACCAAGGTTGTTTCCACGCTCGCACTCGGCGCCGCCCTCGCCGCCGTCATGCAGGGTTGCGAGTCGTTCGACAAGACCATGGACAGCGTCGACCGCGCCAACACCACCGCAGAACGCGTCGACCGCACCGCCGACCGCACCGAGCGCAATGTCGAACGCGCAGGCGACCGCGTCGGCGACTGACCGCCAGCGTCGAGCGCAATCCACACCGATCATCCTTTTCGCAGGCCTACGGCTGCCCCCGCAGCCTCTGCCTGGCAGCCTCGATCGCGCGCCGGTCGCGATCATTCCGCGGCTCGATGCGATCGAGGTACGCGATCGCCGCGCCCGTGCCCCCCGCGCGCCCCATCGCCCGCGCGATCGCCGCGGCGTCCGTCCCCGTCTCGTCATCACGCACATGGTCGAGCACGAGGTTGATCACCCGCTCCGGCTCGGACCCCTCCAGCATCGGCCGCGCAACATGCCAGAGCGCATCCCGCCTCGCCGGGTCGTTCGCCTCGTCGGGGCCGAGTCTGCGGTACAGCTCGATGAAATCCTGCCCCCGCCCCGCTCTGAACACCGGCATCAACGCGGCGCGAGCCAGCCCGGGCGTCACCTTCTCCGGGTTGTCGCGCAGCGCCGAAGCGACCAGCGACGCGATATCCCCGTCGCGACCCATCAGCGACAGCAGACGCACCGCCTCCTCAAGCCGCCCCTCCCGCGCCGCCGACGCCATCTTCGCCCGCAGCTCCACCGCATCCTCCAACGGCACATCCCCGCGCACCCGCTGCTGGGGCTGACCCACCACCCACAGCGGATCGCCGATCACCGTCAGCTTCCAAACCGGCGCCCGATCGATCCGCGTCGCCGCGCCCCATGGCAGCAGCACACGCATCCGCTGCGCCACCGCAGGACCGGGCAGAAACGACTGCAAGAACGGCTCGTCCGTCGATCCGAAATAGCAGAACGCTCCCCGCTCCAGCCACCGCCCCGCAACCGTCCCCCGCGTGCCCGGATGCACCGCAGACCACGAGTGGATGAAGTACACCGCCGTCGGCACATCCAGCACCGGGATGTCCCCGGGCCTGGCCGTGCCCGTGTTCAGGTCGAAGTGGTCGCGCATCCCGCGCGAGTTCACCATCACCAGCCCCGCCCGCAGCACACGCTGCGATGCGAGCTGCCACGCCCGGTGCGACCCCGCCCTGCCCTGGTCGGCCACCCGCAGACCCATACCCTCCAGATGCTCGCGCGCCGGCGCGAGGTTGTAATCCGTCCACGGGCTGCCGGTTGTCTGGTACCCGTTGAACAGCCACGCCTCCTCGGGCCTGTAAAACAGCGCGCTCATCGCCATGTACGCCGCGCGGGCCTCGTTCCCGAAGATGTGCCCAGCCCATCCCCACCGCTGCTCGCCCTGCGGGTCATCCCCGTGCCGACCGACAAAGTCCGTCAGCGCCACGATCCGCTGCCCGTTGTTCAGCCGCACCGGCGCCCGCATCGCGATCGTCACGCCGTCGAGCTTGTCGCCCGTCTTGCGCCATGAAAGCCCCGTCGCCTCGCACGCCTCTTCAACAAACCGCGCAAACCGCTCCGCGTCGCGCAGCGACATCTCCTCACCGATGTGCCCCAGACGCTCCGACCACACGATCGGCTGCGCCCGCCCCACCGCCAGCGCAAACCCCGCCGTCCACGCAGGGTCCTCCTCGTTCATCACCACCACGCCCGGCGCGAGCCTCGGGTCGGTCTTCCACGACTTCGCCGCAGGCTCGTCCTCGGGCAGCCCCCAGATCCGACGCTTCGTCTGCTCGATCAGCCGCCGACGCTCGGCCCCGTCACCCGGCATCACCGCCGGGTGCGACCACCGGACCACCTCCGAAGGCTTGAACCCGCGCGAGAATCGCGCGATGTCCTCGGCCGCCTGCGCCGTCCCGTCGTCGATCAGCACCGGGAACCGACGCTCGGGCGTCCACGCCCCGATCGCGTGCAGATAGCTGATCCCGTCGGGCACGATCACCAGCGCATCGATCACCCCGACCGATCGCCGGTGCATCTCCACGCGCACGCCCAGCCGCACCGGCTCGGGCAGCTCGTCGAGGTTCACCCCCTCGATCGGCTGCGCCCCCGCGCCGGGCGAAACCGCCAACGCCAGAACGCCCGCACACCAGCCGATCCACCCGCTTCTGAGCCTTGTTCGCATACGCGCAGGGTAACCGACGGCGCCCCCAGGGCAATCGCACGATCCGGTTCTTACCGACGCCGTCGGCTGCGAAGACGCCGAAAGGAAGAGGGCGCGGGGTGCAGGGAGCGGGGCGCTGGGGAGGCAGCGGCCTCCGGCCGCGGCTTGCTCTCGTGCTCCGACATCCTAACCCCAAGCCTCGGCCACAGGCCGAAGCCGCCCCTGCGCCCAGTACCCCGCGCCCTGCGCCCCACCCCAGCCCCATCCCTCTACACTCGCTCCCAATGCCGAGCCTGACACGCGAAGAATTCACCCGCGAGGCCCAAACCGCCCTCCAGAAGGCCGCAGGGGCGATCCCCGTCCTGCCGATCTCCGTCCGCCTCCTCGCCGATCAGCTCACCCCCGTCCTCGCCTACCGCCGCCTCGTCGCCCCCGACGAGCGCCGCACCCCCTCCTTCCTCTTCGAATCCGTCGAAGGCGGCGACCGCGTCGGCCGCTACTCCATCATGGGCGCCCGCCCCTCCCGCCGCATCATCGCCAAGGCAAACCAGCTCACCGACATCGACCACACCACCGGCGAGCGCTCCACACGCGACTGCCCCGACCCCATGGGCGTCCTCAGCGAGGCCACCCGCGCCCGAACTCTCATCCGACCGACTAAGGGCGCCGCCCTCCCCCACTGCGTCCTCGGCGGCTGGTTCGGCTACGCCGCATACGACTCCGTCCGCTACACCGAACCGACCCGCCTCCCCTTCAAAGACGCCCCGCCCGACGACCGCAACCTCCCCGACCTCGAGTTCGGCTTCTACGACACCATCGTCGTCTTCGACCACGCCGAGTCCGCCGTCCATGTCGTCCGCCTCGTCACGCTCGACGAACCCACCACAAACAAGAACGCCGACCCCGCCGCGGCCTACGACGCCGCGATCACCGAACTCGAACAAACCGTCTCCCTCCTCCACCGCCACAGCAAACCCCTCCCCCTCGGCCGCATCGACCGCCCCGGCCCCAAGCGCGACCTCAAGTCAAACATCACCCGCGCCCAGCACCGCGCGATGGTCGACAAGGCCCTCGAATACATCCGCGCCGGCGACATCTTCCAGGTCGTCCTCGGCCAGCGCTTCGAGCAACCCTCCCCCGCCGACCCCTTCGATGTCTACCGCGCCCTGCGCTCGGTCAACCCCAGCCCCTACATGGTCTACATGCAGACCTCCGGCGCCGTCCTCGTCGCCTCAAGCCCCGAGATCCTC
>REET01000132.1 GCA_007694925.1 Phycisphaerales bacterium | reverse complement strand
ATCAGCAACAGACCCATCACCTGCTTGACCAACTCACCCGCTGGCCCGCCCTTGGGCACCTTGTTCACCCACCCCGGCCTCGCCGAAAGCACCACATACGGAAACGCCATCCCCACGCCCAGCGAGGCGAAAATTGTGATCACGACATCCGGCGTCGCGACCGCCGCCGCAGGCAGCAGCCCCCCCACCACGAACCCGAAGCAGGGCAGACCCAGCACGCCAGTCATCACGCCGAAGAGGAACGACCCCCAAAGGTTGTCCGCCTTGGGGTTCACCATGTACACACTCTGCGGCAGCGTGATCTGAAACAGCCCCAACAGCCCCGCGCCCATCAACAGAATCACCAGCCCGATCCCGGCGGTGACCCACCAGATCCCAAAGAGCCGGCTCGGGTCGGCAAACTGCGCCAGCAGCACCACCGGCAGGCTGAGCGCCACCCAGAACGCCACGATCCCGACCGCCATCGCCAGCCCGAGCACCAGCGACTTGCCCGGCGTCGCCGCGTGGCTGCTGATGGTCATGATCTTGATGGGGATGACCGGCAAGACGCAGGGCGTCAGGTTCAGCACGAACCCGCCGATGAACCCCAGGACCGCCAGCAGCAGCGTCAACATGATCCCGGTGCGGGCCTCGAACTCCATGCCCAGGAACCGGATGGGCGGTGGCGCCAACTCGGGCGTCTGCTCGGCCGCGTCGGTGCCGGTCCGGGCCAAGCCCTCCCCTGCCGCCATCTTCGCAAAGACCGAGTAGTCAGCGCCCCGGAAAAGCTCGGGGTCGTTCGCCTCGGCCGCGAGGGCCTCCTCCTCGCCGACGATCCTGATCGTGACGGTCTTCTCGACGGTGGTCGGTGGGTAGCAGACATCGTCGTCGCAAGGCTGATAACGGACCGAGAACGGGATCTCGACCACGCCCTCGGCCGCCCGATCGGTGAAGTAGAGCGGCACCAGAACGACCGTGCGATCCTTGAAAACGCCCAGCTCCGCCTCGATGCCCAGGGCCGCGGTGGTGTAGACCCTCGCCTCGGGCCAGATCGTCTCGCCGACGAGCACACCCTCGACCCCGTTCTCACCCCCGCCTTCGGCCCGGATCTCGCCCACTTCGAGGGTGGTCGGGATGGCCACCAAGTCTTCGAACTCAGGGGGCAACTTCGGGTCGTTGGGCCAGGCGTGGTAGGTCTCGGCGAAGTCGAGCACCACCGCGACGAAGATCCCCGATCCCGGCGACACCACATCCCGCTCGGGGATCGCGCTGACGGTCACCGCCCCGTCGGGGGCGCCAAATCCGCCGGGCTGGGCCGGGCTCTGGGCCGCGGGCAGCAGGATGGCGAGCAGCAGCCCGAGCAGGGCCGGGAGGAATCGGCGGGAGGTGGTCGTCTTCATGCTGCCCCTTCAAGCAGGTCCGGCATCCCGATTGTTCCCGCCATCGCACCCCCGCGTTGCTTCAAGCCCCGCCGGGCATGCGTCCGATACCGGGCTGTTGCGCGCCGCGGCAAGACGCCCCCGCGCCCCAATTCGGGAGGATCCCGGCTCCGATGGCAGATGTTCTAGACCAATCCGACATCGATCAGCTGCTCGCGGCGGTCGATCAGGGCCAGGTCGAGGAAATCGCCCGGGACGAGATGATCTTCGGGCGAAACCGCCGCCCCCCCGGCGAGGTCGAGGTCCGCGTCTACGACTTCAAGCGCCCCGAACGGGTCTCCAAAGACCAGATGCGGGCGCTCCAGACACTGCACGAAGCCTTCGCCCGCAATTTCGGCGCGTCGCTCTCGGGGTTCCTCCGCACGATTGTCGAGGTCAAAGTCGCCAATTGCGAGCAAATGACCTACTCCGAGTTCATCTCGGGCCTTCCGAACCCCACCAGTTTCAACCTCATCGAGTCCGACGGGCTGACCGGCCAGATCTGCCTGGAGATCAGCCCCCTGATCATCTACCCGATCATCGACCGCCTGCTGGGGGGCACCAGCCAGGACCTGTTCATTCCCCAGCGCCCGATGACGCTCATCGAGACGCGGCTGATCAGCAATGTCACCAGCCGAGGCCTGACCGCCCTTTCCGAGGCCTGGGAGGGGATCAAGAAGCTCCAGTTCTCGATCACCAACACCGAGAGCAACCCGCAGCTCGTCCAGATCGTCCCCCCCAACGAGGTGGTGATCGTGGTCGGGTTCGAGATCAAGCTGACCAACCGCGCCGGCACGATGAACCTGTGCATCCCGTACAATGTCATCGAGCCGGTCATGGAGGATCTGAGCGCCCAGTCGTGGTTCAACGCGGCCAGGTGCAACCAGACCGACCAGACCCGCGGGGCGATCTCCAAGCAGCTCGGCCGGGCGACCGTCTCGGTCGCCAGCGTGCTGGCGCGGACCACGATCACGCTGGAAGACCTCGCCCAGATGTCTGTGGGCGACCTGATCCTGACCGACAAGGAGCTGGGCCAGCCCGCGGTCGTCACCGTCGAGGGCGAGAACAAGTACCTCGCCAGGATCGGCCGCCACCGGGGCAACCGGGCGGTGCAGATCCTCCGCCCGATCGGGCCCGACGACCGGCCCTGACCCCTCTCTGCGGCGGCCCCGGGGACGGCCCGCACCCGACAGATCCTTCCTCTGTGATGGCTCTATGGGTTGACCCCGCAACGCCCGGAACGCTACTGTTCGGTGATCGCGGCTCGGACGCCGCGTGAGAAAGGTTTGGTTTTCGATGCGCACGGTGCTCGTCGATGTCAGGTAACCGCCCCGCCAGCCCTGTGGTGGATTCCCTCTTTACCGAGGGTGCGGGCCGGGTTGTGTCGCGGAGGGCCGCATGATGCGGTAGCCCGAAGCGACCATCCCGTTGGGCCGGAAAGGCTTTGTCCTTTCCGGTTCTGGCGTCGGCGAGCCGCGAGCGAGACAAGCGTTCGTGGCTTGTGTCGTTTTGCGTTCCGGGCCTCCCGGCCCTCGGGTCGGGGTTTGAGACAATCGGCGAGCACACCCGGCCGCGGGGCGGCAGCGGGACAGAACGGCACAACAGGGCAACCAGACATCCAGACAACCCAGCGTCGGAGCAGTCGGCAATGAACACCCAGGAAATGATGCGGATCCTCGACTCGATCGCCCGCGATCGGAACATCGACAAAGCGCTGTTGCTGCGCGACCTTGAGACCGCGATGGTCTCGGCCGCGCGGAAGTATTTCAACACGCTCGACGCCGAGGAGTTCCAGTGCACCGTCGACCCGCTGTCGGGGCAGATCAACCTGACCCGGCACGGCGAGCCCCTTGAGATGTCGCCCCAGGACTTCGGACGCATCGCGGCCCAGACCTTCAAGCAGGTGATGATCCAGAAGTTCCGCGACGACGAGCGGAGCTCGATCCTCGACGAGTACTCCAAGAGGGTCGGCGAGATCGTCACCGGTACCGCCCAGCGGTACGAGGGCGGGGCGCTGGTCGTCTCGCTGGACACGCGGGCCGAGGCGTTCATGCCCCGGTCTGAGCAGATCCCCGGCGAGCAGTTCGCCCCGGGCGAGCGCGTGCGCTGCCTGATCCTGGACTGCCGCGACGCGGGCAACCAGGTCAAGATCGTCATCAGCCGGGCCCACCCCGACCTGATCAAGCGCCTGTTCGAGGTCGAGGTGCCCGAGGTGGCCGAGCGGATCATCGAGGTCAAGGCGATGGCCCGCGAGGCGGGCTACCGCACCAAGATCGCCGTCAGTTCGATCGACTCGAAGGTCGACGCGGTCGGCGCCTGCGTGGGTGTGCGGGGCAGCCGCATCAAGAACATCGTCGACGAGCTCAACGGCGAGAAGATCGACATCGTCCGCTGGAACGAGTCGAGCCAGATCCTGATCCAGAACTCGCTGAAGCCAGCGGAGGTCAACGAGATCAGCCTCTGCTTCGAGCTGGGGCGTGCGACGGTCGTCGTCCGCGACGACCAGCTCTCGCTGGCGATCGGCAAGCGCGGGCAGAATGTCCGCTTGGCGGCCCGTCTGACGGGGTGGGACATCGACATCCTGACGCCCGAGGAATTCACCAAGGGCCTGGAGACCATGTCCGAGACGCTGCTCTCGATCGAGGGCACGCAGGAAGACCTGATCGACCGGCTGGCCGCCCTGGGCATGGTGAGCGTGTTCGACATCGAAGAGGTCGGCGCCGAGGTGCTCATGGAGCAGTTCGAGCTCAGCGAGGAAATGGCGACGAAGATGGTCGAGGCCGCCTCCGAGCGGGCCAAGGTCGTCGCCGTCGAGCAGGAAAAGGCAAAGGAAGAGTCCGACCGGAAGCGCAAGGAAGAGGAAGAGGCCGCCAGACGCATGCTCTCGGGCGAGGGCGGCGAGGTCGACGCCGACACCGCCGCTGCGGCGATCCTCGGGGCGGGCTCTGTCTCTCCCCAGCCTTCTGACAAGACCCCGGCGGAAGAGGGCCCATCGGACCAGGACGGTTCGGAGGCCCCCGAGCCGGATGAAGATACCGACCAGCGTGCCGCCGACATTTTGGGCGGGCGCACCACGAACGAGTGAACACCCCGCCCCCGGCCGGCGACGGCCCGGGGAGCGTGGGTGAACGAAGTCTGATTGTTTTGCAGGGCCTGCGGCCCACTGTTTCACGGAGCGGAGCGAAGCTTGGCCAAACGCGTTTTCGAGCTGGCGAAGGAACTGAGTGTCCAGAGCAAGGCGATTGTGGAGAAGTGCCACGCCGAGGGCATCCCAGCCGATGTCATCAAGAACCACATGTCGACCGTCTCGGTCGGGCTTGAGGCCACGATCCGAGACTGGTTCGGCGAGGGCGGCGGGACCGCGGTCGAAACGGCCACGAAGGTCGATCTAAAGAAGGTGCGCGCCAAGAGCAAGGCGAAGGCCGCCAAACGCATCGACGCACCGCCCGCGGACGCGCCCGCCAGAACCGGGACAGACACCGGCGCAGAGACGCCAGAGCAGGCCCAGCCCGCCCCCGACGAGCCGCCCGCTGACGAACCTCGCGCAGAGCCGGTTGTCCGGCATCAGCCGCCGGCCGATGAGCCCGCTCGCCCTGCGGCGTCGACGCCCGACCCCGAACCCGTGCAGGCGCCCAAGGCCAGGCCTTCGACCGCCCCGGCCGCAAGAGCCCCGGGCCAGGACGAATCGCCCGAGGCCCGCCCGGCCGAGCGGCCGGCGCCGGGACGCGGCGGCGATCGTGGCGAGGACGATTCGAAGTTCGTCCCCGCCCCGCAGAATGTCCCCAACCGTCCGACGCAGGTGACCCCCGCCGGCCCGCAGCTCGAGAAGCGGCAGGCGGTCAAGCTTTCGGGGCCGCGCGTCGTCCGCGTTGAAGCGCCTGAGCCTGTCGCGCCCCCGCGTCCCCGTCGCGCTCCGCCGGGCGGACCCGGCGGCCCCCCGATGATGCCCGATGGGCCCGGCCGCAGAGGCCCCGGCGCAGCGGGAGGCGGCGGCGCCGCCGGCGGACGCAACAACCGCCGCGGGCCCGGAGGCGGCGGCGTGCCCGACCGCAGACGCGGGCGAGCCGGCGGCAAGGAGGGCGGCAGCGGCGCGTGGAGCGAGCAGGACCTTGCAGAACGCGAGGCCAGGCTCCAGCGGTCCGGCGGCTACCTCAAGGCCCGGCGCCAGCAGCTGCGCCGCCAGATGCAGCACGACCGGCCCCAGACCCCCGCCGAGCAGGGCGGCAAGGTCGAGATCCAGGCCCCGTTCACCATCAAGGACCTCTCGGCCGCGACCGGCGTCAAGGCCGCCGACATCATCAAGCACCTGTTCATGCAGGGCGTGATGGCGACGCCAAACGCGATCCTCGATTCCGAGAAGGCCGAAGAGGTGATGCTCGAGTACAACATCGAGCTGGTGGTCAAGGCGGCCAAGAGCGCCGAGGATGTCGTCTCGCAGGACTTCGAGGAGCGCCAGCTCGTCGACGAACGCCCGCGAGGGCCGGTCGTCACGATCCTCGGCCATGTCGACCACGGCAAGACCTCGCTCTTGGACAGGATCCGCAGCGCCAATGTCGCCGCGGGCGAGGCGGGCGGCATCACCCAGGCGACCAGCGCCTTCCGCGTGCCCGTGAAGATCGGCGACAACGACCGCGAGGTCGTCTTCCTCGACACCCCGGGCCACGAGGCGTTCACCTCGATGCGCGCCCGCGGCGCCCATGTGACCGACATCGTGGTGCTGGTGGTCGCGGCCGACGACGGCGTGATGCCCCAGACGATCGAGTCGATCAACCACGCCAAGGCTGCGGGCGTGCCCATCGTCGTCGCGCTCAACAAAATCGACAAGCCCGAGGCGACCGATTCGAATGTCCAGCGCATCCTCGGCCAGCTCGCCGAGCACGGGCTGAACCCCGCCGACTGGGGCGGCGACACCGAGGTCATGAAGACCTCCGCCACATCCGGTCAGGGTGTGCAGGAACTGCTGGAAGTCCTGGAGTACCAGGCGGAACTGCTGGAACTCAAGGCCGACTTCGGCGGGCCCGCGCGGGGCACTGTCGTCGAGAGCCGGTTCGAGCAGGGGCGCGGCCCCGTCGCGAACATCCTTCTCCAGGACGGCGAGCTCAAGCTCGGCGACTTCATCGTCGCGGGGCGGGCGTTCGGGCGCGTGCGCGACATCACCGACGACCGGGGCAAGAAGCTCAAGAAAGCGACGCCCCCGGCGCCGATGCAGATCTCCGGCCTCGACGAGCTGCCCGACGCGGGCGACAAGTTCTTCGTGGTCGACACGCTCAAAAAGGCCCAGGAGGCCGCCGAGCAGCGCCGCCACCGCGAACGCGAGCAGGACCTCACCCAGCCCAAGGTGACGCTCGACAGCCTGTTCAGCAAGATGGCCGAGACGGACCTCAAGGAGATCCTGATCGTCCTGAAGGCCGATGTGCAGGGCTCGGTCGATGTGCTCAAGAACGAGATCGAGAAGGTCGCCACCGACGAGGTGCGCTCGCGCGTGCTGCACGCCCAGGTCGGCGGCATCACCGAGAGCGATGTCATCCTCGCCGAGGCGTCGCGTGCGATCATCGTCGGGTTCAATGTCATCCCGTCGTCCAAGGCCCGCAAGCTCGCCGAGCAGAAGGGCGTGGAGATCAGGACCTACAAGGTCATCTACGACATCACCGACGACATCCGCAAGGCCGCCGAGGGCCTGCTGGAGCCCGAGCTCCGCGAAGAGGTCCTGGGCCACGCCGAGGTCCGCGCCGTGTTCAAGGTCTCCAAGGTCGGCTCGGTCGCGGGCTGCTATGTCACCAACGGCACGGTCGAACGCGACGCGTTTGTCCGCATCACCCGCAACGACATCGTCATCGAGAACGACCGCAGGCTCAGCCAGCTCAAGCGCTTCAAGGACGACGCCAAGGAAGTCCGGGCGGGCATGGAGTGCGGCATGAAGATCGACGGCTACGACGACATCAAGGAAGGCGACATCATCGAGTGCTACAAGCAGATCAAGGTCAAGCGGACGCTCTGACCGCACGCGTCACGGAACCGTCTTTGGTCATCGGAGTTCTCCAGTTCGAGCTATGGATCCACGACGCCTCCTCGCTGAAGGACAAGCGCCGCGTGGTCCGCTCGCTCAAGGACAGGCTGCACCGCGACCACCTCGTCTCCGTCGCCGAGGTCGGCGCGCTCGACAGGCTGAACCTCGCGCTCATGGCTGTGTCGCTGACCGGCTCTGACGGGGCGCGGGTCGGCAGCGTGCTGGACCGCATCTCGACGAAGCTGCGCTCGATGACCGACGCGGAGCTCGGAGAGACCTGCCGCGAGCTGATCAAGGTCGAGGAGATGGGCGTCTCCGGTCGCGACGAGCTCGATGACGACGCGATCGCCGAGGAGATGTTCCGACGCGCGGCCGAATCCGCGCAGCCCCAGGCCGAGCGCCCGCCGGAGGATTCCCAGTGACCAAGCGTGTGCAGCAGGTGGCCTCGACGGTTCGCGAGGCGATCCAGCAGGTGATCCAGAAGGGCCTGAGCGACCCCCGCGTCCGCGGGCTGGTGACGGTGACGCGCGTCACGGTCTCTGAAGACCTCCGCGAGGCGACGGTGTTCGTCTCCGTGCTGCCCGAGGAGCACGAGAAGCTGACGATGCACGGGCTGGAGGCCGCGTCGCGCTACATCCGGCGCGAGGCGGCGGAGCTGGTGGCCCTCTCGCGGATGCCTACGCTGAAGTTCAAGGTCGACCGGGGCATGAAGAACCAGGCGGCCGTCTTCAGAGCGCTGGGCGAGATCAAGGCCGAGGACGAGAAAGACGGGGACGAGGAAGACATGGAACCGGGCGAAGACGGGCCCGAGAGCACCGACGGGGGCAGCGAGCGTTGAGCGAGATCGACGAACAGACCGAGGCCCTCAAGGGCCTGCACGAGCTGCTCGGCGAGCTGCCCCCAGAGCCCGCAGAGTGCCCCGACCCCGCCTGCCCGAAGGGGACCGACGCGCCGCTGGCCCGCCTCGTCGAGTCGTTCATGTGGTGGGAGGCGGGCGCACGCCACGCCCCCGCGGCGGTTGAAAAGCTCTGCTCCGAACTCGTCGATTACAACGAGCTCCGCATCTGCCTGCCCGACGAGGTGCTGACGATCATCGGGGCCAAGTACCCGAGGGGCCTAGAGCGGTGCGAGCGCCTGAACGCGGCCCTGAACGCGGTGTACAACCGCGAGCACGCCCTGAATCTGGAGACGCTGCTCTCGATGCCCAAGCGCGAAGCGAGGGTCTACCTCGACGGGCTCGACGGGATCACGCCCTTCATCGCCTCGCGCGTGATGCTGCTGACGCTCGGGGCGCACGCCTTCCCGGTCGACTCGCGCGTCGCGGGCGCGCTGGGCGAGGCTTCGATCGCCGAGGGCGATGAACAGCCGGCCCAGATCGCCGCGAAGATGGAGCGCCTGCTCAGGGCGGGCGAGTGCCGCGAGATCTACCTCGGCGTCGAACGCCTGATCGAGACGCCCCGCAAGCCCAAGGTCAAAGCCGAGCCCGAGCCGAAACCCGAGCCCGAGCCCGAGCCGATCGCTGAATCCCAAGCCGAGCCAGAGGCAGCGCCCGCTCCCGAGCCCGCCCCAGAGCCGACGCCCGAACCGGTTCCAGAACCAGCGCCCGAGCCGGCCCCCGAGCAGTCTCAGGCCGAACCGGCGCCTGCGTCCGACGACGAAACCACACCCAAGCCACACCCCGAGCCCGGAACCGAGTGAGCCGGCCCCGGGCCATCGCGATCGCCGCTTCGGCCGCCGGGCTCGCATTGCTCGGCGCCTGCGGGACGGCGCAGAAGGCGGAAGGCCCGCGGGTGGCCGACCCGTCTGGGCAGCAGATCCGCCACGATCGGGCCTCTGCCCGCGCCTCGGCGAAGCTCGACGGCCTGCTCGTCGCGGCGCGGACGGAGACGAAGAAGGCACAAGCCGCTCTCCCCGACGATGCGGACCGCGAATCGCTCGTCGCCTACGCCCGCATCCGCTCGCTGCTGCACGCACAGGCGTACGAACGCGCGGCAGAGATGGCGACCGAACTGGTCGAACGCACCGGGGGCGACGCCGACGCGCTGCGCCTGCTCGGCGACGCCCTGCTCGCCTCGGGCGACCGCCAAGCCGCGGTCGCGCAATGGAACCTCGCCGCCGAAAGAGGCCTGACCGCCCCCGGCCCTCTGGCGATGCTCGCCTCGGAGCTCGCCGACGACGGGGACTGGGAGGCGGTGCGTTCGCTGACGCTCCGGGCCGCGTCGGCGACCATCGGCGACCCGGGGCTCGAAGCCATTGTCTTTGCGCTGCTCGGCAAGTCGCTCCTGCGCACCGGCGAGCCCGTCGCGGGCGCCGAGGCGATCCGGCGCGGCGTCGACTTCGATTCGCCCTTCAATGTCCGCACCGAGTACGCCGACGAGGTGAATCTCGTCGCCACCGACGCCCCGGCGCTCTGGGCGGAGGCCGGCCACGCGGCGCTCGACGCGGGCGAGCCCGGGCTGGCGCTCGCGCTCTTTGAACGCATCCCCGAGGGCGCCGGCTGGGCCGACCCCTTCGGCGGGCGGTACCGCGCGAAGGTCGCGCTGGGCGATAACGACGGCGCCGCAGAACTCCTGTCCAGACTCAGCGCCTCGCAGGCGGCGGTGCTCGACGAGCGCGTGCTCGCCCTCGCCGACCACGCCCGAGCGCAGGCCATTGTGTTCAAGATCGCCGAGCTCGAAGAGGGCTCACCGCTGCGGCGGAGCGGAACGGCCCGCGTCTGGCGCTCGCGGCTTCAGGCCCGCCTCTTGGGCCCCGAGCAAGGCCGCGAACTCCTTTGGAAGGCGTGGGCCGAGCGGCCCGGCCACGAAGGGCTGCTGCTGGACCTGCTCGGCTGGCCCGACGAGCACGCGATGCACGAGCACGCCGCCAGAGCGATCACCCTCTCGCCCCCGCACTCGCCCGAGATCGCGGGCTCGTATGTCTCTCTTGGCGGCCGAATCGAGGAAGGCTTCACCGATCCGGCGCTGCTGGCGGAAGTCGCGATCCAGTCGGGCGATCGTCGCCTGATCGAGCGCAGCCTGTCGGCCCAAATCGATCCCGCAACCGTCGCGGAAAAGACCCGCCGCGCCCGGCTGCTCGGCGCACTTGGCCGGACCGACGAGGCGCGACTGCTGATCGCCTCGATCACCGAGCCCGAATCGCTGGCCGACGCGGTGCTCATCGCGAGCGCGCTCGACGAGCTGCAACTCTCGGTACGCGCCGCCAGAGTGCTCGACAGGGCCATGCAGCGGACGGACCGCTCCGACCCGCACTGGCGGACCGCGGCACGCCGATTCGTCGCCATCGCCGGGAACATCGGCGACGCCGCCCTCGCCGAACGAGTGCTGTTGCGCAGGCTCGACGAAGACCCGCTCGAAGAGTGGGCCGTCAGCACACTCGGCGCGCTGTATGCGCAGGTCGGGGGTGAGGACGCCCGCCAGCGTCTCGACGGCATCCGGACCAGGGCGGTCCGCTCGATCCCCGGCTCGCGCAGCGCACGCCGGGTGATGCTCGCGGCTCGCGCCGAAGCGGGCAGGGCCGGCCCCTTCGAATCCTCGCTCGCCTGGTCGCTCGCTCGCGAACGCCCGTGGGACGCGGCCCTCACCACCCTCGCGGTGCAGATCGACCTGCTCATGGGCGCAGACCCCGAGCCGGCCCTGCGCAGTCTCGCCGAGGACTTTCCCGACACGGAGCAACCCCTCAACACGCTCGCCCGTTACCTCGCCGAGCGGCGGGGCGACGAAGGCGCACGCGAAGCCGAGGAATTGCTGCAAGCTCGCGTTGAACGCCCGCTCCACGCGCCGGGGTCGCTCCGCCTGCTGGAACAGCTCGCCGCGGGGCCTCTGGACGACAAGGATCGCGCCTCGTCGCTCCGCGACTCGCGTCTGGAGCGTGAGGCCTTCGGGATCGACACGCTGCTGGAGCTCGCCGCCCTGCACGCAGAGCGGGGCGAGCACGCCGAGGCCGCACGCCTCATCGCCAGAGCGATGGGATCCGGCGTCACCGTCCGCTCGGGCCAGCGTCAGACGCTCGAAGGCGTCGTCGCGAGCGTTTCCCGAGCCGCGGCGAGCGACCTTGGGGGGCCCGTCGCCGAGCCGGCGCACCGCATGCTCGCGCGTCTGCACGAGGCGGGGATGGCGCTGGGGCCGGAGTTCCTTGAGCTCCGCGCCGGGCTGGCCGCCACGCGCGCCGAGCCGGACATCGCCTCGATCAACGAGACCCGGCGCATCGCCGAGATGGTCGACGAGGAGACCGCCGACCGCCTGCGCACAGTCCCCGCCCAGGCGCTGCGAGGGGTCGGCCGCTTCGACGAGGCGCTCGAGAGTGTTGTTGATGCCCTGCAGGGCGAGCGCGACATCCGTCCGGGCGAACTGGCGCTCTGGGCGTTCCTGATCTCGCGCGTCGGCGACGGAGACGACCTCCGCGCGATGCTCGCCTCCGTCGAGGGGGCCGAAGACGCGCAGCAGATTATCGCGCAGATCGCGGGCGGCGAGCGGGAACCGGAGAGCCTCGACGGCTGGCTGGCCGAGCTCGCCTACGCGATCGCTTCGGCCGCCACGACCGCCGGGCGGCGCGACGCCGCCGACGCCATGTACCGCGAGGCCCTGCAGCGAGAGCCCACGCACATCTGGGCCAGCAACGACCTCGGCTACCACCTCGCCGAGCAGGGGCGCAAGCTCGACGAATCGCTGCGGCTGATCTCGCAGGCGCACGACGCCAAACCCGACAACGCGAGCATCGTCGACTCGATGGGCTGGATCCTCTATCGCCTGGGCTACTTCGAAGACCTTGAGGGCGAGGCGGAGCCCGGCGACCCTCGCCCCGATGGCGAGGGGGCGATCACGCTGCTCAAGCGTGCGGTCGAGCTCTCGGGCGATGAGCCCGGCGTGACGCCCCCGATGCAGCTCGGCGACGCGCTCTGGCGGGCGAGGCGCGAGCGGGACGCCGTCGACGCCTGGGAGCTCGCGCTCGCCGAGGCGGCTCGAATCCTCCGCGAGCACCGCGACGAGCCGGGACGCCTGCCGCAGTGGTATGTCGAGGAGGTCGAGCAGCGGACGGCCGGCCTTCGCGACCGGCTGGGGGCCGTCGAACGGGGCGAGGACCCGCCGGTCGCCGAGGTCTTCGCGCGCGAAGGGTCTTTGCGATAACCCCGCCCCTTCCCGCTGCGAACAATCAGAGGCAACAGACGCCCGGCGACCCCGGGCCGGATCAACCCAACGGAGCGACAACGACACATGGCCGGGCACAGCAAATGGTCGAACATCAGGCACCGCAAGGAACGCCAGGACAAGAAGAAGGGCAAGATCTGGTCCAAGTGCTCGCGCGCGATCATCGCCGCCGCACGCTCGGGCGGGCCCGACCCCGATGTCAACCTCGCCCTCCGCTACGCCATCGATGAGGCCAAGTACGCCAACATGCCCAAGGACACGATCCAGCGGGCCATCGACAAGGGCGCCGGTGCCGCCGGCGGCGACAACTTCGAGTCGATCACCTACGAGGGCTACGGCCCCGGGGGCGTCGCCATCATCGCCGACGCACTGACCGACAACCGCACCCGCACCGTCAACGACCTCCGCCTCGCCTTCAGCCGCCAGGGGGGCAACCTCGGCCAGTCCGGCTCGGTCGCGTTCCTCTTCCAGACCCGGGGCCAGATCCTCATCCCCGCGGCCAAGGCCAACGAGGAACAACTTATGGAACTCGCCCTCGAAGCCGGCGCCGACGATGTCGAGGCGCCAGAGGGCGAGGACGGCTACTGGGCGGTGCTCTGCGACCCTTCCTCGTTCATCCAGGTGAAAGAGGCGATCGAGGCCGCGGGCGTCGAGATCGAGCAGGCCGAGATCACCAAGATCCCCGACAACACCGTCGCGGTCACGGGTGACGACGCCCGCAAACTGATGAACCTCATCGACGCGATCGAAGACAACGACGATGTCCAGAAGGTCTACACCAACGCGGACATCGACGAAGAAGACCTCGATTGAGCGTGAACCGCCCGCTCTATCCGTCCGCTCACGCGGAGCCCTCGCCGCTGCCCGACCGCTCCTCAGGCGCGAGCCTCGCCGCGGCTTCCTCCGCCGACGGCACTTGACGCAGGTCCACGATCACGGGCCGCTCGTAGCCCACAACGCTCAGCGTCGCCTCGTACCCGGCGCGGTCGAGCCTGGCGCCGGGCGAGCCCGGCTCGCTGCGTCCGGCCGCCGAAAGGTCACTGAGTCTGGCGCACACGAGCGAGGCGCCGGCGGCGAGCACCGCGTCCTGCAGAGCCTCGCCCGCCATCATCACGCCGGCCGGGTCGATACCGACGCCGTAGCGGTCCCACTTCGAATCGCGGGGTGGGCGTGCGTGGTCGGCGATCGAGGCCCCCGCCGCCTCGGCGAGCGCGCCGAGCTCCATGGCGACCGACGCGTCGGCCGCGGGGTCGACCAGCACCGAGACGACGGCCGCAGGCTCGCCCGAGCCGCAGAGCGAGGCCAGCTCGCGCGCCATCGCCAGCGTCTCGCTGACAACGCCGACCGCCCGGTCCGCGTGCGCCGCCTCGGCGAAATGCGACGGTGGGATCCACAGGTCCAGCCCGGCGAGGCCGAGCTCCAAGCGTCGGAGGACGGCCGCGAGGTCGCGCCGGGCCGAGCGGTCCAGCGTGCGGGCCCGGAGTTCGGGGTGCGTCGCGTCGAGTGTGACGGAGCGGTAGCCCAGGGCCGACGCAAGCTCGATCGCCCGGCGCGCAGGCAGGTCGCGGAAGGGCGTGAGGGCGAGGCTGTGGTCGGTCTTGATCTCCACGGCGTGATTGTTGGCCCGCGCTACCATGGGCCGATGCCCACCGGACGCAAGATCGCAGAATGCATCCACCTCGTCGCGCTGGGCCTCTGGCTGGGCTCGCTGGTGATGACGGCGCTGGTCGCGGCCCAGGTCTTTCCGACCATGAGCAGGCTCGGCCCCGTGCTGCCCGATTACGGGACCGACCCGGCCGACCACTGGCGGATCGTCGCGGGGCATGTCGGCGCGTTCACATTTTTCAGCAACGATGTGATCCAGTTTCTCTGCGTGCTTTTGGCGGTAGTCTCGCTGATCGCGTCGGTCTGGCTCTACAGGCTCTCGCTCCGGCGGATCTCGACGGCGGTCCGGTCGATGCTGCTCGGGGCGGCGGTGATGATGGTCGCCTACCAGCTCATGCTGCTGGGGCCGGAGATGAACGCAGAACTCCGGGCGTACTGGCGGGCGGCCCAGGCGGGCGACGCGTCGACCGCGGCGGCGCACCGCGACACCTTCGCCGCCCTGCACCCCCGCGCGACGACCGCCCTCTCGGCGACGATGCTGGCGGTGCTGGGGTGCATGGTCGCGGGGGTCTGGTCGATCACCTCCGACCCGGCGATGCAAGCGAGCTCGCGCCCGGGCGAGGCGAAGCTGGAGCCTCCGGCGCTGGGGACGGGGCCGCTCTGATGGCGAAGAAGACTCCGAAGAAGTCCGCCAAGAATCCCTCAAAGAAGCCGCTCAAGAAAACACCCGGCTCGACGAGCCGGGCCGCCCGGACAGCCAACCCGCGCGGGCTCAAGGACATCCCGTTCCCGCTGCCGCAGGTCGAGCCGGCCGAAAAACGCCGGGCGAAACAGCTCGCGGCCATGCTCGAAGAACACTACCCGGGCGCCGTCTGCGAGTTGGACTTCACCAGCCCGCACGAGTTGCTGATCGCGACGATCCTGTCGGCCCAGTCGACCGACGCGGGGGTGAACAAGGCCACGCCGGGTCTCTTCGCCGCCTTCCCCACGCCCGCCGACTACGCCGCCTCGACGCCCGAGGAAATCCAGCCCTACATCCGCACCATCGGGCTCTACCGCAACAAGGCCAAGGCGATCCACGCCGCGATGACCGAGATCGTCGAACGCCACGTCGGCGAGGTGCCTCAGACCATGGACGAACTGCTCTCGCTGCGGGGCGTGGCGCGAAAGACGGCCAATGTCGTGCTCGGCAACGCGTACGGGATCAATGTCGGCTTCGTGGTCGACACGCACATCGAACGCCTCAGCCGCAGGTTCGGGCTCGTCGACGAAAACACGACCGTCGCGATGATCGAGCGCCGGCTGATGGCGCTCTTCCCGCGCGAGCAGTGGTGCGATCTCTCGCACAGGCTCATCTGGCACGGGCGAAGGGCGTGCAAGGCCCGGGGCGGCTCGTGCGCCGAACACCCGATCTGCCGCAGGTTCGGCGCGTGCTGCGAGCTCCGCGATCAATAGAAAGCGGCCCGTTCCGGGCCGCTTCGGTCGTAAGGCCTTCCGTGCGGGCTTCAGCCGCCGGCGCCTTCGTTCTGCTGCTGGCGTTCGCGTTCGCGCTGCTGGCGTTCCATGATGCGCTCGATCTCCTGGCGGAGCTCGTCGGGCATGCGGATCGGATCGATGCGGTCGGGGTCGGTGATGACGCTGTCGTAGGTCAGGCGCATCACGATCTGGATCGGGTCGCCCTCCTCGGGCTGCTCGACGGTGATCTGTTCGATCAGGCGGGGGTACTTGATGCCGTTGCCGAAGTCGCGGTACTCGCGGTAGATCACGGTGATCGGGCGGAACGAGCCGCCTGCGATCGCCTGGGCGCTCTCGGTAATGGTCAGCAGGCCGGTCTCGGCGTCGAACCAGTGACGCTCGGTCATGCCGTAGCGGTTCTGGACCTCGGCGCGGAACATCCCGCGCCCCTCGAACTCGACCTTGTCGGTGGCCCGTCGATCGGGGAAGGCTTCCTCGAACTGGGCGAGCATCAGAAAGTCCGCGTCGCGGGCGAGGTTCTGGAGGCGCGGGCCGACGATGATGTCGTAGGTGCTTTCGCCGAGCTCGGTCCAGCCGAACTGCCCGTCGAACTGGGTCTTGATCGTCGGCTGGCCGATCGGCTCGATCACGACGCGGACGCGGTGCGGCGCCTCGTCGTTGGCGATGTTGGTCACCGAGAGCAGCGCGAAGTAGTCCCCCCCGATCTGGCGGACCGTCCCCTCCACATGCTGCGCCCGGATCTCCAGCAGCTTCTCCCGCCCGCCCACGGCGTCGAGGTGGCGCTTGAAAAGCTCGTCGGCGCTCGGCATCGAGTCGGGCTGGCGCGCGGTCCCCTCGTCGGCGGAAACCTGCCCGCCGACATCCTCGGTGGACTGCCCGAAGGCGCCCCCCGCAATCAGGGTGGTTCCGGCGAGGCCCGCAGCAAGGGCGAGCGTGTGGAAAGGCCGTCGGCGACGGATGTGCATCGTGATCTCCTGCCTCTTCGTGCGGGAACGGTCTTCCCGGGGGGCGTCGAGTGCTTCAAAAGCGTACGGACCCCGCGTCTGAGAAGATCGGGCGGCCGCCCGGGGGACCGCAGAAATAGGCGGGCCCGGACCGCTCTGAAACCGGCAGAATCCGACCGGACGGCCAGCGGGCGCGCTCCGACCGTCCGGAAAATGCTTTCTTGAGCGTGAAAGAGGGAAACGCACCCGCCGCGATTCGAACGCGGAACCTCTGGCTTCGGAGGCCAGCGCTCTATCCAGTTGAGCTACGGGTGCCTCGGGCCCTTGCGGGCCACGGGCGGATGCTACGAAGCGGCGCGTCGATTGGCAAACCGAGACGGGACTCGGCGTCGCCGGGTGTCGCATGGGCTTGGACGGCCGGGGCTCGGAGCGAACAAAACCTTGGGCCCGGTCGTTGTCAGTATGTTGGGGTCAGGGCCCGCCCGGAGCGGGTGGTCCATGGCGCCAAAGGTGCAGTGAGGTCCGGAAAGACTCTGGCTCGGCCCGATGACTCGACGCAACCGTTCCGTTCCAAACCCAGTACGCTGGAAATGGGCGCGGAGGGGGGACACGCCTGAGAGTTCCCCTGTGCGGGGGTCGATCATCCGGCGTCCGGGCCCGGCGAAAGCACCGGATGTGAGTCGGGGCGTCCGAGCAGGTCCGTCCAGGATGGAGACAAAATGACCCAGATCAAGACCGTTCGTCGCAGCGTGCCCCTGTTCGCGGCCGCCCTGGCCCTGGCGGCCGGGACGCTCGTTTCAGCCCCCGCCCTCGTCGGACAGGCCGACGCGAACCAGTCCGCACGCCAGAGCCGGACGCAGGCCGACGCCTGGACGCATTGGTCCGAGTCGGTCTGGGGCGCCGCACGCCAAGGGGACGCCAAGAAGTTCCGCGACCTGATCGCCCACGCCCCAGACGCGCTGGACCCGGCGATCAGCGAGACGATCGAGGCCTACAGGGCCGCGCTGGAGAAGCAGGAAGCGTCCCGCAACGAGCAGCGTGAAAGCTCGCTGAAGGACCTTGAGAAACGCTTCACCCCGGGCGCGACGCCCGTCGACCTCAGCCACGCGCTGGTCGCCCTGACGCATCTGACCGAGATCGCAGAAGACCGCGAAAGCGTACTGCGGGAAGATCGCTGGCGCGAGCTCGTCCGCTCGGCCGAGCGTGCGGCCCGCGAGGCGGAGCGCAACGGCGAGTGGCTGCTCGCCCACGAGTTGTTCTACCGTCTCGACACGCTGCTCGATTCCGACGCGAAGTACGCCGCCGATGTCCGGCGCACCGCCGGGCGTCTTGCGATGATCCAGTTCTACGCCCCCGAGTCGATGTGGAAGCTCCGCAACCAGCGCCGCCTGCTGGAAGACGAGGACGGGCTGCCCGCGTACAACCCGACCGCCGACGACTTCCGCGAGCGTCTGCGCGGGATCACCACGCGGGCCACCCTCACCGCCCTGCAATCGGCCGCACGCCAGCATGTCGAGCGCGACATGCAGACGACCCCGCGTGAGATGATCCTCGCCGGTCTCTCGGCGATGGAAACGATGCTGACGACCGAGGAGCTCCGCGAGGTCTTCCCGGGCATGCGCGACAAGAACGCCTACGCCCGCCTGCTCGACCGAGTGCGGGGCGAGGCCGAACGCGTCCGCAACGCCAACAGCATCGGCACCGGCGAGTTCGACACCGTCGTCCACCGCGTGCTCAGCTCAAACGACGGACGCGTGCTGCCCGAGGCGGCGATCCTCCACGAGTTCGGCAACGGCGCCATGGGCCACTTCGCCTCCGCCGCGTTCGACGACCACACCGGCGTGATCTGGCCCGACCAGATCCGTCGCTTCGAGCGCACGACCGAGGGCAACTTCGTCGGCGTGGGCATCTCCATCCAGCTCGACGAACGCCAGAACATCAAGGTCGTCACGCCCCTGGAGGGCACGCCCGCCCACCGCGCCGGCATCCGCCCCGACGACGTCATCAAGTTCGTCGACGGCGAGTCGACCGCGGGCATGAGCCTCAACCAGGCCGTCGACATCATCACCGGGCCCGAGGGACGCACCGTGCTCCTCGGCGTCGAGCGCACTGTCACGGACGCCGAAGACGGGACCCGCCTCAAGCTGATCGACATCCCGATCGTCCGCGAACGGATCGACATCCGCACCGTCTCGGGCTGGCGGCGCAACGGCGTCGGCGAGTTCGACTGGGACTGGTTCGTCGACCCCGACCGCAAGATCGGCTATGTCCGCATGACCCAGTTCACCAAGACCACCACCCGCGATTTCGACCGCGCCTTCAACGACATGAAGCGAGAAGGCGTCGCGGGCCTCATCCTCGACATGCGATTCAACCCCGGCGGCCTGCTCGAAGAGGCCGTCACGATGTCGGAGTTCTTCCTCCCACGCGGCGCACGCGTCGTCTCCGCCCGCGACCACATGAACCGCTCGCGCGATGTCCGCAACGCACGGGGCCTCCGCGGCGTCGGCGACATCCCCGTCGTCATCCTCGTCAACGAGGGCTCCGCCTCCGCCAGCGAGATCGTCGCCGGCGCCGTGCAGGACCACGCCGGCAACGGCAACATCCGGGCCCTGGTCGTCGGCGCTCGCACCTTCGGCAAGGGCAGCGTCCAGAATGTCTGGCAGATCCCCGGCAGCGCCATGGCGATGAAGCTCACCACCCAGTACTACGAGCTGCCCGGCGGGCGCCTGATCCACAAGCGCCCCGGCGACAAGACATGGGGCGTCGACCCCGACATGCCCGTCTTCATGCTGCCCAGCCAGATCTCCGACGCGCTGCTGAAGCGCCGCGAGGCGGACATCGTCCCGGGCATCGAGGGCGACTTCGATCTCTCGGAGATGCTCGACCCGAGCGTGCTGATCGACGACGGCGTCGACCTGCAGCTCCACACCGCCCTGCTGCTCCTCCAGTCGCAGACCCGCCCCCCGGCGCTGACGACCAAGGACCCACGGTAAACCGCGCGTCCGACGAGAAACAACAGTGACCCTTCGAACCCCGGCCATGCAGGCCGGGGTTTTCGTTTCAGGCGTGCGCGTCTTCGTGTTCGGGTGCCCCGGCCCTGAGCACGAGCTTGCGGTGCGGGATGCCGACCTCCTCGAACACCTCGCCCTCTTCCGCCCAGCCGAGGCGGGCGTAGAACCCGATCGCGTCCTTCCGGGCGTGGCAGAAGAGCTCACGCAGCCCCAGCTCGCCGAACGCCCGCGACTCCAGGGCGACGACCAGACGACGCCCGATCCCCTCCCCGTGGCGCTGCGGGTCGACCGCCATCTGCATCAGCTTGCCGACCCCTTCCTCCGGATAGCCCGGCAGGAGCAGCGCGCACCCGATCACCTTCGGGCCCGTCGGGTGGTCGAAGACCGCGACGAAGTGCTCGAACTTCTCCTCCAGCCCGGGCCAGTCCCGCCGGAAGCTCTCCATGTCCATCCCGACCGCGTGCAGGAGCACCTGCTCGCGCAGGCGGCACTCCTGGCGGTAGAGCGGGTCGTCGAGGCTGATGCGCTTGATCGTGATCACCGAGCCGGCTCCGTCGCGGGCCCCATGCCCGCGGGGCCCACTTTATCAATCCCCGAGCGGCCCCGCCGCGGCGGTCGCTTTCCGATCCCCCACCGCCGCGATGCCGGGCTACCTTCAACTGTGCCCGATCCCGGCCCCAGCCGCGTGCCCGAGTTCGTCCCGCTCTGTGAGAAGTGCGGGTATGTGATCGAGTCCCTGCCCGAAGACTCGGCCTGCCCCGAGTGCGGGCGGCCGATCGCGTCGAGCCTCGCCAAAGCCCGTCCCGGATCGGCCTGGCAGACCGGCAGGGGAAGCGGCGTCGCCCGATGGCTGGCGACCGCCGCGGAGATCAGGCGCAAGCCCTCCGAACTCTTCACACGCATCCGCATCGGCGACCCGCGCGACCCGGCGCTCATGCGCTGGTCGCTGCTGATCGCCTCGGCGACGCTCGCGACCGTGCTCGCTGGGGCGATCCTCCTCGACCCAGGGCTGGGCATGTCTCAGGCCGGCGCGGCGGCGTTCGCGGCGATGGCCTGGCTGCTTGTCACCCCCACAGGCGTGATCCTCCTCCGAGGGCTGACCTACATCGAAGAACGCGGGCTGCGGTTTTTCGGCACGCGCCATGGCTTCCGCATCAGCCCGGCGGTTGCGAGAAGCGTGTGCGCCCACGCCGCCGTCGGCTGGGCGCTGGGGGCGATCCTCGGCGCGTTTGTCACGATCGCGCTCTGGCTGCTCCTCTTCTGGCCCGTCGGGCTGGCGACGCGCCTGGCGCCCATGTACGGCGGGCGCCCGCCGCCGACCTGGAGCGCAGACGCCCTGGGCCTGGCATTCGGCGCCGGGGCCGCCCTGCTCTGGTTCGAGACCCTCGCCTACATCGGGATGCGCAAGTGCAGGTACGCGAATCGGGGTGTGGGTCGTGGGGAATCGGGCGATGGGGAAGCCGAACCGGACGCGGGAACGAAGACCGAGTAGCGCGGGGCCCACCGAGTCCAGCCCCATACAATCGCCGACGCCTCGAACCGACTTGCCGGAGGAACCGCCTTGATCCCTCGACGCCCGACACGCCAGATCACCATCGGGGACGAGCGCGTCGGGTTTGTCCGCGTCGGGGGCGGCCTGCCCGACGCCTCGGGCGCCCCCACCACCGCCGCGCCCGTCTCCGTCCAGAGCATGACCGCCGGCTACACCCACGACATCGCCGGGTGCATCGCGGAGATCCAGAAGCTGGCCGCGGCCGGGGCGGACATCGTCCGCGTCGCCGTGCCAGAACGCAAGGACACCGAGGCCCTCAAAGAGATCATCCCCGCGTCGCCGGTCCCGATCGTCGCCGATGTGCACTTCCACTTCAAGCGCGCCATCGAAGCCCTGGAGGCCGGCGTCCACAAGATCCGCCTCAACCCCGGCAACATCGCCGACCGCAAGCAGGTCGAGGAAGTCATCGCCGCCTGCAAAGCCCGCGGCGTGCCCATCCGCGTCGGCGTCAACGAAGGCTCGATCATCGAACGACGCGACAAGCAGAAACGCCAGAAAGAGCTCGGCGCCGTCTTCAGCGACCACAAGCACGGCTACCTGCTGGCCATCATGATCGCCAAGCTCGAGGAATACCTCGACATCTTCTACGAGAGCGATTTCCACGACATCTGCATCTCCGCCAAGAGCATGGACGCGACGCTGGTGATCGACGCCTACACCGAGATCTCTAAACGCTTCGACCACCCCCTGCACCTGGGCGTCACCCACGCGGGGCCGAAGGAAACCGGCTGCATCCGATCGGTCGTCGCCCTCGGCTCGCTGCTCTCGCGCGGCATCGGCGACACCATCCGCATCAGCTACGCCAGCGACCCCGTCTACGAGGTCGAGGACGGCCTCGAACTGCTCTACTCCCTCGGCCTCCGCGAACGCAAGGGCGCCGAGCTCATCGCCTGCCCGACCTGCGGGCGCATCCAGGTCGACCTCTTCACCCTCGTCAAACAGGTCAACGAGAAGCTCGAAGCGGACATCACCGTGCCGATGAAGGTCGCCGTGATGGGCTGCATCGTCAACGGACCAGGCGAGGCGGAGGGCGCCGATGTCGCCGTGTTCGCCGGCGACCGGCGCGGCATCATCTACGTCCAGGGCGAAAAGGTCGCCAACGTCCCCGAGGACGAGATCCTCGACAGACTGCTCGCCGAATGCGTCGCCTTCCAGGAGAAGGTCGTCCGG
>REET01000058.1 GCA_007694925.1 Phycisphaerales bacterium | reverse complement strand
GGGGGGGTGGGGGCGGGGGGGGTGCGGGGGGGGGGGGGGGGGCGCGGGGGGGGGGGGGGGCGGCGGTGGTTTTCCGGGGCAGCGCCGGATCGGCCGTTCGGCGGCGTTGAGAGGGTGGAACGGGGCCCACGCCCGACACTTGCACCCAGAGCCACGCCCAGAGCTCACCCAGCACTCACAAGGAGACCAGCCATGCCAGCACGCAGACCCGCCCGCCTCGGCGCGGCGTTGATCGCCGCCTCCCTCGCTCTCGCCCCGGCCCCTGTGCTCGCCCTCCAGAACGGCGAGGGAAGCGGCGCCGCGGAGGCTCAGAAGGCCAAGACCGCCGACATCGACTTCCCGGGGGGGACGGTGGAGTGGTACATCGAGGCGCTGCGGCGGGCGTTTGAGGAGCCGCGGAATGTGCTGATGGATGACGAAACGGCCGGCACGAAGCTCGGCAGCGCGAGGATGCGGTCGATGACACTTGAGGGCGCGCTGAGTCTGATGCGGGATCTGGGCCCGCAGCGAGGCCCGACAAGCCGACTCTCGATCCAAGAGCGCCCCGGCTACTTGAGGATTCATTTGTTGCCGGAACCGCCTACGCGGCAAGCTACGCCGTCGAACGAGGTGCTGGTGCTTTCGATCCGCGGACTGATCGCATCGCCATCCGATGACGACTCATCTGCGCTGCGCCCTCAAGACATCCTGACCGCGGTCGAGCTGGTGATCACCGCCAGCAACCCGGAGGCCGATCCTGAGATCCGCTTTCATCCGGAGACCGGTCTTCTGATTGTTTCTGCACCGACGAATTCGCTGGGCGCCGCGTCGAGAGCGATCGATCTGATGGCCAGAGACGCGCGGACACTTCGAGAACAGGCCGAGGCCGCGCGACTCGCCGGTCCCGACGGCAGGCTTGAGGCCATGCTCAGAGGCGAAGGCGGCGACCCTGAACTCCGCCTCATCGAGCTCCGAGGCCTGCTCGACAGCGCGAAGCTCAAACTCGAACAGGTCGAGCTCCGCGTCAAAGAGGCCGAAGCGGAGCTCAAGAAGAACCAGACGATCTACGAGAACGAGCAAGGGCTTGTCTACGAAGAAGTCCGGGAGGCCGAGTTCAAGCTTCGCCATCGCCAGCTCGAAGCCCGGATGGCCGCGGCCGAGGTCGAGCGGATCCAAAGGCTCGTCGAGCACACCGAGAAGACCGCGGATCCGCGCGAACGCAGGAGTCGGGTCTCAAGCCTTCAGCGGAGCATCGCCGAACTGACAGGCGAACTCGAAAGACGCAAGGTTGACTCCATCAACGCGGGGGTAGATGCCGGCAAACGAGGCCAGCTCGCGTATCGAATCACTCTGTTGGAGCTCCAAATCGACGAGATGCGTCGCGAACTCGAAGAGCTCACCCGCCGCCCCGGCGGGGATTGACCCGCCGTACCGCTCCGGTTCTACTGCCCGTGTGCCCCCAGCCCTCTCCATCACCCAGGCCCGCCCCATGCCGGACGAGACGGCCAGACTCACCACTGCCGCGGCGTCCGGCGATGACCGGGCGTTCGCGGCGCTCTATCGCGCGTGGTTCGACCGCGCCCTCGCCCTGGCCTACCGCCTCACGGGGCGCGACGAATCGTTCTGCCTCGATGTGGTGCAGGACGCGATGCTCAGGGCGGCGAGGAAAGTGCCGCCCGGGCTCGACGAGGACGCGTTCCGGCGATGGCTCACCCGCGTGGTGCACACCTGCGCCCTGGACCGCCTGCGGGCCGAACGCCGCAGGCTCAGGCGGGAGTCGCTCGGGCATGGTCGGCCCGGCGATGGCGAAGACCATGCCCGGGGTGTCGAGCTCGACGAACGCATCGAGCAGCTCAGGGCGGCGATCGCCCGTCTTGAGCCCGACGATCGGTCGCTGCTGTTGCTCCGGTTTGTCAGAGGGTGCACGCTGGATCAGGCCGCGGGGGCGAACGGGATCACCGGGGGCGCGGCGCACGGCAGGATCCGGCGTCTGCTCAAACGGCTCCGCAGCGACCTTGACCCGTCGGCCTCGGAGCGATCGGCCGATCGTGACAGTTAGCCCGAAGGAAGTGACTTATGTCCGGACCGCAACTCTCTGAAGAAGGCGTGGAGCGGCGCGAGCGGATGCTCGATGAGCTCCGTCCGATCGTTCGGCGTCGCCCGCGTGTCGCCCGTGCTCGGGCGGGGATGGCGGCGGGTCTGCTTGGGGCGGTGGTGCTGGGTGTGTTTTGGCAGTTTTCGATGCCGAAGGGGGTCGGACCGGGAGAGGGCGCCAATCGTGGGCCGACGCAGGTCGCGGGCGCCGGGCGGGGGGAGTCTGAGGCGGGGCCGCAAGAAACTGTGGACGAGGCGCCCTCGGAAACGCTGGCGGATGGGGGCGAGGGGCGCGTCGAGCGTTTGGGGTCGAGGATTGTCATCGTCCGGTCCGACCCGTCGGTGATCGGGCGGGTGAAGATCGCGGGTCGGGAGCCGGTGCTGACACAGATCATCGGGGACGACGATCTGGCGAAGGAGCTCGGCCCGCGCGGGATCGGCGTCGTGCGCACGGCCGATGGCGTCTTCCTCACCGGCGACCCGACGGAGCGACCCGGCCGCTCGATGCTCGATGTGGAGCGGGCGACCGAATCGATCGAGTGAGGCCCGGGGTGGGCGGGCGATCGTCCCGTATACTCGGTCGTGCTCGAGGTGCTGTACATCCTGCAGTCCGATCCGTCGCAGACGCAGGCCGTGCGGCGGCTGGTGATGCTGCTCCTGCTCTTTGCGGTCATCGGGATTGTGCTGGTGACCTGCGTGGCGATGGTGTTCGTGCTCAGGCGTCGGCGGCTTCGCAGGGCGAAGTCCGGGCGTAAGAGGGCTCCGACCGAAAGCGTCGATGCGTGGGCCGAGGCGGGGCGGCGGGCCGCGGTCCCCGATGATGATGACGACGAGGACGAGGACAAAGACGACGACCGGGGCGGGGCGCGATGAGCGAACGGTCATCATCGAATGAGCACGCACGACGCCCCGTCGCGATGGTGACGGGCGGGGCGAAACGGGTCGGTCGAGCGATCGCGATCGAGCTCGCGTCGCGCGGGTTCGATCTCGTGGTGACCTACCGGAGCAGCGAGAGCGAGGCGGCGTCGCTGGCGGCGTTGGTCGCCGAGTCGTTAGCGCCGGCTTCGGGCGAGCTCCACCGGCTTGATCTTGGCGACCTTGAAGCGGTGCGGGCGTTCGCTCGGGGGTACGCGGCTTCCGGCGCGGGGCTGGATGTGCTGGTGCACAACGCGTCGCTGTACTTCCCGACCAAGCTGGACGAACTCGACGCCGAACGGGCGGAGCTGTTGCACCGCGTCAACGCGATCGCCCCCCTGCTGCTCACGGCCGGGCTTGCGCCGTTGCTCCGGTCGAGCGCGATGCCAGGTGGCGGGTGCGTCGTGGCGATGAGCGACATCCACGCGTTGGGGCGGCCCCGCAAGGATTTTTCGGCGTATTCGATGTCGAAGGCGGCGCTATCGGAGATGGTGCGGTCGCTCGCACGGGATCTGTCGCCGCGGGTGCGGGTTGTGGGTGTGGCGCCTGGGGTGGTGCAGTGGCCGGAGGATGGGTACGAGGCGGAGGCTGATGCACAGGAGGCGTACTTGCGTCGTGTGCCTTTGGGGCGGGCGGGGACGCCGGAGGACGCCGCGAAGACGGTGGGATGGCTGGCGACCGAGGCGACCTACATCACCGGGCAGATCATCAAGCTCGACGGGGGGCGTTCGATCGCGTGAAGTGTCAAGCGATCCCGAAGAACCGTTGCGTGTTTTCGTTCAGGCGTTGGTGGAACTCGTCGAAGGGGTCTCTTCGGACTTGGGAGAGCTTTTCGGCCGTGTCGCGGACCCAGGCGATGCGGCAGGGGCGCTTGCCCCTGTTTGGCGCGGGGGCGAGGAAGGGGGCGTCGGTCTCGACCATGATCCTGTCGGCGGGGACGAGCTTGGCGGCGTCGCGCACCGCCTGGGCGTTGGGGTAGGTGACCACGCCCGTGAACGAGATCATCGCGCCGAAGTCCAGGCACTTGCGGACTTCCTCGGGCCCGCCCGTGAAGCAGTGGAAGACGAACCGGTCGCCCGCGAACGCGGTGGACTTGAGGATCGGGATCAGGTCGTCGAACGCTTCGCGGCAGTGGAGCACGATGGGCAGGTCGACGCCCTCGCCCCGCCAGCGTTCCAGATGCCCGAGCTGTTCTTCCAGGACGCGGCGTTGCAGGTCGCGGGGCGGGCGGTCGTAGTGGTTGTCGAGCCCGAGCTCGCCCCAGGCGACGCATTCGGGGTGTTCGGCGACTCGGCGGAGGTTGGCCCACTCGTGGGGCCCCTTGTCGGCGTAGAGCGGGTGGACCCCGGCGGTGCACCAGACGCGGCCGTGGGCTTTGGCGATCGCCAGGGCGTCGAGGCAGTCGCGGGTGGTCGTGGAGATCGTGATCGCCCCGGTGACGCCCCGCCCGGCGGCCTCGTCGAGCAGACCGGCTATGTCTGTGCGCAGATCCTCGAAGGTCAGGTGGCAGTGGGTGTCGATCACGCATCGAGGGTACGCGACGCGGGTAGACTCGGTCCGGGCAGGAGGCCGACGCATGATCTGGCAGGATAAAACCGGCGGCTCTGAGGCGAATCGGGGCTGCCCCGGAGGGGCAGAGGGTTGTAGCCACGGGTGGAGACGATCGCGACACGGA
>REET01000059.1 GCA_007694925.1 Phycisphaerales bacterium | reverse complement strand
CGAATTCTCACAACCCATCGAGACGCCCTACCCCGCCCCCGCCGGCTCGCCCCTGCAGCCCATCCCCTCGGCCGCGGGCGCGTTCGTGCCGAGCCTCTTCGGCGATGTCTGCATCCCCGACCTCAACGGCGACGGCGTCGTCGACGCCGATGACTTCTTCCTGTTCTTGCAGTTCTTCGCCGACGGCGACAGCCGCGCCGACATCAACGCCGACGGCGTGATCGATGCCGACGACTTCTTCGAGTTCCTGAACCTGTTCGCCGCTGGCTGCTGAGCACAGTACAAACCGATTTTTAACAAACAACCCCTCGCCTCCAGCCGGCGAGGGGTTTTCATTTCGATCGCGTTTAACTCAATCCGCGGCCCCGCCCTCTTCAACCCACCCGCCGATGAGCTGGTAACGCCCCCCGCCGCAACGCTCCAAGAGTGGCAGCCGAACATACACAAGCCCCGACAGATCGCCGCACTCGCCGCACGCCGAGCCGTCTGGGCCGTCCCGCCCGATCGTCATCGCAAAGCCCGTCGGGTCGGTGATATGCAACGCCCCGTCGTCGGTCTCGGTCAGCCTCGCGTGCCCGTTCAGGCCGAGCAGGGCCGGGTCGATGGCGCGGGTCTCGCCGCCGGCCTCGACTTCGGCCCCAATCTGAACCATAACCTGCGCCGCACAGCCGCGGCCGCCCTCGCGCTCAGCCTCGCAGCGCACCACGAGCTTGGCGGTCGAGACGCACTCGGCGATCGGCACGCCCAGGGCGCGCAGGCAGTCGCTCCGCACACGCCACGCCGCAACCAGCGCGACCGACGCGCGGGCGTCGGACCGATCCGGCGCCTCACTTGGGGCATCGGCGTGGGCGTGCGTGTGTGCCGCGCGGCTCACGACCGGGCCTCCCCGGCCCCGCCGCTCTCGCCCTCCGCGTCACGCTCGCCCGTGTGCTGGTGCAGCAGCATCGCCGCGGCCTCAAGCCCCTCCCCGCTCGGGCTGACGAACCGCTGCACGAGCAGCTCGATCAGCTCGAAGATCGCCACGAGGTTCTCGATCCGCTCGTTGTGCGCCTCGATCGCCTCGGTCTCCGCGCCGGACTTGCTCGACAGGTCGCGGATCTCGTGCAGCGAAGCGAGCAGGGGCTCGACCTCGCGCTTCAGCCGCTCGCGGACGATCGCCCGGGCCATCGTCCAGATGTCCTGCTCGGCGACGAAGTACTCCTTGCGGTCCCCCCGTTTGTGCGTCCGCAGCACAATGCCCCAGTCGACCAGGGCGCGGAGCGACATCGACGCGTTGCCGCGGGAGATCTCCAGCCGGGCCATGATGTCGTCGGTGCACAGCGCGTCGCCGGTGATATAGAGGAGCGCGTGGACCTCGGCCATCGTGCGGCTGATCCCCCACGCAGACCCCATCTGCCCCCAGGCCGTGACGAAACGGTCCTCGGCCTCGGTAATCGGATTGTCACTCTTGTTTGCCATGCCGCTGTGGGAAGTATGACATGCCCGGACGCCAGAGTCCACGGCTATTTTCAGAAAATACTGAAAACCGTGGAGCCTGCTCGGCCCATATCAAACCAGCACATCCACAATCCCGCACAGCCCCAGCACCACGCTCACCACGCCGTTGACGGTGAAGAAGGCCATGTCCAGCCCGGCCTTGCCTCGCTTGGCCAGGATCGCGTGCTCCAGAACCAAGAGCCCCCCCACCAGCAGCACGCCCATGAGCATGATCCAGCCGAACCGCGGATCGACCGCCCACGCGCCGACCAGCAGCCCGAACGCCGCGGCGTGCAGCCCCCGGCTCACCCAGATCCCCCCCGACGCCCCGAGCCTCGCCGGCACGCTCTTGAGCCCGCGCTCGCGGTCGAATTCCAGATCCTGCAGGGCGTAGATGATGTCGAACCCCGCCACCCAGCAGACGACCATTCCCGCGAGCAGCCACAGCGCCGCCTGCTCGCCCAGCGCCTGGGGGTTCAGGGCGATCGCCGCGGCAAGCGGGCTCGCCGCCAGCGCCCCGCCCAGAAACACATGGCACAACGCCGTAAACCGCTTCGTGTACGAATACAGCGCGATCCACGCCAGCACCGGCACAGCCAAAAGCAGCGGCCACGGATTGCCGAGCACGGGCCAAAACAGCCCCGCCGCCCCGACAAACAGCACCCCGCACCCCATCGCGATCGTCCACCCCTGCCCGGCGCCGAGTCTGCCCGAGGCGAAGACGCGCCGGGCCGTCCTCGGGTTTTCTGCGTCGAATCCGCGGTCGGCGAGGCGGTTGACCAGCATCGCCCAGGTCCGGGCCAGGACCATGCAGACGACCACCAGCCCGATCGCCGCCGCCAGCGCCCCGGCCCCGAGCCCGCCGGGGACCGCCTCTGCCGCCATCACCGCCCCGAGCAGGGCGAACGGCATCGCAAAGACGCTGTGGGCGAGCTTGATGTCCGAGACCGCCAGGCGCACGCGCGCCAGCGGCCCCGTCGGACTGAGCCCGCCTTCACCCCCACCTGTTGGCACATCGATTCCGCTCACGGGCGCAACTGTAAACCCGGCTTCGGGGTTACGCTCCCCGTGCACATGGCCCCCGCCCCCCAAGAGCCTCCAGCCCCCCGCCCGGTCTTCAAGCGTCGCCACCGGCTGACGCACGCGCGCGAGTTCCGCGCCGTCTTCGGGGCCCGCATCCGAAAGAGCGCCGGCCCCCTCACCCTCCACGCCATGGCGACCGACCTCCCCGCGCACCGCCTCGGCCTCTCGATCGGGCGGAAGGTCGGCAAGGCGGTCGTCAGGTCGCGTCTGAAACGCCGCCTCCGCGAGGCGTTCCGGCTCTCCCGGGCCGAACTGCCCTCGCCCCCGAGCGGTTCGTACGACCTGGTAATCTCCGCACGCCCCCACGACGAGCTCACCCTCGACGAGTACCGGCGCCTGCTCACGACCCTGGCCCGCGAGGCCCACGCCGTTCAGATGCGCAGGGCCAACCGCCGCAAGCCCGAAGCGGAGGAGGGCTCGCCATGAACCAGGCCGGCCCGATCGGGCGGGCGCTCTCCCTGCCCTTCATCGCGATGATCCGGGTCTACCAGTGGACGCTCTCGCCGATCATCGGTCGCCAGTGCCGCTACGAGCCGACCTGCAGCCGCTACGCCGTGGAGGCCTACCGCACCTACGGCCCGCTGGCGGGGAGCTGGATGACGGCCAAGCGGATCTGCCGCTGCCACCCCTTTGTCAAGGGGGGGTACGACCCGGTGCCCGTGCCCGACGACTGGCAGGACCCGCCGGGCCCCGGCGCACCGCCCGAGGCCGAATCGCCCCACGCCGAGCAAAAAAACCCGTCCTGAACGATCGTCAGGCCGCATGGGCGACCCTCCGCCTTGGCGGTTTTTCGATGTTTGTGTACACTCACTCGCGTTCAGACCCACCGCCTCTCTTCCGGCGAGCCCGCCCGGCCACCCAGCCCGGCCAACCAACGAGGACCGATGGGCCGACTCCCCGCCGCCCAACGACGGGAGCAACTGCTCGATGTCGCGGCGAAGCTCTTCGCCGAGCGTGGGTATGCGCGCACCACCACGGCCCAGCTCGCCGAATCGGCCGGCGTCACCGAGCCGATCATCTACCGCCACTTCAAGTCCAAGCGCGACCTCTTCGTCGCCCTGATCCAGCGCGCCGGTCGTGAGACCCTGCTCACCTGGAAGCGCCACCTCCGCGGCGCCGGCGACCCCGCAGAACGACTCCGGCGCCTCCTGGGCGACAACCCGATGGTCCGGCCGGAGGGCCGCGACGCCTACCGCGTCTTCCTCCAGGCGATCACCGAGGTCGACGACGAGAAGATCCACGAGGCCCTCGCGGGGCACATCAAAATGCTCCACGCTTTCTTCGTTGAGGAGCTCCTCAGGGCCCAGAAGGAACACAAGGTCACCGGCCGATTCCCCGCAGACCTGCTCGCCTGGATGCTGATCGACCTCGGCCTCGGCTACGGCGTGCTCGCCGCTATGCGCATCGAGGGCCACGGACGCGCGACCAACGGCCAGCATGTGCAGGACGCGGTCACCCTGCTGCTCGTCGGCCAGCCCGGGGCCCGTCGGCGTCGGATCCGGCCCCCCGGCGCGTCCGAGAAGCCCGGGCCCACGACCCGCAAGGCACCCCCCCCCCAGCGGCCCCCGCCCCGCTCCAAGCCCAAAGACTGAGATTCACCCGCCCCATGGACGGGTGTTTTCACTACGATGTGGGGCGTGATCCACCTCGACCACAACGCGACCACCTGCCCCTCCGACGCGGTCTGCAACGCCGTCGCCGAAGCGATGCGCCAGTGCTGGCACAACCCGTCGAGCATCCACCGCGCCGGCCAGCACGCCAAGGCGAAGGTCGAGCTCGCACGCCGTGCCGTCGCCGAACTCATCGGCGCCAAGCCCTCCGAGATCGTCTTTGCCGCCAGCGGCTCTGAAGCCATCGCCATGTGCGTCCGCGGCCTGGTCGAGCGCGAGGACAACCCCGTCACCGCCGTGCTCTCCTCAGAAACCGAGCACTCGGCGATGCGGGGGTGCCTCAAATCGCTCGAAGGCCGGGGCCTGATCCGCTGGGTCCGCCTGCCGGTCGACCGGGCCGGGGTCGTCTGGCCGAACGCCGTCGCCGAAGCGCTCGAAAGCCTGCCGAAGGGCGAGCGGGCGCTGGTGAGCGTGCAGTGGGCCAACAACGAAACGGGCGTGATCCAGCCGATCGAGGCGATCGCGTCTGTCGCGAGTGAACTCGGCG
>REET01000061.1 GCA_007694925.1 Phycisphaerales bacterium | reverse complement strand
CCGCTTCCTCGAACCGGCCGGCGGCGTACAGCGCCGGTCCCGTGCCGTCGTCGAACACCGACATTGCGTGGACCGCCGCCCACTGTCCGCCGCTCACCCCTGCGCCCAAGGGCGTCCACGCCGTGCCGTCCCATCGGGCGATGCGGCTGGCCGGTCTCCCGCCGGCTTCCGTGAATGTGCCGCCCGCGTAGAGCGCCGGTCCCGTGCCGTCGTCAAAGACCGTCAAGGCGTTAATGCCTCCGCCGCTCACCCCCTCTCCCAGCGCCGACCACGCCGTGCCGTCCCATCGGGCGATGCGGTTGGCGGGGTTCCCACCCGCTCCCGTGAACCAACCGCCCGCGTAGAGCGCCGGCCCATTGCCGTCGTCGAAGACCTTGAGCGCAGAGACACTCCCGCTCACTCCCGTTCCCACGGGCCACCACGACGAGCCGTCCCACCGATCGATGAAATCGGAATGCCAGGACGAGTGCCCCACATACAGCGCCGGTCCCGAGCCGTCGTTGAACACCTCAAGGGCGAAGACCGCGTCCCAGGCGGCGCCTACACCCCCACCCAAAGGCGACCACGCCGAGCCGTTCCATCGGGCGATGTTGTTGCCCGGGTTCCCGAATCGCTCTTCGAAGGCGCCTCCCGCATACAGCCACCCGCCGAGTGACGCCAGGGCATAGACCTCCTCCTGCCGGCGATAGCTGCTGATCCCATCACCCACCGGCTCCCACCCTGTCGAGGCCCTCAGGCGGACGATGTTACCGGTGCCCGGGATCCAGTCCACAGACCCGAAAATGCCCGCCACATAGAGCGCAGGCCCCGTCCCGTCGTTCCATCCCTTCAGTGCGTGGATGCTGGGGTTCATGCCTCCATCGGTGAAGTAACCGGCGAAAGGCAACCACGCCGAGCCGTCCCAGCGGGCGATTCCGGGACTCTGGTTCGGGAACGACTGGCCCGCGTACAGCGCCGGTCCTGAGCCGTCGTCAAAAACCGTCATGGCAAAGACACTCCCGCTCCTCCCCGTTCCCACCGGCTCCCAATCCCCGCACTGCGCGTGCGCGTTGACCGCGACACCGCCCAGCGCAGCGAGCAGACACGCGACGCGCACGCGCCTCAGAAGCGCACGGCTCGGTCCGAAGTCAGTCATCGGTGTCCTCCTTTCGCTCAAGGCCGATCGGCCGAGCGAGCAGTCAGCGCAGTCTAACCGCGCACGCCGGTCCGACGACCAACGATTTCCTCGTTTACCAGTTAAACCCGAAAGAGTGGAGCCGAACCCGGTGCTTCCCCGTGGGCCGCAAAGCGAATCACACGAGCGCCGTCAACGGGCGATGCACAACAGGGCCTTCTGGGTCGGCCCAGTGATCGAACCACTCATGGTGAAAATACGGTGTACAGCCGCGTGCTCAACGGGCCGCTAGTGGTCGGGCATGTTGCGCCCGGACTCGTCGCTCAGCTTCGCGTCGGTGATCAGATACAGCCCGACGAGCCAGCCCGCCGACAGGTACGGGTCCCACTGGAACTTGCCCGTCAGCGTGCCGAAGTTCGTTGTCCAGCGCGAGACGCGTTGCGGGCGCTCCAGGCGTACCTCGACCGCGTCGTAGGCGGTGGGGGGCAGGCCGAGGCAGCAGCCGTCCCACTGGTTCATCATCAAAAGCAGTTCGTCGACATCGTCGCGCACGACGGGGAAGAGCAGGTACCCGCTGATGCGGACATGCTTGCCGTCCAGCAGCTTCACCCACTCGGGCGCATCTTCCTTGCCCGAGCGCGGGTCGTACACCCGCTGCGCGTTCAGCAGCAAGTCCCAAGGCACCCGGTAGGGCGAGGCCTGCGTGCCTTCGCCGGTGATCCGGATGTTCCCGTCGACAATGATCGCCCCGTCGTCGGTCCGAGTGACACCGCCGGCCGCGGCTGGCCGCTCGGCCGCACCGTTGTCCTCGGCGTCCGCCAGAGCCGTTGAGCCGTCGATCGGCCTGCCGGCGAGCATCGAGTGCGTCGCACGCGCAACACCGGCGGTCATGCGGCCCAGACGCTCCAGAAGCTCGTCGTGATCGCCTGTGTCGGCATCAGACGCACGGGCGCCCGCCGCGGGGAGGGCGAGGAGGCCCGCCAAGGCGGCCAGGACAGAGAGCTGTACGCGATTGCGCTTGATCATCATCACAGTCTAACCCCTCCGAATCCGGATCGGTCGGTCTCGGGCTGAACCTACACCAGCGGCCGAAGATTCCCGGCGACCGAGGTCCGGTAGGCGACCGCCGCCGGCGCCAGCCCGGCCAGCACCGCCAGCACCACCGTCCCCCCCAGCGTCCACAGCACCGGGATAGGCTCCAGGCTCGGGTCGAGCATCACGCCCACCCGCATCCAGAGCGCCTGGGCGACCAGCCCGCCGGCGACCACCGCCAGCACCACGCCGACCAACCCACCCAGGAGTCCGATGAACGCCGACTCGGCGATCACCATCGAAAAGATCCGCTTCCGGCTCGCCCCCAGCACCCGCAAGACCGCGATCTGCCGCCGACGAGTCGCCATCGAGTTGTACAGCGAGAGCAGGATGCTCACGCCCGAACTGAGCAGGATCACCACCGCCATCGCGATCAGCACCTGGTCGATGTTCGAGACGATGCGCAGCAGGCGGCGCACCTCCGTCGCGGGGTTCGCGATCGTCAGCCCGGTCATCCGCGTCAGATCGCTCTGCAGCGGCGCAAACGCGGCAGTCACCGTCGAGCCAGGACGCCCGCCCGCCTTGATCAGGACCGCCGTCACCTTCTGGTGCTGCGGCGCCACCGGCGTTTCAAGATCCCGCGCCGATTCGTCGCCCAGGTCCGACGCGTGCATCCGCCACGAGCCCTCGATGTGCGCAAAGAGCGCCCGGTCATGGGCCGTCCCCGTCCGCTCCAGAATCCCGACCACGCGGAAGTCGAAGTCGGTGTGCACATGCGCATCTTCCGGAAGCTGCCCGCCCGGTCCCGGCGCCCCGTGCGTCAGGTGCACGATCTCACCGATCGCGAGCCCCGTCGCCCGCGCCGTGTCCGATCCCAGCACGAGGTCGAACGCGCCCTCGATCGGCCGCCCCTGCGCAAAACTCCAGCCCTCCCCGCCGGCCCGAGGCGTGAACTTCTCGAAAAACTCAGGCGTCGTCGCCAAAACCGCCCGCCCGCGGTAACTGTCGCCGATCGCGACAGGAACGTACCACCCCGTGTCGCCGATCAGCGCGATCGGCGGCATCCGCCTCGGCCCGGGGCTGTTGAGCTGGCGCTCGAACGTCGCCCAGTCGATGTAATCCACCGGAGCCGCGGCGTAGAAGAACGTGTTCAGCACCGACACCAGCCCGCTCGGCTCGCGGCTCACGATCAGGTCCGCGTTGCCCGTCCCCGCCTCGAACGCACGGTCGTTGGCGCGGCTCAGCGTCAGCAGCGTCAGCAGCATCGCCACCGCCACCGCCACGCTGAACGCGCTGATCAATGTCGACACCGCCCGCACGCGCAGGCTCCGGGCGACGATCTTCAGTCCGCTCATCGCCATCGGTTCTAGCTCCCAGTTCCTGCGGGCGCGGCCGCAAGCTCTTCAACACGCTCGAACCCAATCGCCACCGCAGGATCGTGGCTCACAAGCAGCAGCGCCGCTCCCTCCTCGGCGCACACCTCGCGGATCAGCTTCACGGCCTCGGCCGCGTTCTCTGGATCAAGGCTCGCCGTCGGCTCGTCCGCCAGCACCAGCGAAGGCCGGCACGCCATCGCCCGAGCCACCGCCACACGCTGCTGCTGCCCGACGCTCAGCGACTGCGGCGGCGCCTGATGCCGATCGATCCCCAGCCGCTTGAGCAGCGCCCGCGCCCGCTCGTCGTGCTCGGCCTTCGGGATCTTCGAGAACATCATCGCCGTCGTCACATTCTCAAGGGCGCTGAACCCGTCGAGCAGGTTGAAGGTCTGGAAGATCATCCCGATCCGCGAGCCGCGGAACCGGTCCCGTTTTGCCCCCTTCAGCCGGTGGATCTCCGTTCCGTCGATGAGCACCCTGCCCGAGCCCGGCTCCAGCAGCCCGGCGATCAGGTGCAGCAGCGTGCTCTTGCCCGCCCCGGAACTCGCCTTGAGGACCATCTGCTCCCCCCGGCCGAGTGTCAGGCCGAGCCCGTCGAGCACGCGCGAGCCCCCCGAGTACGAAAAAGAAAGCCCCTGCACATCGAGCGCCGGGCCGGCCTCGTTCTGTACGGATTCTGGACCACTCTGTTTGGTTTTGTTCTCTGCCATCATCGGGGCCGGAGTCTACCGGCCGATGTGCGATCTTGTTGCCGGCGTTGACCCCGATGGGGCGTCTTTCGTACATTCTGCACGAACGGTCAACGCACTCGCCCGTCCGGTGTCGGACGGACGCGCGCCGGCCTCCACCGGGGAAAGGGATCCGCCATGCGCAGTCCTTGCACGCTCGCTCTCGCCGCCGTCGTCGCTCTCCTGACGCTGACCGGCTGCGGGAGGTCCGACGCCGGATCCCGCGCCGTCGACGAACTCGACGCCGCCTTCCGCTCCGGCGCCGTCATCGAACACCTGACCGAAGCGGAGAAAATCGTCTTCGCAAACGCCCGCGACCGGGGATTCCGCAGACGAGGCGCCCATGTCTACGAGGCCAACGGCATCCAGTACCGCCTCGTCCGCGCAGAGATCATCCAGACCTCCCGCGCCGACCTCATCGACGAGCACGGCGAGCGCCTCGATGTCGGGCCCGCACGCGTCGGATCGGC
>REET01000084.1 GCA_007694925.1 Phycisphaerales bacterium | reverse complement strand
TGCTGCGCCTGGAACTGCCCACACGGACAGACCCAACGCCTTGAACTGACTCCGGCGGGCGGCCTGTCGGTCGTTTATCTCAAGCGGGCGCAGAGCCTTACTGGTCGTGCCCCTGGTGCGCCGGGAGCTGGTGGCCCGCGTCGCGCAGGGTCTTCTCTCTGGCCGCGAGCTCGATGTCGTAGTCGACCATCATCGCGGCGAGCTCCTCGACGCTGGTGGTCGGCTCCCACCCGAGCTTCTTCTTGGCCTTCGACGGATCCCCCAGCAGCAGATCGACCTCGGCGGGGCGCAGGTAGCGCGGGTCGAACTCGACATGCTTTTCAAAGTCCAGGCCCGCGTGCTCGAAGGCCATCTGGGCGAACTCGCGCACCGAGATGCACCGGCCCGTGGCGATCACATAGTCGTCGGGTGTCTCCTGCTGGAGCATCATCCACATCATGCGGACATAATCGCCCGCGTAGCCCCAGTCGCGCTTGGAGTCGAGGTTGCCCAGGAAGACCTTGTCCTGCAGGCCCATCTTGATGCGGCCCACGGCACGCGTGATCTTGCGGGTGACGAAGGTCTCGCCGCGGCGCGGGCTCTCGTGGTTGAACAGGATCCCGCACGAGGCGTGCATGTTGTAGCTCTCGCGGTAGTTCACCGTCGCCCAGTGGGCCATCACCTTGGCGCACGCGTAGGGCGAGCGGGGGTAGAAGGGCGTGGTCTCTTTCTGCGGGGTCTCGATGACCTTGCCGTACTGCTCAGAGCTCGACGCCTGGTAGTAGCGGACGAGCTCGCCCGTCTCCTCCTGGTAGTCCTTGACGGCTTCGAGCAGGCGGAGCGCGCCCATCGCGACAGTGTCGGCGGTGTACAGCGGCATGTCGAACGAAACGCGGACGTGGCTCTGCGCCCCGAGGTTGTAAACCTCGTTGGGCCGGATGTCGTGCATCAGCTTGCCGATGCAGTTCGCGTCGCAGAGGTCCCCGTAGTGCAGCTTCAGGCTGCCGCCCCGGATGTGCGGGTCGAGGTAGAGGTGGTCGATGCGTTCGGTGTTGAAGCTGCTGGCGCGCCGGATGATCCCGTGGACCTCGTAGCCCTTGTCGATGAGGAACTCGGCGAGGTAGCTGCCGTCCTGTCCCGTGATGCCGGTGATGAGGGCTCTTTTGGTCTCGCTCACGGGAGTCTCCTGCTGGCGGGCCCTTGCCCGTTTTCAGGGGGTGTCGATCTGGGCGAATGGTTCCCCGGGGCTATCGGTCATCCCCGGCCTTGCCTGCAGGGCGGCCCGGACCGGACCTGGCGCCAGAACCGGAGGTACGCCCTTCCTATCGGCGGGTTCGCGCCGCGCGAACCGGCAGGGCCCCCGGCACGCAAACCCTAGAATCGCTTTCTCACGCCCGCCGAGGGGGCGGACGATACCACGCCCGAACGCGAAGCCCAGCGGAGACGACCGAACATGACCCAACAGACAGACCTCTCCTCCAAGCGCGTCGTCGTCACCGGCGGCTCGGGTTTCCTCGGGCGCGTCGTCTGCCGCCGCCTCGCCGAGCGGGGCTGCTCCGACATCCTCGTCCCCCGACGCTCCGACTACGACCTGACCACCGAGGACGGCGTCGGGCGCATGTACGACGACATGTCGCCCCAGGTCGTCCTCCACCTCGCCGCAGAGGTCGGGGGGATCGGCGCCAACCGCGACAACCCCGGACGCTACTTCTTCGCCAACATGGCCATGGCCCTCCACCTGATCGAGGAGGCCCGCAAGCGCGAGCTCGAGAAGTTCGTCCAGGTCGGCACCATCTGCGCCTACCCCAAGTTCACCCCCGTCCCCTTCCAGGAAGAAGAGCTCTGGAACGGCTACCCCGAAGAGACCAACGCGCCCTACGGCATCGCCAAAAAGGCCGCCATGGTCATGCTCGACGGCTACCAGCGCCAGTACGCCCTCGCCTCCGCGTATGTCCTGCCCGTGAACCTCTACGGCCCCGGCGACAACTTCGACCTGCACACCAGCCATGTCATCCCCGCCCTCATCCGCAAGTGCGTCGAGGCGGTCGACGAGGGGCGCGACCACATCGAATGCTGGGGCACCGGCTCGGCCAGCCGCGAGTTCCTGTTCGTTGAAGACGCCGCCGAGGGCGTGATCCGGGCCGCCGAATCGCTCGACCAGCCGGTGCCTGTGAACCTCGGCGCGGGCTTTGAGATCACGATCAAAGACCTCGTCGAACTCATCGCCCGCCTGACCGGCTTTACAGGCGAGATCCGCTGGGACTCGACCAAGCCCGACGGCCAGCCCAGACGCTGCCTCGACACCCGGCGCGCCAAAGCCCTGCTCGACTGGCAGGCCGAGACCGGCTTCGAAGACGGCCTGAAGCAGACCATCGAGTGGTACCGAGCCCACACCAAGGCGGCCACGGCGTGAACGCGCAGGACAACAAGCCCGCACGCCCCATGCGCGTCCTCCTGCTCAACCAGGTCTTCTACCCCGATGTCGCGGCCACCGCACAGCACGCACACGACCTCGCCCGTCACCTCGTCCAGCACGGCTGCAGCGTCACCGCGATCGCCAGCCGCTCGATCTACGGCCAGAAGGGCGCCGCCCTCCCCAAGCGCGAAACCGTCGACGGCGTGCAGATCCGGCGCGTCGGCAAGAGCCTCTTCGGCAAGGCCGGCATCCTCGCCCGCGTCGCCGACTTCGGGCTGTTCTATCTCGCCGCCGGGCGGGCCGTGCTCTTCGGGCCCAAGCACGATGTCGTCGTCTGCTTCACGACGCCCCCGTTCATCGCGCTGGTCGGCTGGCTCACCCGCGTCTTTCGGCGGTCGAAGTTCGTCTACTGGGTGATGGACCTCTACCCCGACCTGCCCGTCGCCTGCGGCGTCATGAAGCCACGCTCGCCCGTGACCCGCTTCTTCGAGGGCGTCAACCGCTTCTGCCTCCGGCGTGCCGACCGGGCCGTGGTCCTCGGCCGCTGCATGCAAGAGCGCGTGCTGGCCAAGAAGATCCCCGCCGAGAAGGTCGTGCACATCGGCGTCTGGTCCGACCAGGACGAGGTCCGCCCCATCCCGCGCGACGAGAACCCCTACCGCAAAGAGTGGGACCTCGGCGACCGCTTCGTCGTGATGTACTCGGGCAACTTCGGCATCGGCCACGATGTCGACACCATGTGCCGCGCCGCGGAGATGCTCAAGGATGACGACACGATCCGCTTCGTCTTCGCCGGCGGCGGCAAGAAGAAGGAACTCGTCGAGGCGTTCGTCAAGGAACGCAGCCTCCCCAACTGCGTGCTCGCGCCCTACCAGCCTCGCGAGAAGCTCGACGCCTCGCTGAGCTGCGCCGACCTCCACCTCGCGACGCTGCTGGAAGGCGTCGAGGGGATCATGGTGCCCTGCAAGCTCTTCGGGATCATGGCCGCGGGCCGGCCCTGCATCTTCATCGGCAACCCCTCCAGCGAGCTCTCCCGCGTGCTGGCCGAGCACGACGCGGGCCTGACCGTCCGCCAGGGCGACGCCGACGGACTGGTCGAAAAGATCCGCGCCCTCGCCGCCGACCCCGAGCGGACGAGGGCGATGGGCGACAACGCGCGTGCCGCATTGAGCAGCGCCTACAGCCGCCACGACGCCTGCGAACAGTGGCGTCTGCTGCTGGAAGAGGTCACCGGCCTCCGCTCGCCCAAGCCCGCGGGCGAGAACCCCCCGAAGAGGCGGGCGAACCCGACCCCCGTCGCGACCGATACTACTGCTCCGGCCCAGACCGAATAGCTTGGGCCGAATAGCTGTCGCCGCCGGGGCTCGCCCCGATCCCTCTCAGGCCCCTACCCACGGAGCCCCGCATGCCCGACCCCCGGAACGGACCCGATGTCGCCGACACGGGCATCCCCTTTGAAAACGGCCCCACCCTCGACGAGGCCGGCGCACGCCGAAGCGAGGAGGTCGAGAAGGTCCGGGCCAGGTACGCCGCGGACATCGCACCGGGCAACGAGGAACGCCCGTGGGAGAAGCCGCTCCCGGGCCGCCCGCTGAAGAAGTATGTCTTCATCCAGAACGACCCGTTCTACCTGCCCAAGGTCCTCGACAAGTACCTGCGCGAGTTCGGCGACTCGACCGTCGGCGTCAACATCCAGTCCGTCGCACAGGGCAAGCGCACCGTCTTCCAGACCGCGATCGACCTCCTGAAGATGTACGGCCCCTGGTACTTCCAGTGGAAGCTGCGCAACTACATCGTCAAGAAGCTCAAGGGCAAAGTCGTCAACGACATCATGGGCTCGACGAAGCGCTGCCACACCGTCGCCGCCGTCGCCCGCAAGTACAACATCCCCGTGCACACCTCCGAGGATGTGAACTCCGAGGAGTTCCGCAAGAAGCTCCAAGGCCTCGGCGTCGAGTTCATCGTCTCGATCAGCGGGACACAGCTCTACAAGAAGGCCCTGCGCGAGCAGACGCCCTACGGCATCGTCAACTGCCACGGCGCCCTCCTCCCCCGCTACCGCGGCCTCATGCCCAGCTTCTGGACGCTCGCCAACAACGAAAAACTCGGCGGCGTCAGCGTCCACTATGTCGACCGCAAGCTCGACAACGGCCCCATCATCGTGCAGAAGACCTACCGCGTGCACCCCCACGACACCCTCGAAGACATCATGGCCAGAGGCAAAGACCTCGCCGCCGAAGCCATCATCGACTGCGTCCGAAAAGTCGAATCCGGCGACCTCGAAGACCTCATGCCCAACGCCGAAGAGCTGCAATCGCACTTATCGATGCCGACAAAGCAAGATGTGGCGAGATTCAAGGCGGCGGGGC
>REET01000086.1 GCA_007694925.1 Phycisphaerales bacterium | reverse complement strand
GCACAGATCAAGTAACGACACCCAAGGCACGGCAAATGTTGCTGATGAGCGACCGCCCCCGGAACTCTACCGGGGGGGTTGCGTCCGCTACGTCGGCCCGCTTCTCGATGGTCGGATCGGGTCACGCGTAGACTCGCCCGATGTCCGAGCAGCCCGCCCCGATTGATCCCTCAGCGACGCAAACCGCCGCACAGGCCGTCGCAAAGCTCGCCGAGGAGCACGCCGCGGGGCTGTACACGCTCGGTCTGCGTTTCTGCGGCGATCCGGCCAAGGCCGAGGACCTCGTGCAGGAGGTCTTTCTGAACGCGCTGAAGGGTTGGTCGGGCTTTGATGGCCGGTCGGACCCGAAGACATGGCTGTACACCATCGCCGCCCGGGCGTGCCAGCGGATGCACCGCACCCGGAGCGGGGAGCCGTCCTCGATCGGCTCGCTCGACGCTTTGCTGCCGTTCGATGAGCCGCTGGTCGCCCGTGTCGAGGACGGCGGCCCTCTCGGCGAGCAGGTGCGCCGTGAGGCCCGCGAGCGGCTGGAGGCGTCGATCGTGGGGCTGCCCGAGGACTTCCGCGTGCCGCTGGTGCTCAAGGAGATCGCGGGTTTCTCGGTGCCCGAGGTCGCGCAGATCCTGGGGCTGGAAGAAGGGACGGTCCGGAGCCGCGTCCACCGGGCGAGGCTGAAGCTCCGCAAGGCGATCGAAGGGGCGCTGCCCAAGGGCGAGGCGCCGCCCCCGGCCTACCCCGAGCAGACCTGCATGGACCTGCTCAACGCCAAGCAGTCCGCCCTCGATCGGGGCGTCCCGTTCGACACGAGGGTCGTCTGCGAGCGGTGCAGATCGGTCTTCGAAACGCTCGACCTGACCCGGGAGATCTGCCGGGATCTGGCGGCGGGCCAGCTTCCCGAGGGTGTCCGCGAGCGTCTGGCGGCCAAGCTGGCCTGAGAGTCCGGTTAGAAGCACCGGCCGGCTGTCGGGACCCGCCGGTTTTTCTCATATAATCGGAAGCGGACGGGAGTGATCCCGTTGCAGCGCGGCTCTAAGTGAAAGAGGGCGGGGCGTCGGCCCGGATCGGCCGCAGCTCTGCGATTCAGAAAGGAACCTTCGATGACGACCAACGCCGCCGAGCACTACGAGCAATGGCCCGAGACGATGCGGGCGATGAAGGAAGCGGCCCCGGAGATCGGCAAAGCCTTCGGCCCGATGTTCCAGCGTCTGATGGGCGAGGGGGCGCTCTCGGTGCGTGAGAAGGAGCTGATCGCCCTGGCGATCGGGATGGCGCTGCGCTGCGAGGCGTGCATCTACTCGCACGCCGAGAAAGCGGTCGGCGCAGGAGCGACGCGGGAACAGATCGTCGAGATGATGGGTGTGGTTGTCATGATGCAGGGTGGGCCGGGGTATGTCTACGCCCCGAAGGTGCTTGAAGCCCTCGACGCCCTGGGGGTCTGAGGCGCCCACGCGCCGCGAAGGCCGTGAGAGGAAAGGAGCACGACCGTGTTCATGCGGATGGTCTACGACGAGAAGCTCGCCCAGGCGGCGTACATCTTCGGGTGCCAGCGCACCGGCGAGGCGATCGTGATCGATCCCGAGCGGGATGTCGACCGGTACATCGAGATCGCCCGCAACAACGGGCTGAAGATCACCGCTGTCGCCGAGACGCACATCCACGCCGACTTCGTCTCCGGCGCACGCGAGCTCGCCGAGCGCGTCGGCGCGAAGGTCTATGTCTCCGCCGAGGGCGGGCCGGACTGGTCATACCAGTGGCTCGACAAGAAGAGCGGCGGGGGGTCGTACGACCACCAGCTGCTGCGCGATTGGGATTCGTTCCGCATCGGCGCGATCGAGTTCCGCGCCATGCACACGCCGGGGCACACGCCCGAGCACATGGTCTTCGTTGTGACCGACCACGGGTCGGGCGCGACAGAGCCGATCGGTGTGGTCACCGGCGACTTCCTGTTCGTCGGCGACCTTGGGCGTCCGGACCTGCTCGAATCGGCCGCGGGCAAGAAGGGGGCGATGGAGCCGGGCGCGAAAGATCTGTTCAAGTCGCTCCGCGTCATCGACGGGATGCCCGAGTTCGCCCAGGTCTGGCCCGGGCACGGCGCCGGCAGCGCCTGCGGCAAGGCGCTCGGGGCCGTCCCGATGAGCACCGTCGGCTACGAGCGCCGCTTCAACTCGGCGCTGCGAGCCGCGACGGGCGAGAAGGACTTTGTCGATTTCATCCTCGCGGGCCAGCCCGAGCCCCCGCTCTATTTCGCCGACATGAAGCGGGTGAACAAGGAGGGGCCGAGCGTGCTCGGCGAGCTCCCGTCGCCTACGCGGCTGACGCCGGAGGAACTCCGCTCGCTGGACACCAAGAGCCTCGCGTTGGTCGACACGCGTCCGTGGGCGGCGTTCAGGGAGGGGCATGTGCCCGGCTCTCTGCACTTGCCGCTGGATAAGTCGTTCCCGACCGACGCGGGCTCGTTCATCCGCGAAGACGAAAAGATCGTGCTGATCGTGTCGCCGGGGGGCGTGGAGGAGGCGGTGCGCGACCTTGTGCGGATCGGTCGCGACCGGGTGACCGGCTGGTTCCACTCGGCCGAGCTCGACCGCTTTGTCGGCGAAGGGCACGCGCTGGCGCAGGCGCCGGAGGTCGAGCCCGAGCGGGCGGCGGAGATGATCGGCTCGGGCGGGCCCGGCGTCCTGGATGTTCGGCGCAGGACCGAGTACGACCGGGGCCACCTGCCCGACGCCGTGAACATCTCGCACACCCGCCTCGCCTCGCGCCTCGATGAAGCGCCGAGCACCGAGCCGCTCCTTGTCCATTGCCAGAGCGGGATCCGCTCGGCCAAGTCGACCGCGTTCCTCCGACGCATGGGCTTCGACGCGGTGAATGTACGGGGCGGGTACGCCGCATTGGATAAGCTCGGCTCGCTCCGCACCGTCGCCGGCGCGGAGTAACGCTCCGGGCGCAGAACGAACGCAAACCAAGGGAGTCCGCGATGACGACCACCCAGACCGAAACGAATCAAGCGCCCGCACAGCGGGACCTCACGCCGGCCCAGATCGAGTCCAAGCTCGCCGAGGGTCGAGCGGTGCTCATCGATGTGCGCGAGGAGTTCGAGCACGCCGAGGAGAAGATCGAGGGCGCTGCGCTGCACCCCCTCTCCAAGCTGGACGCCGCGGAGGTCGAGAAAACCGCGGAGGGGCGGGAGATCCTGCTGCACTGCCGCACCGGCAACCGCTCGGGCAAGGCGATGGCCAAGCTCGCCGAGTCCGGTGTGAGCGCGTCGCACCTCGCCGGTGGCATCGAGGCGTGGAAGGCCTCGGGGCGGCCGGTCGAGCGCTCGGCTCAGGCTCCCCGCATCGGCGTGATGCGCCAGGTGCAGATCACCGCGGGGTTTCTCGTCCTGATCGGCGTCCTGCTCGGCGCGTTTGCCAGCGAGTGGTTCCTGATCCTGTCCGGGTTCGTCGGCGCGGGGCTGATGTTCGCCGGTGTCAGCGGGTGGTGCGGCATGGCCATGCTGCTGGCGAAGATGCCCTGGAACAAGACGGGCTGCGGATCGGACTCAAAGAGCGGAGCATCGTGCGCCGCTTGATCGCGCGCCGGTGATGGCTTTGGTGTTCACGACGCAGGCCGGGGGCTGATGCGATGGTCTACGCCGTGCTCGGCGCCCTGCTGATCGGGTTCTCCCTCGGGCTGTTCGGCTCGGGCGGTTCGATCCTGACTGTTCCGGTGCTGGTCTACCTCCTCGGTCACGAGGAGAAGACCGCGATCGCCGAATCGCTCTTGATCGTCGGCTCGATCGCGCTGGTCGGGGCGGCGCAGTACGCGATGGCGCGGCTGTTGGTCTGGAGAACCGCGCTCGCCTTGGCGCTGCCGGGGATCCTTGGGACTGTGGCGGGGGCGCAGATCGCTTCGCTCGTGCCGGGCGTCGTCCAGCTCCTGGCCCTGGCCGGGGTGATGCTCGCGGCGGCGTACTCGATGTGGCGGACCAGTGCACGCCAGAACCCGAGAGAGGTCGCTGAGGAAGGGCCCCGCCCGGGGGCCGGGCCGTTGTTGGTCGGGCTCGTCGGGGTCGGCGTGGGGATGGTCACCGGCTTTGTGGGTGTCGGGGGCGGGTTTCTGATTCTGCCGGCGCTGGTGCTCTTTGCACGCCTGGACATGAAGCGGGCGGTCGCGACGAGCCTGCTGGTGATCGCGATCAATGCGGGGGTGGGCTTCTGGCGGCACGCCCACTTCCTCGCCGAGACTGGGCGGGAGCTTTCCTGGACGACCATCGGCGTCTTCATCGCGGTGGGGGTGGCCGGGAGCGTCTTGGGGAAACGCCTGAACACGGGGCTGGACCAGCGGAAGCTCAAGCGGGGGTTCGCCGTCTTCGTTCTGGTGATGGCGGTCCTGATGGCGGGTTGGGAGGCGGCGAAGCTCGCGGGCGTCGGCTGAGCCAACAGAGAACGCATCGCGGGGCGGGGCTTCCGGTATGTTCTGCCGCGGGGTCCGATCCGTCCGATTGCGGTGAGGACTGGCCGTTGTCGGGCCGATCATCGTGGGGGGCATGGCTATCGGGCGTGTTTGTGCGCCCTTTGGCGTCGGTCGGCCCCGATGGGCTGGCGGCGGGTGTCCGCCTGCCTTATGAAGGGGTTGGCGGCCGGTGTTGGAATGTGTTGTGGGTTTCGGAGGGTGGTCAAGGTGAATCGCATCCGTCAGTTTGTCGTTGGTCTCTCGGTTTGTCTTGCCCTGGTCTGCGTGTCGGCCGTTGCGCCGGCGGGCGAGGGGCCGGGCAATCAGGACAAGAAAGTCAAGCTTGAGGACCTGTTCCCGGAGCGCGGGCTCTTCGGGCCGGCCGCGTCGGG
>REET01000062.1 GCA_007694925.1 Phycisphaerales bacterium | reverse complement strand
AGCAGCAGGTGCTCGGTGCCGACATAGTTGTGGTTGAGGTTGCGCGCCTCTTCGATGGCGTACTCGATGACCTTCTTGGCGCGAGGGGTCTGGGGCAGCTTGCCCATCGTGACCATCTCGGGCCCGGCCTTGACGAGCTTCTCGACCTCCAGGCGCACCTTGCGGAGATCGACATCGAGGTTCTTGAGCACATTGGCCCCGACCCCCGAGCCTTCCTTCACCAGCCCGAGCAGGATGTGCTCGGTCCCGATGTACTCGTGGTTGAATCGCTGCGCTTCCTGGTTGGCCAGAGCCATCACCTTGCGGGCACGGTCTGTGAATCTTTCGAACATCGCTCTGCTCCCGGGGGCCGGCGAGGCCCTCTCATGAGCCTAGCCAACCCGCGTTGTCACGCCACCAACCAACACCGACGGACGGCCATCCTGTTCCGGCTCCGGCCGGAATCCACGCCCGCACGCGATCCCCCAGTACAAGGGGAATCAAAACGCGACGCGCCGATCCGCTGATCTGAAGCACGGCGCGTGCCAGTCGGGCCCTAGCGCTTCGGCCCTCCGAAGCCCCGGGTTCACCCCCACAACCGCTTTCTCGGCTCATTCGCAGGGGTCAGCCCGCCAACACGGCACGCCCGAATGACAAAACGGCAGCGGGCGCAGTTCGCGCCCCCAAGAAGCACCCAAAACAAGGGGTTCTTATCTGCGTCGCCCCGAGCCCAGCAGCGACGCGTCGGCGACCAGCCGGATCGGCAGCGTCGCCTCCGCCTCCGCGCCCGTCGTCTCGTCGCGCAGCCGAACTTTCAGCGTGTACGACCCGACCGTCAGCGAAGAGGGCAGCTCGATCTGGTGCACGATGTAGAAGTCTCGCCGCCGATTGCCGGAGGTGTCGATCACCCGCGCCCGCGGCCGGTGCCACGCCAACAGCTCGTCGGGGCCCGCGTGGTAGAGCAGCAACTCCTGCGTCACATCCACGGCGTACCGGTCGCCCCTGTCCCGCGACGACTTCGGATCGCGATCGGTGACCTCCCGATGACCGAACCCGGCGATCTCTGTGTAGACAATCACCTGCTGCGAACGCCCGGCGAGCAGCCGCTGCTCCGGGATCGCGTCGATCTTCCCGAACCCCGCAACGCGGGTCGCCAAGGCGAGCTTCGAGATCCGCAGGCCCGCGTCCGCGGCGGTCAGCCTCGTCTCGGCCTGTTCGAGCACGCGGAGCACGCCCTCGGCCCGCGGGCCGTCCAGACCCGCCGCCATCCAGCCCCGGACCGTCTCGGCGAGGATCGAGGCGTGGGCGGGCTCGACACCGATGAGCATCGTCCGCAGCTCGGACTCAAACTCGGCGGGCGTGCCGGTCGCCGAAGCGTCCACGCCCGAGAGCAGGGCGAGTCTGAGATAGTCCTCCAGGGGGTCGGGCCGGGTCATCGCCCGTTCGCGGAGGAGGTCGCCGAGTTCTGCGGTTGCGCGGGCGATCCGTTCGTCGATCGGGGGCAGGGGCTCGGGCTCGGTCTTTGTGCGTTCGGGCTCGCCGCGAGCGGCCCCCCGCTCCTCCGGGGTTGCGAGCACGGAGATCGGCTGCTCAGTCGGGCGCCGACGAGTCGGCTCGGCCTCACGGACCGGCGCAGGCCGGGACTCGATGTCGGTCTCCATCCCCGCCAGCGCCTGTTCGAGACCGAACGAAAGCTCCTCGACCCAGGCCGGGTCGACGCCTCCGGGCTTGTCTTCGGTGGGCTGAGGCCTGCTTTGTGTCTCGGTTCGGGCTTGGGCGGCGCGGATGCGCTCGGCCTCGGCCACATCCGGGTTGGCGGTGCAACCAGCGAGCGGGACGGTCGCGCCGAGCACGGCGGCAGCCAACAGCCCGGCGACAGAGACATCGGCGTTGCGTCGACGCATGGATCGGGCCTCCTGCCCATGGCCCGGCCCAGAATCAGGCCGGCGGCCCGCCCTCCGGACGGACCCTCAACCGGTGCGATCGGCGAGGCAGCTCGCCGGGCTTTGCAATTTCAGGTGGCCGTGTCTTCGAGAGAGGGCGTCAGGAGTCGCTGATGCCGCAGAATCGCAGGGCGAGCCGCTCGATGTTGCGACGAGGGTCGCCACGCCCGGACTTCAGCGCCGCGTCGGTGCGCATGGCCTCGATCACCAGGGCCCGGGCGCGGGCGGGGCCGAGTCGTTTGGCCAGGCGGGCGGTCGGCTCGATGCTGTCTCGGGGCCAGATCTTCGCCTGCCCGGCGACCGAGGCGGGAGGCACGCCGCAAGCGATGCCCAGGGCGAAGGCCTCGACCCTTCTCGCGGCGTCGGTCATGGCGACGCAGACGGTCACGGGGTTCTCGCCCCCGACCTCGATCACCTCGCGAATCGCGTCGAGCGCCCGTTCAGGATCGCCGGTCGTCAGGGCGTCGCGGACGGACCAGAAATCGTCCGAGCGACTCTGGGCGACCAGGGCGCCGACCTGCTCCTGCCCGATCTCGCCGCCCTCGCCGACGCCCACGCTGAGCTTGGCCAGCTCGGTGTCGAGGCGGACGAGGTCCACGCCCAAGAGCTCGACGAGGAAAGCCGCGGCCTCACGCGTGATGGTCGCCTGGTGTCGCTTCTCGCAGCGTTTGACGGCCCAGTTGACGGCCTGGTGGGGGAGGATGGCGTCGCACTTGTAGATGAAGCCCTTGGCCTCGATCAGCTTGTCGAGGTTGCCGCTGGTCCACTTCTCGGCCCGCAGGACGAGGGTGGCCTCGTCGCTGGGGTTCTCGGCGTAGCGCTCCATGGCCCTGCGGGCGGTCTCGCCTTTGACGAGCTGGTCCGCCTCGTCGACCACGACGAACTTGTGGGCCGCCATCAGGCCGAAGCTGCGGCACTCCTCGATGATGTCCCCCACGCTCGCCGACTGCCCGTCGAAGCGGAAGGACTGCACCTCGCCGAACGCGGCCTCAGCGGCTTCCTTCAGTCGGTCGGAGAACTCGGTCTTGAGGAAGGCCTCGGGCCCGTAGAGGACGCAGAGCCTCACCGACGCGTCGAAGACGGGGCCTTGTGCGGGCTTTCTGGCCATGGCTCAGAGGATATCCGCGATCTGGGGGGAACCCCCGACGCTGGGCGGCGAATCCGGAAGTCAGATGACGAGGCGCACGGCAGATTTCGGCATGACCCCTTCGGCCCAGACCGGATATCGTCCGGCGATGCTGGTGCTGACCGTTCTTCAAGGGCCTGACAAAGGGCGACGCTTCGAGCTGCCGTCCAACGAGCCGCAGCTCATCGGGCGGAGCTCCGAGGCGTTGCCGATCACCGACAACACGGTGAGCCGCCGGCACGCGGAGCTGACGCCCGACAACGGGCTGTGGTTCATCCGCGACCTGCACTCGCAGAACGGGACCTATGTCAACGGGATCAAGATCGCCGAGCGGACGGTGCTGCGGGCGGGCGACCAGATCCGCGTCGGGGCGACGCTGTTTGTCTTCGGGGCGATGGACGCCTCGGAGCGCGACCTGGTCCGCATCCTCAAGCCCGACCAGATCGACGCGGAGTTCGAGCACACGATGCCGAGCAACGAGGACTCGATGGTCCTCGCCGAGCCCGAGCCGGCGCTGGCCGCGGCCCACCACCTCAAGGTGATCTACCGGCTCGTCACGCTCACGGCCCACTCGGTCGAGCGCGACGAACTGCTCGCGGCGGTGATGGACATGATCTTCACCGAGATCGAGCCCGAGCGCGGCTGCATCATGCTCTACAACGACGGGCCGGACCAGAAGCTCGACCCGGCCGCGGTGCGCTACAAGGTCCGCCCCCGCGACGCGGACGAGGCCCGCATCCATGTCTCGCGCACCATCCTCCAGCACTGCCTCAAGGCGGGCGAGGGCGTGCTGAGCTCCAACGCGATGAACGACCCGCGTTTCGCGGCCGGCGACTCGGTGCAGCGCTTCGCCATCCGCTCGGCGATCTGCGTGCCCATCCGCAACAAGGACAAGACCTACGGCGCGATCTATGTCGACAGCTCGATGGCCAACTACACCTTCACGCAGGAACAGCTCGCGCTGATGAACGCGATCGGCCAGCACGCGGGCCTGGCGCTCGCCAACGCCGAGCTGACGGGCCAGAAGATCCACGCCGAGCGCCTCGCTGCGATGGGCGAGACCGTCGCCAGCCTCTCGCACTCGATCAAGAACATCCTCCAGGGCCTGCGCGGCGGCGCAGACCTCGTCGAGATGGGGCTGAAGAAAGACGACCTCCAGATCGCACAGGGCGGGTGGGGCATCCTCAAGCGGAACCTCGACCGCATCGTCGGCCTGACCTTGAACATGCTGACTTTCAGCCGCCAGCGCCAGGTCGAGATCGAGCTGAGCCAGATCAACGCGCTGATCGAGGACTGCCAGCAGCTTTTGGAAGGCGCCACGAGCACCAAGGGCGTGGCGTTGCTCTTGGATCTTGATCCGGAGATGCCGCCGATCCCGCTCGATTACAGCCTGATGCACCAGGCGGTGATGAACCTGATGAACAACGCGGTGGAGGCGGTCGAGCCCGGCGACGGCGCGGTGACGGTGCGCACGCAGTACCATGTGCCCGACCCGCTGCTCGGCCAGCAGGCGCCGTATGTGGATGTGCAGATCATCGACAACGGGCCGGGCATCCCGCTGGAGCGCCAGGACTGGATCTTCGAGCCGTTCCACTCGACCAAGGGGACGAAGGGGACGGGGCTCGGGCTGGCGGTGACCAAGGGCATCATCGAGGACCACCGCGGACGCATCGAGCTGCGGTCTGCGCCTGGCGAGGGCACGACCTTCCGCGTCGTGCTGCCGGCGGACTCGTCGGAGCTCGTGGACCCGTCGGCAACGGCCGACAGCGGCGCCGCCGACGCAGATCCGTTGAGGGGGATTTG
>REET01000063.1 GCA_007694925.1 Phycisphaerales bacterium | reverse complement strand
ACATCCTGACCACCTTCCCCGAGATGTTCGCGACCGAGCCGCCCGGGGCTCTCGCCCTGAGCATCCCCGACCGCGCCCGCAGGGCCGGCCTCGTCGAGTGGCACGCGACCAACATCCGCGACTTCACCACAGACAAGCACCAGAAGACCGACGACCGTCCCTTCGGCGGCGGGCCCGGCATGGTCATGTCCTGCCAGCCGGTCTGGGACGCGGTTTGCGGCGTCGAGGCGATGGACGACCGCCCGGCCACCCGAGTCCTGCTCACGCCCCAGGGCGTCCCCCTCACCCAACCCCTGGTCGAAGACCTGGCAACCAAGCCACGCCTGCTCCTGCTCGCCGGGCACTACGAGGGCATCGACGAGCGCGTGATCCGGAAGCTCGACCCGATGGAGGTCTCGATCGGGGACTTCGTGCTCTCTGGGGGCGAGCTCGCGGCGATCGTCCTCATGGACGCCGTGATCCGCCTGCTGCCCGGGGCGCTGGGCGACGGCGAGTCGGCCGGGCAGGACTCCTTCAGCCCCATCGGCCCCGGGGGCCAGCGCCTGCTGGATTGCCCCCACTACACCCGCCCCCGCGTCTGGGAGGGCGAAGAGGTCCCCGAGATCCTGCTCTCGGGCGACCACGGCAGGATCGCCGCCTGGCGACTGGAACAGTCCCTCCAGCGGACCCGCGAGCGACGCCCGGATCTGCTCGCCGACCCCCCCGATCAGCCCCCTCCCGCCTGACCGGCGCGGCCGAGCCGCGATGGACGCCCGATCGGCACGCGCCTAGTCTTGAGGCCGCTCCGGGCCGCGCCCGGACGGTCTTTCTGCACCAGCAACCAAGGCGGGCCGCCCGCCTGAAGCCGCCCCAGGGGCCAGAGCCCGCACCATGGACACGCAGCGACTCATCGAGAGCCTCACCAAGGACCAGGTCCAGGCCGACAAGTTCCCCCGCTTCGACATCGGCGACACGATCAATGTGCACGCCAGAATCGTCGAGGGTCAGAAGGAGCGCATCCAGGTCTTCCAGGGTGTGCTGCTCAGCCGCAAGGGCAGCGGCATCAACGAGATGATCACCGTCCGTCGCATCGTCGACAACATCGGCGTCGAGCGGACCTGGCCCCTCAACTCGCCCCTGATCGCCAAGATCGAGGTCGTGCGCCGCGCCGACGCCCGTCGCGCCAAGCTCTACTACCTGCGCGACCGCGTGGGCAAGAGCCGCCGCCTCCGCGACCGCCGCCGCGGCATGAAGCATGTCGAAGGCCAGTCGACCGTGCAGGGCTGAGCGGAATCAACAGCAAAGCAAAAGGCACGGACTTCGGTCCGTGCCTTTTTCTTTGCCGGGCGCAGGGTGTTGGGCGCGGGGCGCAGGGTCTTCAGAATCGCGGTCAACGCCCAAACCATGCCTGGTCTGACGAAACGATCTCCCCAGCGCCCTGCGCCCGGCTCCCAGCGCCCATCCAACACATCCCAGATCGCGCCTCCCCAGCGATCAAGACAACATCAGTCACCGCGCCTCTCGAAGAGAAACGCACACTTCTCGCGCCGTGCGCCGTTCCCGTCATCGACCGCAAACTCGCGCCCTTCGATCATGCACGCCGAGCCGTAGGCCCCGTCCTTGCGCACGGCGTACAGCACAAGATTGAAATTCGGCCGCCCGCGCTCATCGACGAGCCTGCGCTGGCGGCGCACACGGTCGGCGACCTTCTTGAGCACCGCGAGGCACGCCTCGGTCGGGTCCTTGCCGCCCGCCATTTCCATCACGACGCTGTGGGCGCCGCAGGACTGGATGGCCTCCTCGCCCCGCCCGGTCGCGCCGGCCGAACCGACCTCGTTGTCGGTGAACAGCCCCGCGCCGATGATCGGCGAATCGCCGACGCGCCCGGGGATCTTGTACGCCAGGCCGCTGGTGGTCGTGCAGCCGGCGAGGTCGCCCGCCGGCGTGACCGCCGAGCAGTGGATCGTGCCCGCCGAACGCTCCTCAAGCTCAGCCCGCTTCTCGGCGTTGGTGAGCGGGCGCGTGCCGTCGGGCTTCCAGTCCATCTGGCTGTCGGTGAGCCAGTCGTCGATCTCGCTGCGGTGACGCCTCCAGCGCATCCACTCCTGCCTCGTCTCCTCCGTCAGCAGGTCCTCTTCCTTGAACCCGTGGGCGATGGCGAACTTCCGCGCCCCATCGCCGACGATCATCACATGGTCGGTGTACTGCAGCACCTTCAGCGCCACCTGCGCCGGGTGCATGATGTTCTGGATCGAAGCGACAGACCCCGCCTTGTGCGTCGGCCCGTGCATCACCGACGCGTCGAGCTCGACGATGCCGAGTTCGTTGGGCCGCCCGCCAAGGCCGACGGTCTTGTCGTTCGGATCGGCCTCGGCGATGCCGACGCCCTCGACCACCGCCAGCGCCGGGTCGACGCCCGCCCTGATCCGCTCGACGGCTTTCGCCACCGTCTGCACGCCGTTGGCCGACGAAATCGCGCACACACGCCCGGCCCGTCTCGCGACTGCGCCCCCGCCAGCGCCCGCCTGCGATTGGCCGACGGCGCCGAGCGCCCCGCCTGTGAGCCCTGCCGTCGCCGCAGCCCCCGCTGCGGCCCCCACTGAAACCAGAAATCCGCGTCGATCGATGTGGTTGCTCATAAGCCGCAACCTACACACTTGCGCGCCACTTTGCACCCCCTCCCGACTACCCTCCGCACATGAAAGCCATCGTCTGCACCAAACAGGGCGCCCCCGTCGCGAACAACATCCGACTGCAAGATGACTGGCCCGACGAGCCCGCCCCGGCGCCCGGATGGGTCACCATCAAAACCCTCGCCAGCGCCTTCAACCACATGGACCTCTGGGTCGGACGAGGCGTCCCCGGCCTCAACCTCGAATACCCCCGCGTCTCCGGCTGCGACGCCTGCGGCATCGTCGAGTCCGTCGGTGAAGGCGTCGACAACGCCTGGGTCGGGCGCATGGTCATCGCCAATGCCGCCGTCGTCCAGCCCGAACGCCAGCACCCCGACGACCCCCCAGCCTCCACGCTCGCCCCCAACTACGAGCTCATCGGCGAGCACACCCACGGGATGCACAAGCACCGCTACAGCGTCCCCGCCGCAAACCTCGCGGCCATCCACCCCGACGCCGACCCCGTCCAGGCCGCTGCGTTCGGCCTGACGATGCTCACAGCCTGGTCGATGATGGTCACCAAGGGCGACCTCCGCTCGGGCCAGTCCGTCCTCATCACCGGCATCGGCGGGGGCGTCGCGACCGCGGCCCTCAAGATCGCCAAGCACCACGCCTGCCCCGTGATCGTCACCAGCCGCCACCAGTGGAAGCTCGACCGCGCCAAGCAACTCGGCGCCGACGAAACCATCCTCGACGAAGGGCAGGACTGGTCCAAACAGGTCCGTGCGTTCACCAACAAGCGCGGCGTCGACATGGCCGTCGACAGCGCCGGCAAGGCCACACACCTCAACTGCATCAAATCCCTCGCCCGAGGCGGCGCCTATGTCACCCCCGGCTGCACCTCCGGCCCCGACGCGACCACCGACCTCGCACGCATCTTCTGGAACCAGCTCCGCGTGCTCGGCTCGACAATGGGCGGCAACGAAGAGTTCCGAGAGCTCGCCGCACTCTTTAGCGCCGGCAAGCTCGAACCCGTCATCGACAAGGTCTACAGCCCCGAGGAATGCGTCGAGGCGTACAAGCGGCTGGAAGGCGCAGAACAGTTCGGGAAGATCGTGGTGAGGTGGTAATCCCGCCCGCTGAAAGCCCCGAAGGGGCGCAGGGTTGTAGCCACGGGTGGAAGCGTGCGAAGCACGCTGGAACCCGTGGATAGCGTCATAAACCATCCCCCGCTCTGAAGGAGCGGAGGAATCGGTCGATCGGCTCCACGCACTCCTTCGCCCTTTCAGGGCAAAGTGGTCTTTGCGCCGCTTTCCACGGGTTGCGCTTGTCCGACGCTGCGCGTCGGCCTGCGCTCCACCCGCGGCTACAGCCCATCGCTCCTTCGGAGCGAGGGAAGACATAAGCGTCGATCGGGTCTCACGCCGCCAACCAACGCCAGCGTCACGAACTCCGCCTGCTGCGCCACGATCGACCTCGCATGCCAGGCCGGCCCTCCCCGCCACGCTTCACCGCGGATGCTCATACAGCACAATACTGACCACCATGAATCCATCGTCCGCAACGACAGCAACAACCCGACCGAACCCGCGAAGGGTGCCGACCTCGTAGGACTTCTCGAACGAAGCCGAGATCGAGTTGATCTCCAGCGGCTGGCCGTTTCTAACGAGTGCGCCCACGCTGTCCAGCTTGTCCTCGAAAGCTTGGTCGAAGGCCTCCATCATCGGCTGCAGCATGTCTTCGCCCGCGTAGAAGGTCATATGCCAATTCCGCACGGCCCTGTAGCCGTTGTGCGAGTATCCCCCCGTGCCCGAGGGCGAGACGAGGCCGTTGGCAGACGCAAAGTCGCGCAGGAACTGGTTCTCCCACTGCGAAGCGACGACATCGCTATCAGGTCCCATCTCACGCGAGCAACCGGCCAGCGGCAGACACAGAGTCGATACCAACACCCCGAACAGCACAGCCGACTTCATCACACCCTCCCCTTCTCGCTTGTCGAAGCTCAGAGCCGCTCGCAGATCAGAGCCCCCGCACGCTAAACAAGCCCAATGTCGCTGCAACCAGAAACCACCCCATCACGATCACTACCACCCAGGTCAGCACACGCCGAACGAACCGGCAATGCCGCTCCAGCTCGATCCGGATCCGCCGCACCTCGTGAGCGAGGTCCGGCTCCTCTTCGACCCGCTTCCCGAACGCCTTCTCAATATCCATCGCGTCCCTTTCCAAAGACTCGGAGTGATTGGCGGCCCGCGACCGGTCCAGCCTACACGAAGTCCGCCCCCGCCGAA
>REET01000143.1 GCA_007694925.1 Phycisphaerales bacterium | reverse complement strand
GCCCCCGTCGTACTCGCGGCGCTCGATCGGCCGGAGCGTCAGCACCGGGCTCTCGCCCGCGACCTCGGGCTGGTCGCACAAGACATAGGTATCGCGGATCACCTCGCCGACGACCAGCAGCCGCCTGCCCCGCATGCGCTCGATGTGCCCGTGCAGGTCGGCCATCGCCAGCTCGGGGCGCTGGGTCAGGCGCGCCAGCCGCTTATGGAAAGGATCGACCGAGTGCTCCATCGAGGCGATGAGCGCCGTCGAGCTGAAGACCACATCCCCCGAACTGAAAACCACGCGCCCGCCCGAGGCCTCGACGGCGTCACGCTCCGCCCGGAAACGGGGGTCGTTGTTGTGCTCGTACTCGCTCCCTTTGATGTAGATGTCCGGCTGCAGGTCGCGCAGCAGGTCGAGCGCCGTCGGGCTGCGGTCGATGTGGACGAGGTCGACACAGTCGAGCTCGGCGAGGTTCTCGGCGCGGAGTTCTTCCGGGATCAGGGGCCGCCCCTCGCCCTTGCCGACGAACCCGTCGCCGGTGATGCTCACCAGCAGGAGGGCGCCCTGCGCCCGCGCAAAGCGCAGGTGGCGGATGTGCCCCGGGTGGACGATGTCGAAGCACCCGTGGCACTGCACCAGCGTCCGCCCCTCGCCCCTGAGGCGTTCGCGGAGGCGCAGCAGTTCGGCGCGGTCGAGGATCTTGCCGCTCTGGCCCATCGGAGTCTCCGTCTGCTGCGCGCAATTGTCCGGGCGCACGCCGTTTCATCTGTCGGACGATCCCCGGGCACTCCGATACAAACACCGTGACCCAGACGAACACCAATGACGGAGTGGCTCCGACGCGCACGATCAGCCGCGACGAAATCGTCGCGTTCGGCCGCCAGATGCGCCCGTGGGTCTGGCTGCCGATCGCGGCCCAGGTCCTCGCGCAATCGCCGGGCGACGCGATGGTGCGGTTCCTCGTGTCGGCAAATCTTGCGCATCTGGGGCTGAAGGCCCCGGCGCTGGAGCAGCTCGACCTGCTCGACCCGCGTGCCGCCGAGGCGCCCGAGGTCGCGGCATTGAGAACCCAGGTCGCGGCCCTACCCGATAACGGGGTAGACCATCGGGCGATCATCAAGACCGCCCGGGCCAACCTCGACGCTCTCGGCGAGCGCGCACCCGAGGCTCTCACAGGCGCCTTCGACGCCTGGGCAAACAACCTCCGATCCGAAGACTGGCAGCGGACCACCGACAACCAGTACATCCGTCGTTCCGCCGGCGAGACGGACCTACGCCAGTGGCGCGGCTTGTTCGACGGGCGGGCGATGGCGGCCGAGTTCGCCAGCTCACACCTCGCCTCCCTCGGCGAGTACCCCCGCCCGATGACGATCGAGGGGATCGACCCGCCGTGGCTGCTGATCGCCGCCGCCGAGGCGACCGCCCAACGCCCCAACGGGTACGCCCCACGCCTGACCATCCTCCAGGCCGACGCGGCCGAGGCCCTCGACGGACTGGCCCAGGCGGACATGGCCGAGCTCTTGGCGCACGACCGCGTCGAGTGCTTCATCGGGCCCGACGCCTCGGCCCGGCTTGAAGAGACGCTGGCATCGCGGCTGGACCTGACGATCGCCGGGCCGTTCCTGCGTCAGCCGGGGCTGCGGACGGCGCTCGTGCCCGACGCCGCGGCTGCCAAGCAGAACGCGATCGCCCGGCAGCAGCAGGACGAACAATCGCTCCGCGAACGCGTGACCAGCGCGTACGCGGGCCGGGACATCTCGTGGTGGTCGCGCAGGTACGCCGAGGCGGCCGCGCCCGGCTCGCGCAGGCCCCTGCGCGTGCTGATCCCCACGACGCGGTACTCGACCTACATCCAGCACGCCAGCAACGACCTCGCCGAGGCGTTCAGATCGCTCGGGCACGAGGCCGAGGTCGTGATCGAGCCCGACGAGTACTCGACGATCGAGGCCCGAGGCCACCTCCGGGCCGTCGAGGCGTTCGAGCCGGACCTGATCGTCGTGATCAACTACCCGCGCTGGTGCGTGCAACAGGGCGTGTACCCGGCGGAGGTCCCGTTTGTCTGCTGGGTGCAGGACGCGATGCCGCACTTGTTTGAGGCCAGACTCGAAGCCAGAAGCGGCGCGGGCGACATCGCCCTGGACTTCCTCGCCGGGCACATCACGCCCGAGCTGGTCGAACGCGGGGGCCACGATCCGGCGCGGGCGCTGCCCGCCTCGGTGCCCGCGAGCTCGCGCAAGTTCCACGACACTTCGCCATCACCCGAGCTCGCCCGCTTGCACGAATGCGAGGTGGCCTGCGCGACCAACCACAGCGAGACGCCGCGGGCGATGGCCGAACGGCTGAAGCTCGAATCAAACGCCGACAGCAGGCTCGGAACCTGCATCGACGAGATCCTCGAAGCCGCCGAAGACCTCGCCCCGCGCGTGCACGAAATCAAGCACCACAAAGCGCTCAAGCAGTCGGTCGACGCGATCATCGAGCGGCGGCTGGGGCTGGACCTTGCGCCCGAGTCCGCGGCTCGCCTCTACCGGCACGCCGCGATGCCCCTGCTCGACCGCGTGATGCGCCACCGGGCGCTCGAATCAGCCGCGGCGATCTGCGACCGGCGGGGCTGGCGCCTGCACCTGTACGGGCGCGGGTGGGAAGAGCACCCGACGCTCGCCCAATACGCAAGGGGCGTGCTCGACCACGGCGAGCCGCTGCGGGCCTCCTACCACCTCGCCAAGCTCCACCTGCACATCAGCGCCTCGACGATGTCGCACCAGCGCATCGTCGAGTGCGCAATGGCGGGCGGGCTGCCCGGCGTGCGCTTCTTCCGCGACGGGCTGGGCGTCCTGGTCACGCGGGCGCAGCGGAAGCTGCTGAACACAGAACCGATCGGGCGCGACGAGCCGATGCACGCCGACCTCTTCAGCCACACCGAGACGCCCGAGTCGATGCGGTTCAAGTCGATCGCCGACCGGCTGGGGCTGCAAGAGCCGGCCGGCTTCATGATGGACGACCGGCGTCGCGAGTCGATCGCCCGCGACACCTTCGGCCGCCCGATCGACGAAGATCCGTGCTGGCTGCTGGGCGATCCGCTCGAAACCTGCTTCTGGGACGACGCCTCGCTGGAGTCGCTGATCGAGCGCGCTATCGAGCGGCCCGCGTGGCGCGCGAACATCGTCAACGGCATCCGGCGCCGGTCGCTTGAGCACTGCACGCACGAGGCCTTCGCCAGACGCCTGCTGGAAAAGATCAACGCCGAGCTGCGGGCCGGCGCGTCGACTGCCACGGAGCTCGCGGCGTGAAGACCGCCCTCTCCACAACGGCGCAGGCGCGCATGCAACGCGTCAAGGCCTACCTGCCCGAGAGCGATCGTTTCCGCGAACGCTTCGGCCTGAAGCCCGACCACGAGGCATTGATCGAGCTCGGCGCGTGGTACCAGCCCCCTGCGTGGGCGGCGGGCGCTGTCGGCGTGATCGACGCGTGCTTCCTCTTCGATGCCGTCGCCTGCCTGCGCCCGGCGAAGATCCTCGAACTCGGCGTCGCCTCGGGAGGCTCGACCTCGGTGCTGCTGCGCGCGATGCACCACGCCGGACTCGCGCTCATCGACGACGACGAACGACCCGCGGTCCGCTCGTTCGACCTCCACCCGATGTGCTACAGCGACCGCTCCAAGCCTGTCGGCTCGGCGGTCTTCGAGATGGCGCCGGACCTCGCCCACGGCGTCGAAGTCCGCTCGGGCGTCACCTCGCTCGATCTCAACCCAACGCTCGCGGGCGAGAACTTCCCGCTCGCCTTCATCGACGCCAACCACCAGCACCCCTGGCCGACGCTGGACATCCTCGCCCTCCTGCCCGCGCTGGCGCCCGGGGCGTGGGTGGTGCTGCACGACATCGACCTGCCCGCCGCGGCCGAACGCTACGAGCGCACGCACAACACCAAGGTCCACTGGCACGACCACGGCGCCAAGCACCTGTTCGACGCGTGGCCCTTCGAAAAGATCCGGGGCGACGCCGAGGCGGACAACATCGGCCTCGTCCGACTGCCCGACCCAGCGCCGACACTCGCCGAGCTTCGCCTCGCACTGGCGCCGTCGATCAACAAGCCTTGGGAGACCGACCCCGGCGAACGCGGGAGGTCCATTCTCACCGGCTCGCCTTCGGAGGGCGGGCGATGAACGGCACGGTCGGCTTTGTCGTCCCCGCCTTCAACGCCCAGAGCACCCTCGCCGACACGCTGCGGTCGCTGCTCGCCCAGGACGACCCGGGCTGGAGCGCGATCGTCGTCGACGACGGCTCGACCGACACAACGGCGCAGATCGCGCGATCGTTTTCCGATCCGAGGATCGCTGTGCTGCGTCAGCAGAACGCGGGGCTCGCGACGGCTCGCAACGCAGGATTCGCCCACACGCGCACGGAGTTCGTCGCCTTCATCGACGCCGACGACACTGTCGAGCCTTCGTTCGTGCGCACGATGCGTAGCGGGATCGGGGGGGCGGACGCAGTCTGCTGCGCCACACGCTTCGTCGGGCCGGAGCTGGAAGACCTCGGCTGGACGCGGACGCCCGGCGCGCACGACCTGACGCCCGAGGGTCTGATCGCGTACAACCCGCTGCCCGTCGGCTCGGTGCTCTTGCGCCGGTCGGCGCTCGGACCGGGCCCGCTGTTCGACTCTTTACTGCCCGTGCACGAAGACTGGGACTGCTGGCTGCGTCTGACAACCCGAGGCCTGCGCGCGGCCCCGCCCGTCGAAGCAGCCCTCTTCGCCTACAGGCTCAGGCCGGGCTCGATGAGCCGCGCGATCGAGAGGATGCACGACGAAGGGCTCGGCGTGATCGAACGCCTCTCGCCGCGCGTCGAGGGCGCCGACGCACCAAGACTGAAACGGGACTGGACGCTGCGCCACATCGCTCG
>REET01000131.1 GCA_007694925.1 Phycisphaerales bacterium | reverse complement strand
CATCGTCTGCGGCATCGAGAACATCGACGCCATGGGCGTGCACACCGGCGACTCGGTCACCGTCGCGCCGATCCTCACGCTGACCGACAAGGAATACCAGGCCCTCCGCGACGCCTCCTTCGCGATCATGCGCAAGGTCGGCGTCGAGACCGGCGGCTCGAATGTCCAGTTCGCCATCAACCCGAACCCCGAGCCCAACCCCGACGGCTCCAAACCCTTCGACTTCGTCGTCGTCGAGATGAACCCCCGCGTCTCGCGTTCGTCGGCGCTGGCGTCCAAGGCGACGGGCTTCCCGATCGCGAAGATCGCCGCCAAGCTCGCGGTGGGCTACACGCTCGACGAGCTGCGCAACGACATCACGGGCAACACCAGCGCCTGCTTCGAGCCCTCGATCGACTATGTCGTCACGAAGATGCCCCGCTGGACCTTCGAGAAGTTCCCCGAGGCCGACGAGACGCTGACGACGCAGATGAAGTCCGTCGGCGAGGCGATGGCGATCGGGCGCACCTTCAAGGAGTCGCTGCAGAAGGTCATCCGCTCGATGGATGTCAAGCGCTTCGGCTTCGGGCTCGACAAGAACGACCAGTGGCTCGCGGCCAAGCGCGCGATGGACGCCGGCCAGCCCCCGCCCAAGCCGGGCGAGGAGGGCGTGGTCCTCCGCACCGCAGACGACCAGCCGATCGAGTGGCCCATCACCCCCGAGAAGCTCGCGCGCAAGCTCAGCGTGCCGAGCCAGGGGCGCCTGTACTACATCCGCTACGCGATGAAGGAGGGGTGGACGAACGAGAAGATCCGCGACCTCTCGGGCATCGACCCGTTCTTCCTCGATCAGATGCGCCAGCTCGTTGATTTCGAAGACACCCTGAGCGGGTACGAGCGTCTGGAAGATCTGCCCAAGGAGGTCATGTTCGAGGCCAAGCAGCTCGGCTACGCCGATGCGCAGCTGGCCAACCTGTACCTGGGCAACATCTCCAGCGAGAACATCCTGAAGGTGCGCGCCAGGCGCAAGGAGCTCGGCATCGAGCCGGTGTACAAGCTCGTCGACACCTGCGCCGCGGAGTTCGACGCCGTCACGCCCTACTTCTACTCCACCTACGAGTCGTCGTACACCTCGTTCAGCGAGACCGGCGAGACGTCAACGCTCTTCTCTGACGAGATCCGCGTCTCCAAGACGCCGAAGGTCGTGATCCTCGGCGGCGGGCCGAACCGCATCGGCCAGGGCATCGAGTTCGACTACTGCTGCTGCCACGCCGCCTACGCCGCAGACGAACTCGGCTTCGAGTCGGTCATGATCAACTCGAACCCCGAGACGGTCTCGACCGACTACGACACCAGCGACCTGCTCTTCTTCGAGCCGCTGACGCTCGAAGATGTCCTGAACATCTACGAGAAGCTCGACACCGGCGCCGAGGGCGAGAGCGGCCTTGTCAAAGGTTTCATCGTTCAGTTCGGCGGGCAGACGCCCCTGAACCTCGCCCACGGGCTCAAGCTCGCGGGCGTCCCGATCCTCGGCACCAGCCTCGACTCGATCGACCTCGCAGAAGACCGCGACCGCTTCGACGCCCTGCTCGAAAAGCTCGGCCTCGAGCGCCCCGCCAGCGGCATCGCCCGCTCGCTCGACCAGGCCGTCGAGATCGCAGAAGAGATCGGCTACCCCGTTCTCGTCCGCCCCTCGTATGTGCTCGGCGGGCGCGGCATGGAGATCTGCCCGGACAAGAAAGCCCTCGTCCACTACATGACCAGCGCCCTGGATGTCTCCGACCTCGACGGCGCGCCCGTGCTCATCGACAAGTTCCTCGCCGGCGCGACCGAGGTCGATGTGGATGTCGTCGCAGACTTCGACCCGACCGCCGACGAGCAGCCCGCCGGCCGCCGCGCCGTCTGCTGCGGCGTCATGCAGCACATCGAGCACGCGGGCGTCCACTCGGGCGACTCGGCCTGCGTCGTGCCGCCCTACTCGCTCTCCAGGCCAGTCGAGGAGCAGATCCGCGAGATCACGCGCACGCTCGCCAGGGAGCTCCGCGTCTGCGGGCTGATGAACGCGCAGCTGGCGGTCAAGGACGAGCGGATCTACCTCATCGAGGTGAACCCGCGAGCCAGCCGCACGGCACCGTTCGTCTCCAAGGCCAAGCACATCTCCTGGCCGAGCGTTGCGGCCAAGGCGATGCTGGGCAAGACGCTCGACGAGATGGGCGTGCAGGAGGTCCGCGACACCGGCGCGTACGCGATCAAGGAATCGGTCTTCCCGTTCCAGAAGTTCCCGGGTGTCGACTTCGTGCTCGGGCCGGAGATGCGATCGACGGGCGAGGTCATGGGCATCGACCTGACGGTGCCCGTGGCGTACCTCAAGGCGCTCGCGGCGGCCTCCAGCGAGCTGCCGACCGAGGGCGGGGTCTTCCTGTCTGTCCGAAACGACGACAAGCCCCACGCCGTGCCGATCGCCCGCTCGCTGATGGCGATGGGCTTTACGGTCTACACGACCGAGGGCACGGGCGCGCTGCTGCAGGAGCACGGGATGCGTCCGCAGGTGCTCCAGCGCATCGCGGCCGGGGCCCGGCCAAATGTCATCGACCTGATGTCCGACGGGCGGATCACCCTGGTCATCAACACGCCCAGCCGCACCGGCTGGCAGACCGACGAGGGCAAGATCCGCGCCACCGCCGTCCGCCTGAACATCCCGATGATCACGACGATCACGGGGGCGGAGGCGGGCGTCAGAGCGATCGAGGCCAGCCGCGCAGGCGGGTGGGAGGTCAGGGCGCTGCAGGACTACGCCGAGCTTGCCAAGAAGGTCCGGGCCGAGGGCGCGGGCGACGCGCCGCCGAGGCCCGCCACCGTCAGGAGCGGATCGGGGGTTTGAGCCGTGCTGTGAGTGGGGGCGTCAGTGGGACGCGGGAGGACGCGGGCTCAGCGTCCGCCTCGCGGCATCCGGTCGTAGAGATCGAAGATCTCGTTGGCCCGGTTGTTGGCGTTCCGCGCCCGTTCGTCGAGGCGACGCATCTCTTCGGTAAGCCGTTCGCGCGTCTCCGCGTCGGCGGTCATCATCTGGTCGCGCAGCGAGCGGATCTGGTTGCCGATCGCCTGCGAGATCTGCGAGAACTCGACGCGGACGGTCTCGACCACCGTGTGGGGCTCGCCCATGCGCAGCGCGTCGATCCCGTAACGCACCGGAGGCATCAGCAGGTCGCGGTCGGCCACGCGCACGCGGAGCCTCCCGCAGGCGGATAAGCCGCCCGTCGGCTCGCCGCCGTTGGTCAGCCTCGGCGGCATCGGCTCGCCGTCGGCCAGCCATCGGTCGTAGCCGGGCACGCGCACGAACGGGTTCAACGCCGGCGGCGGTCCGTCGAGGCGGGCTTCTGAGGCGGGCTGCAGATCCGGGCTCGCCCACTCGCCCAGCCGGATCCTCCACGCACCCTCCAGCACATCGATACCGATCTGGCCCTGCTGATCGAGCTGCGCGAACGAACCCATGCGGACCGCCGCGTCGATCTCCCGTCCCTGGCGATGCACCTTCAGGCGCATCACATCGCCCGGGTCGCGGGCGACGATCAGAAAGCGCATCGTGTCCATGCTGTCGAGTTCCTGCCCGTTGATCTCCAGAATAATGTCTTGGGCAACGAGCACATCTGCGGCGTCGAATCCCTGCACGGTCCCGCTGATCCGCACCCCTCGCGGCGCATCCCCCCCGAAGCTGACACCCATACCAGCGCGCGGGCCTCGCCGGAAGATCTCCCACCCGATCGCTTCGACCCGCGCCCGCTGCTCGGGCGTCAGCTCCCGCTCCTTGACCATGGCTTCGAGCTTCTTGAGGTCGCCGCCGGTCGCTTCCAAAAGACGCTCCGACGCCCGCTCGCGCTGGGCGTATTCGGGATGGTCGAGGGCCGCGATGGGGTCGGCAAGAGCGGCGCCGGCCAGCAGGCAGACCGCCGCTGTTGCCGTCATCGCCCGAGCCGAGACCCGAGCCAATGCCGAGTTCAGGTGCTTTCGCATATGCATGAGTCTCTGGTCTCCGGGCCCGGGATTCAACCCTCGCCGCCCCGGGTGAGCTCGGCGATCGCGAAAGCGGACTTGAGGATCCAGTCCGCCAGCTCCGACGCGGGGCCGATCAGCCACGCCCACTCGGCCCCGCCCCGTTCGGTCAGTGTCGCCGCTTCTGCGCCGAGCGACTCGACCATGAGGGGGGGCAGCAGGGCCGAGGCCGCCTCCAGCCGCACGCCCTCTTGGCGCAGCCCCTCGAAGAAGGCCTGCAGCCTCCTCCGGTCCAGCGACAGCTTCGTGCCGTCTCCGCCTGCAGTCCTCTTCCGGGCCCTCGCCAGAGAGAACTGCAGCGCCCCCTGCGCAAACACACCGGGCAGCCGGTCGGACCGGGGCAGCTCCAGATCCACGATCACCGGGGGCAGCCCCTCGCGGAAGACGAGGTTGCCCGGGTGCCAGTCGCCGTGGACGACCTGCCTCGGCCAGTTTGCCCAGCCCAGGCGTTCGACCTCCTGTTCGGCGGCCGCCATCGCCCGGGCAAGGCGAGCCCCGCCCTCGGCGTTCGAGCGTTCCAGGCGCTCGCGAAGGTGGACGGCGGCGTGGAACCCGCCCTCGGGCGCCGGGTGCGAGGGCCGGAAGCTCCGCAGCGCGCGGTGCGCCGCGCCGAGGGCCCACCCCGCCCCGCGCGTCTGCTCGATCGAGGCGTCGTACCCCGTGCCCTCAACGAACTCCATCAGCTCGTAGACATGGCGCCCGAGCTGGAGCATCGAGTTGTTCTCTCGCTTCGTGCCCAACAGCTTCGGCACACGCACACCCGACGAGGCCAGGTGCAGCATCGTCTCGTGCGCGACCGCGACGCGGTACGGATCGTCGCGGCCCGGCGCGAGCCTCTTGAGCAGGAGCCGCTCGGATGAAGTCT
>REET01000064.1 GCA_007694925.1 Phycisphaerales bacterium | reverse complement strand
AGCGTGCGGGCGCGCTCGACGATCGCATGACCCGCCTCGTGCGGGCGAGAAACACCGTCGGGCGGGGGCAGTACATGCCGCTGCAACGCGACAGCGATGTGATCGTCTTCGAGCGATCCAGCCCCAACAACATCTCCGGCGGGCGCGACGGGCAGGCGCTCGTCGGCGTCAACGACCGCTTCGACACCGGTTTCGACACGCGCACCGTGAACACGAGCTTTGCGCCCGGCACGCGACTGCACGAGATCTCGGGGACCGCTGGCGATCCTGTCGTCGATCCGACCAACCAGATTTTCAGCGTCGTGACGGTCGGGGCCGGGGGGCAGGCGACGATCCGCGTGCCGCGGAACCGGACAGGCGCCGCAGAGCACGGGCAGGGGTATGTCATCTACGCCCCGGCGTTGCCAACGGGCGTCGTCGAGATCGAGCCGACGGGCGGCGTAATCCCCGCCGACAACCCTGCGCTCCCCGCGGGGCGGCGTCGTCTGGCCGAGGTGCCGATCGTGACTTCCGACACATTCACGATCCGCCTGCGCACCGGCCAGACCGACCCGCAGGATCCAAACACCGACAGCGGCGCCGCCTTCCGGATCAACCAGGGCTTCGAGGACTGGAACGGCAACGGGCAGGTCGATTTCCCGTGGTTCGACTTCGGCACGCCGGGGTACGAGAACTTCCTGACGACCAACCAGCCGCTGTTTTCAACGGGCGGCCCCGAGGGCCTCTACGAGCAGACCATCGACGCGGCGAGGCTCGACGAGGGATACCACTACATCTCGGTTGTCGCCTTCCGAAACCGGCGGCCGGGCGCGGCCCCGATCTTCAACGAGTGGCGGCAGGTGATCTATGTCGATCGCTCCGGGCCGGAGGTCGCCTACCTCCGCGAGGGCGAGGACCTGACACAGCAAGTCGAGCCGATCCGCGTGCGGGCGCTCGATCGGACCGCCGAACGCGTGCATGTGCTCTGGGGCTTGGCGGCGGGCGCCGACCCGATCGCGGCCTCCAACCTCACGAATCTGGCGACCAGGCGGGACCGCTTCGACTGGGAGTTCAGCGTGGTCACCGGCCCGCACGGGCCGAGGCGGCTCACGCTCGTCGCCTTCGAGCCCAGCGGCAACGCCTCGGCGACGGACTTTGAGGTCTTCGTCAACAAGTGCCGCGCCGACCTCAGCCGCGATGGCGTGGTCGATGCGGACGATTTCTTCCTCTTCCTGAGCCTCTTCGCGGCGGGGGACAGCCGGGCGGATTTCAACAACGACGGTGTGATCGACGCGGACGACTTCTTCGCGTTTCTCGCGAAGTTCGCCGCCGGCTGCCAGTGAGCTTGGCTGGGCAGAGAAGGGGTTTGATCGTATATCGAAAGGGTGTTCCACAAGTTTGTGGATTTCGAATACGCCACATGGGCTTTCTTCCCTATGCTCGGTGAAGCGAGGGGAGGGAGTCGGACTCATGGCGACAATGCAACCGCCCGGGCCGGATGACGAGAAACGGGCGGATTTCGGGATGGCCTGCGTCGGCTGCGGTATGTTGCTGCCGATCCGGATCTGTGCAGAGCAAGAGCACGGCGCCTTGGTTGCCTGCGCGTTCTGCGCAGAGCACTACCGCGCGGCGATCGACCCGGGGGCCGACGAAGACGCCCGGGCTTCGATCGTGCTCAAGCGGTCGGGCGGGCTGGCTGGCTGAGGGGGCGCTTCAGCCTCTGCCGTCACCCTCGGCGATGTATCGGAGCATGTCGACACAGCGGTGGGCGTAGCCCGCCTCGTTGTCGTACCACGCGACGATCTTGAAGAACCGGTCGTTCAGCTCGATCGCGGCCTTGGCGTCGTAGATCGAGCTGTGCGGGTCGCCGATGAAGTCGCTTGAGACGATCTCTTCCTCGGTGTAGCCCAGCACGCCCTCCATCGCGCCGTGCGAGGCGGCCCGCATCGCGGTCTGGATCTCTTCGAGGTTGGTCGCCTTCTCGGTGCGGAAGGTCAGGTCGACGCAGGAGACATCGGCCGTGGGCACGCGGAAGGCCATGCCCGTCAGGCGACCCTTGAGCTCGGGGATGCAGAGGGTGACGGCCTTGGCGGCGCCGGTGCTGGCGGGGATGATGTTCTGGTAGGCGTTGCGACCGCCCCGCCAGTCCTTGCGCGAGGGCCCGTCCTGGGTCGGCTGGGTCGCGGTCGCGGCGTGGACGGTCGTCATCAGCCCCTCGGCGAGGCCGAACTCGTCGTGGATCACCTTGGCGACCGGGGCGAGGCAGTTGGTGGTGCAGCTCGCGTTGGAGACGATCTTGTGCTTGGCGGGGTCGAAGACCTTGTGGTTGACCTTGTACGCGACCGTCGGCACCTGCTCGGGGCTCTTGGTCGGGGCTGAGATCAGCACGCGACGGCAGCCCGCCTCGATGTGCTTGGCCGCTTCGTCATGAGCGGTGAACAGCCCGGTCGACTCGAGCACATAGTCGACGCCGAGGTCCTCCCAGGGAAGCTTGGCCGGGTCGCGCTCCGCGAGCGTCTTGGTCGTGTAGTCGTTGACGGTGAACGAGTCCTCGGTCGCCTTGATCTCGGCCGGCTCGTGGTTGATGCGGAAACGACCGTGCATCGTGTCGTACTTGAGCAAGTAGGCCAGGTTGTCGGCGGGGACGAGGTCGTTGACGGCGACGATCTCGACGCCAGGCGTGTTGGCCGCGATGCGGTAGACAAGGCGACCGATGCGACCGAACCCGTTGATCCCGATGCGTACCGACATGGCTGTTTCTCCGCCTGCATAGACCCGAGCGTCCGGGAACCCGCCGACAAGATCGGCCTCCTGTCCCCGGAGCCAACGGTAGTGGGGGCGTGGGCCCGCTTCCATCTTCCGGACCTTCCGGGTGCCGCCGATCGTGCGGTATGCTCTTGGGTATGCGGAGCGAGTTCCGGCAGAACCGCCGGGCTCCGCCCCGGTTTGGCGGGCGGTCTTGCCTGCCCGGCCCCGACACCGAAACCTGACACCGAGAGAAACGAGAGAGATCATGCCCCTGACCCGACCGATCGTTCTGGCGACCGCCGCCCTTGGCGTCGCTGTTTCAGCCCCAGCCAACGCCTCGGGCTCGCAGCTCCTCGTCGCGACCGTCAACGGGCCGGACATCAACCTCCCCGCCTCGGGAGGCTCGCAGATCGTCAGCTTCAACACGCCGGGCGTGCAGATCACCGGCGTCGGCCTGACAGCCCGCTGGACCGCCGTCAACGCCGACACCAACAACGGCACCGCCCCGTGGTCGACCGATGTCCGCGTCAGTGTCGTCGCCCCCGGGGGGCAGAGCATGAATTGGGGACGCGTCGGGGGCGATGTCAGCTTCGTCGACTTCCCCTTCCAGGACGCCTCGCCCGCGGGGTTCACCAACGCCAGCGGCGTGGGCGATTACACCTTCAACTTCGACAACGCCTTCAACGGCCCGTGGATCTCAGGCCTCCGCGATGTGCGGTACCACCTCACCACCACCGTGCCCACGCAGACGCATTCGTTCAGCGGGAACACCGCCGCCGGGGACTCATGGAGCCGTCCGTTCTTCATCGATGGCGTCTCCGGACTCGGCCCGGTCAACCACAGCGTGCTGGAGTTCACCGTCTCCGCCTCTGGCCGGTACGAGTTCGAGACGATCATCCCCGGGCTGGATGTGCCGACCTTCCTCTACCAGGGGAGCTTCGACGCTTCGCAGCCCCTGATGAACCTGCTCGATTACTCGCTCGCCAACGGGAGCGGCGCCGACGGCAACCCCCGGGGCGAGTCGCGCATCGACGCCCTGCTCCACGAGGGCGAGACCTACCACTTCGTCGTCTCGCAGTGGAGCCGGTTTACGCAGGACCTTGAGTTCAACTCGCTGATCTCCGGGCCCGGGGTCGTGTCGGTCGTGCCTGCGCCGGGGGCGGCTGCGGTATTGGGTGTGGGTCTGATGCTCGGTGGACGCCGTCGCAGGTGAGCCGATCGGGCCAATGAACAGCGGATTTCCGATAAGACACAAAATCGTGCGCTTTTCGTTGCGTGCCGGGTCGGGTTGTATTAGAGTTCTGTCGCCGCTGCGGCTTTCTCGGCGAGATGAGTACTCGCCGGGCCGCTGCGCAAGGTGACGAGCGCCTCAGGGTGCGAGAAAATATTCGGAGTAGAGAAAGTGAAGAAGTTCAATGTTGTTTCGTGCGCGGCCGCCGCCGCGCTCGCCGGTATCGGTGCGCCTGTGTCGGCGAACACGATCACGCTCAGCGACAACGGCGTGCATTACTTCGACAGCACGATCGCGCAGATCAATCTCAGGAACGCCACGACACTGCACGTCGATGAACCGGCCAACATCACGACCACGCTCGACGCCACCAACCAGACCATGACACACTTTAACGGCGGCTCCATCCGATGGATCTTTTTGTGGCACCAGGCCGCTCTTGAGATGCTCGGCGGGTCGAACGAAGAACTCTATGTGAACAACCGCAGCACCGCCGACATCCGGGGCGGATCGGTGGGCGAAGTCTTCACTTACAGCTCGAGTGTCGTCGACATTCGCGGGGGCGACATCGGCGCCATGAGGCTCCACGGGAGCAGCACGATCAACATCTACGGCATGGAGGACCTCGAGCTGCGGCCGCTCGTTCCGCTCCTGAACTACATCCGCTACAAGCTCGTCGGCACGCTGCAGGACGGCTCGCCGATCGACGCGTGGGTCTGGCTCGACGGCTCGTCTGGGGCGAGCCCGGAGCTGAATCTCATTATCCAGGTCATCCCCCTGCCTGGGCCGGCGGGGATGGGTCTGGCCGGCCTCGGCGCCCTCTGCGCCGTCCGCAGGCGGCGTGGCTGAACGACTCCAGGTAATTCAGGTCAATTGCCCAAGCAACCCGGCGTCTGCCGGGTTTTTTCTGTGCAGGCCCGCTTGACAGGAGTCTGATAGGGTATTGCGGGGCATCCTTCCATACGTTAGGATGTCGGTCCAGTC
>REET01000189.1 GCA_007694925.1 Phycisphaerales bacterium | reverse complement strand
GGAAGTTCGTCGAGCGAGGCGTGGCCGAGGGGTGCGCCAACTCGATCCTCATCAAGGTCAACCAGATCGGCACGCTGAGCGAGACCTTCGACACAGTCGACTACGCGATGCGGAACGGTTTTTCTTGCGTGCTCAGCCACCGCTCGGGAGAGACCGAGGACTCGACGATCGCGGACATCGCGGTGGCGACCAACTGCGGGCAGATCAAGACGGGCGCCCCCTGCCGCAGCGATCGGAACGCGAAGTACAACCAGCTCATCCGGATCGCCGAGGAGCTGGGGGAGACTGGCGTGTACGGGGCTGCGACCTGGAACCGATGAGGGCCTCTGGGATGAGCGGAACGACAGTGTTAGAATCCATCGCCCGCGTACGAGGAGCCCGTCGATGACCGAGCGCAGAGAAGTCGAACTTATTCGAAAAGCGTTGGATGCGGTCAAGGCCGACTGGAAAACAACGCCGAAGATCGTCGAGATCCGTTTCGAGATCGGTGACGACCACACCGGCGATCCGGCGGTCGATGTACTAGTGCTCATCGACAACGCGACGAAGGATGAAGACTGGACATCGGAGAACCTCGACCCGATCGCAGACCGTGTCCGCGAAGAGATCGAGAAACTCAATATCGATCGCCTCGTACATGTGGGCTACCGTCGTCCCGACGATCTTGCCGAAGCGGCGGGCCGCCCGTGAATCCGTCCTTGGTGGATGATCTGCTCGATCAGGCCGATCATCTGGCTTCGCTTGATCCCCGGAAGCCTAAGCAAATCAGCCTCCGGCGGGCCGTGTCGACCGCCTATTACGCCGTATTTCATCAAGTTGCAGACGACACTGTAGCGTGCGTACTCTCGGCCGGGGACGCACGATCCGAGATCGGGTCGCGGCTCCGCAGAACGATCCAGCACGGATCGGTCAAGATCGCATCGGAATGGTTTCTGCCCGTCAAGAACAAGCCGGGCACAACGCGATTACCCGAAGCGTTGTCCCCGCTGGTCTCCGGGCCGGTAGCTCCCCAGCTTGTCGCGGTCTGCAGACGGTTTGTCGAACTCCAAGTCGAACGCCATCACGCGGACTACAACCTGTATGCCCGGCCATATTCTCGCGCGGAGGCCAACCGTTTGGTCCGAGAGGCCCGTAGCACGGTGCAGACCCTGCGGACAATGCCGGACTCACCGGAGCGGACTGTCTTCCTGCTCGGCTGTCTTCTCGGCAAACAGCTTACCAAGAACCTTTAACCGCTCCGGGCTTGTGCGTCCCCGCCCCCAGCGCCGGTACCATCCGCCGATGACCGACTCCGCCAACGCCGACCGGGTGATCCACTCGAAGACCCTCGCCAGCGGCAGCCGCTTCCGGTTTGTCGAGGTCACGGTCCGTGATCCCGCCGGCAACGACTCATCCCGTCAGTTCGTCGAGCACCCCGGGGCGGTCGCGATCGTCCCGCTGCTGGCCGAGCCGGGCGGTCCCGACCGCGTGGTCCTGATCCGCAACGGGCGGGTGCCCGTCGGCGAGACGCTCTGGGAGGTCCCCGCGGGGGGGCTGGAGCCCGGCGAGCCCCCCGAGACCACTGCATCGCGGGAATTGGTCGAGGAGACGGGCTACAGGGCCGATGTTCTGGAGCACATGGGACGCTTTTACACCAGCCCGGGCCTGACCGACGAGCTCATGCATGTCTATTTCGCGACCGGGCTGGAGCTGGTCGGCCAGGAGCTCGAGGACTCCGAGCGGATCACGGTCCACCCCGTCGAGATCCCCGTGGCTTTGGCTATTATCGCGCGGGGCGATATAATCGACGCCAAGACCATGCTCGCGCTCTACATGGCCCGCGAGCAGGGACGCTTCGGCGGGGGGGCGACAAGAGCATGAGCAGGTGGGGAGCGCCAGCGGGTCCGGAGGGCGGCGGCTGGAAGGCCAGGCTCTCCCGCGCATTCGGGGGCGGGAGCAACCCGTTCACCTGGGCGCTCTTCCTGTACTCGGCGTGGGGGATCCGCGTCCGGCTGCACCTGTTCTTCCTCGTGTACATCGCGGCGCAGGTGCTGGTGAGTTTTGCGTCGCAGGAGGGGATGGGGCCGGGGTACATCCTGCTGGCGATGGGCGCGCTGTTCGGGCTGGTGCTGCTGCACGAGTACGGGCACTGTTTCACTTGCCGCGCCGTGCAGGGCGAGGCGGACGAGATCATCCTCTGGCCGCTCGGCGGCCTTGCGATGTGCCGGCCGCCGCACGACTGGCGGGCGCACCTGTGGACGACGCTCGGTGGCCCGGCGGTCAATGTGGCGCTCTTGCCGGTGTTCGCGATCGCGCTGCTCATCGCGACGGGTGGCAAGTGGGGGGCGGTGGTCTTCAACCCGTTCGCTCCGGGTGTGACGACCGCGACGCTGACGACCGCCGGGGGCGAGGCGGCCTTCTGGCTCACCGGGCTCTGGTGGCTGCACTACATCAACTTCCTGCTGCTTGCGTTCAACATGCTGCTGCCGATGTACCCGATGGACGCGGGGCGGGTGGTGCAGTCGCTGATCTGGCGGAGCGCCGGGTACGAGCGGTCGATGGAGATCTCGACGACACTGGGCCTGCTGGTCGCGGGCGTGCTGTTTGTCTTTGCGATGGTCGCTGGCGAGACGCTGCTCATGGCGATCGCGATCTTCGGCGGGTTCACCTGCTGGGCGGAGAAGCAGCGGCTGAAATTCGAGGCGACCGCGGGGGGCGCACCCGGCGTGGACCTCTCTGCGGCCTACGACCGCTACGACCCCAAAGAGGCCGCCCGCGACGCCGAACGCGACCGAAAGGCCCGCGAGAAGGAGGAGGCCGAGTTCGCCGAGATCGACCGCATCCTCTCGAAGATCCGCGAGCAAGGCATGGGCAGCCTCACGAGAAAAGAGAAGCGGCTGCTCTCCAAGGAGACCGAGCGGAAGCGTAACAGCGGCTCACACTGAGCCCCGGCTCACGCTCGGGCCCGCTCCTTGCCGATGCTTGGCCGGGCTCGATCCCGGCCCCACGAGCGACAGCAACGACAGATCCAGACGACGGACCCGACCCATGGGCATCAGCGACAGAGACTACATCCAGGACAAGGGGGGCTCGGCGAGGCTGGGTCCGATGGGCGGCCGACGCGGGCTGAGCGTCAACCTGTGGCTGATCATCATCAATGTCGCCGTCTACATCCTCTCGGGGGTCTGGACCACGCCGGTGCAGTTTGTGTTCGAAAGCGCTGTGATCCAGGAGGCCTACGCCGACAGCGACGACCTCGGCTTCGCCGACCCGAGGCAGCACGCCATACAGACCGGGCCGGCCTCCGCTTCGGCCCCGATCGTGCACCGCCCATCGGGACGCCAGGTCGGTGAGGCCCATTACCGTGTGATGGACCCGCTGCGGGCCTACGGCCACTTCTCGACCACCAAAGCCTTCCTTGAGATGCAGGTCTGGAGGCTCATCACCTTCCAGTTCCTCCACGACAGGGCGAGTATCCTGCACATCCTGTTCAACATGATCGGGCTGGCCGTCTTCGGCGGGCTCGTCGAGCAGCACCTCGGGGGCAAACGCTACCTCGCCTTCTACCTCATGTGCGGGATCTGCGGCGGGCTGGCGTACCTCGCGCTCAACCTCGGCGGGTATCTCTTCGGCGCCGTGCCGGGGCTGCTGCCGTACAACCCGACGACGCCGCTGATCGGGGCCTCGGCAGGGGTGTTCGGAGTGATCCTGGCGTGTTCGCGTCTGGCGCCGCACGAGCGGGTGCAGTTGCTGTTTCCGCCGGTGTCGTTCAAGATCAGGACCTTTGCATTCGTATATGTGGGGATCGCGCTCTTGAACCTGCTGTTCGGCGGACGCAACGCCGGGGGCGACGCGGCCCACCTCGGCGGGGCGCTCGCGGGCTGGTACTTCATCAAGCACAACCACCTGCTGCGAGACTTCTTCGATGTCTTCCAGGATTCACGCAAGCCCGATCGGGGCCGGTCCCGCGGCTCCAAGGGCAAGGCAAGGGGCCCGGCGCCCTCGGACCCGGGCGAGATCGACCGCATCCTCGACAAGGTCCGCGACCAGGGGATCGAAAGCCTGACCGATCGCGAGCGCAAGGCGCTGCAATCGGAGACTTCCCGCAGACGGGGGCGATAGCGTTCCCGCCATGCCCCGGCCGCCCCAGGATCAATCGCTCAGGTTCACGATCTCGCACCGCTCTGCATCGACGCGGGGGCGTGTGGGCGTGGTCGAGACGCCGCACGGCTCGTTCGACACGCCCGCGTTCATGCCCGTCGGCACTCGGGGGAGCGTCAAGGGGCTGCTGCCGGAGCTGGTCAGGGCGACGGGGGCGCAGATCATCCTCAACAACACCTACCACCTGCTCCTCAGGCCCGGGCCCGATCTCGTCGAGCAGATGGGCGGGGCCCACCGATTCATGAACTGGCCCGGGCCGATCCTCACCGACTCGGGAGGCTTTCAAGCGTTCTCGATGGCGGACATCAACGCCCTCGACGAGGACGGCGTCTCGTTCAAGAGCATCGTCGACGGCTCGAAGGTCCGCATGACGCCCGAGTCGGCGATCGATGCGCAGAACAAGATCGGCGCCGACATCATCATGGCCTTCGACGACTGCCCCCCGGCCAAGGACCCGGGCCAGGCCCCGCCCAATCTCGTCCGCCAGAAAGGGACCGCCGGCGTCGCGAAGCTCGACGAGGGCGTGTACGCCAGGCGGGTCCGCGAGGCCAACGAGCGGACCGTCCGCTGGCTGGAGCGCTGCATCGGCGCCCACGCCCGCCCCGCCGAGCAGGCCCTCTTCGGAATTGTGCAGGGCGGAACGGACCCCGACGAACGGGCCTGGTCGGCCGAGCGTATCTGCAACTACGACCTCCCCGGATTCGCCATCGGAGGCGTCGCGGTGGGGGAGAGCAGCGAGGAGATCGCCCGCGTGGTCGCCCACACCGCCCCCCTGATGCCCGAGGACAAGCCGAGATACCTGATGGGGGTCGGGTACGAG
>REET01000241.1 GCA_007694925.1 Phycisphaerales bacterium | reverse complement strand
AGCTCGGGGAGGGCCAAGGCAGCCGCGGCGCGGGCCAGCGCGAGCGGATCTGTGCGCAGGAGCGAGTCCGCCGCGGCGGCCCAGCGCCCCTCGCAAGCCTCGGCGGTCGAGCTCCTGACGCCCGAGGGCAGCGATGGCCAGGCCCGAAGCAGGGCCACCAGAGCCCCGTCGGCGTTGCGTCGGGCCCTGGCCGAGACGCGGCCCTCCGGGAGGAGGGCGAGTTCGAGCAGTTCGAGGGTGAGGCGTTCGCGTTCGGCGTCGGAGGCGACGCGGAGCCCAGCAACCAGCGCCGCCAGCCTCGCGGGGCGGGGCAGGGCGCGGACGATGCGGATGCGATCCTCCAGAGTGTGGGCTTTACCGATCACGCCATCGTCATCCTTGTGCGGCGAAACGCCCTTCCTTGGGCATCATTCTCGGGAAACTGTGCAACAGGTTGTGGAACCGACAGGAACTCTTCAATATGTTGAGCATATCCGTCCGTTTTGGGTAGAATGCGTCGATCGGTAGGCGGCCCGCGGCTTCGTCGCCGCGTGAGCCAAGAAAAAGTGCTTGGGGTCAAGAGGGTGTCCGGCTATAGTGCATTCTCCCCTGATCGGTCTCCGCTGGCGTGCGGGTGCAGCGATCGGGAGCGCCGGATCGGTCGCGCGGCACGCGGTCCGAGCAAACACCCTCCGAACCCCAGCGGGGTCAATCAGCAGCCGACGCTACGCGTCGAGCTGTGGGGACAACGCGGATGAATCCTCAGACCAAGTCCAATAGCCTCCAATCCTACCAAACCATCCTCTATGACCGGGCCCTGCATCCGGAACTCTTCCCGCTGCGGGAGCGGCGGGTGGTGCGCCACGGCGCCTACGAGGCCGAGCTCTGGCTCATGCCCGGCGGGCACCTCTTCCGCTTCGAGTTCGGAACCATGTGCGCCTCGGAGCTGGTGACCGACCAGGAGGGCAACCTGCCCGACTCGGGCGTGCTGAGCGCCTTCCTCTGCGCCGGCGAGCGCGACTTCGAGCACCGCTTCCCCAAGGCCAAGGCCGGGTACATGACGACGGTCCAGACCGAGACCCTCTCGGAAAACCTCTACATGGCCACCTACGAGGAAATGATGGACCACGCCCGTGAGGCCGAGGCGATGAGCTTCGCGTGGCACGACTCTGGGCCCTGCCTGAGCGTGCTGGATGTGCAGCGGTACAGCCGCGAGATCCATATGCAGAGCTACCACCTGATCGCCGCGGGGGGCGTGGTGCTCAGGACGCAGTCGATCTTCGAGCATGAGTAGAGCTGTCTGAGTCGCCGGCCTCCGCCGGCGAGGGTGGGCTGTCTGAGTCGCCGGCCTCCGCCGGCGAGGAGCGGCTTCGTCGCCGGCTTGGACTGTCCTAGTCGCCGGCCTGGACTGGCTGAGTCGCCGGCCTTCGCCGGCGAGGGATGGCCGCCGCGGCACAAGACGGCGCCGGTTCTGGCCGATATGCTTGTTGTCATGACGACCGGACCACGGACCATCTCGTTCGATGAGCGAATTTCCTCGCCCCGCTGAGGGGTGGGTTGTCGCCGGTCTGTCCGACTCCACCATCGATCAGCGGGGCCCCAAGGCGGCCGAGGCTCACTGCCGCGGCTGACGACGGAAGTCTTTGTTGCGCCAATACCATCCGGGCCTACCGCCCGCTCAATCGAACCAGCTGAATACAACCAGCCGACCTGGCTCGGCGAGCCGGGCCACCCCCGACACCCCCCGCCCCTACTCGGGGCGATCGATTGCAAAGCAGCCGAAAGCGAGCCATCGCGATGTCCGACGCCGTGCAGAAGCCCAAGAACGCCTACAAGCAGACGCTGAACCTGCCCAAGACGGCCTTTCCGATGAAGGCCAACCTCGTGCAGAACGAGCCCGCCAGCGAGCAGCGCTGGAACGAGGCCGGCCTGTACAAGAAGCTGATCGAGGGCCGGGCCAGCGCGGAGGGCTTCGTCTTCCACGACGGCCCCCCCTACGCAAACGGGTCGATCCACCTCGGGCACCTGATGAACAAGTGCCTGAAGGACTTCGTCGTGCGCACGCAGGCGCTGCTCGGGCGCAACTGCCCGTTCGTGCCGGGGTGGGACTGCCACGGCCTGCCGATCGAGCACAAGGTCCTCACCGAGATGATCGAGTCGGGCAAGGCCTCCAAGCTCGAATCGCTCGACGAGGACAACCGGCGCCTGGCGATCCGCGGGGCCTGCAAAAACTACGCCGAGAAGTACCAGAAGGTGCAGGCGGGGCAGATGCAGCGTCTGCTCACCCTCGCCGACTACGACGATCCGTACCTGACCATGCACCCGGCGTACGAGGCGTCGGTGCTGGAGGTCTTGGCGGGCATGGTGGAGAAGGGGCTGGTCTATCGCGCCCGCAAGGCGGTGCACTGGTCGATCGCCAACGAGACGGCGCTGGCCGAGGCCGAGCTTGAGTACCAGGAGCGCGAGGACATCTCCGTCTTCGTCGACTTCGAGGCCGAGAACGCCGCGGCGGTTTACGAGGCCTTCGGCGTCGCCGAGGACGACCGCCCGGGCATGACCCCGAGCTTCATGATCTGGACGACCACGCCCTGGACGCTCCCGGCGAACCTCGCGCTGGCGGTCAACCCCCGCTACACCTACGCGCTGGTGCAGGTCGACGGCAACCTGACGGTGCTTGCCGAGGATCTGGTCGAACAGGTGACCAAGGCCGCCAAGGCCGAGGATGTGCGCGTGCTGGCGACGGTCGGCGGCGAGAAGCTGCTCGGCCTGCACTACCGCCACCCGCTCAGAGACACGCCCCCGGCGCCCGACGAGGCGGAGGCCTCGCGCGTAAACCCGGACAAGATCTGGTCGGTTGTCGCGGCGGAGTATGTCACGCTCGAAGACGGCACCGGCCTCGTCCACACCGCGCCCGGCCACGGCGCCGAGGACTACCAGACCGGCCTGCGCGAAGGACTCCCCGTCTACTGCCCCGTGCTCGAAAACGGGACCTACGACGAGAGCGTGCCCGAGTGGCTGCGGGGCATGAGCGTCTGGGAGGCCAACGAGCAGGTCACCGAGCACCTGCGCGACAGCGGGCATCTGTTCCACGACAACAAGTTCATGCACTCGTACCCCCACGACTGGCGGAGCAAGACGCCGGTGATCTTCAGAGCCACCGAGCAATGGTTCGTCGGCGTCGATCAGGCGTACGAGGTCGGGGGAGAGCGGGCGACGCTGCGCGAGCGGGCGATGAAGGCGATCGACCCCGCGAGCCCGGACGCGGTGCGGTTCATCCCCGAGTGGGGCCGCAACCGCATGCGCGGCATGCTTGAGTCGCGCCCGGACTGGTGCATCAGCCGCCAGCGGGCGTGGGGCCTGCCTATTCCCGCCTTCCACACGCCGGGCGGCGAGACGCTGATGACGGGCGCGACGGTGCGGGCCGTCGCCGAAGCGGTGCGCCAGCGCGGATCCGACGCGTGGTTCAGAGAGTCACCGGCGGAGTTGCTCGCGGGCTACGACCCGGCCTCGGACCCCGACGCGCCGGCGGGTGTCGATCTGTCGACGCTGAAGAAGGGCGGGGACATCCTCGATGTCTGGTTCGAGTCGGGCTGCTCGTGGAACGCCGTGATGCGCCAGCGCTCTGAAGGCCGCGATTACCCGATCGAGCTGTATCTGGAAGGCTCGGACCAGCACCGCGGCTGGTTCCAGGTTTCGCTGCTGTGCGCGCTCGCCGAGACCGGGCGCCCGCCCTTCAAGGCGGTGCTGACGCACGGGTTCATGGTCGACAAGGACGGGCACAAGCTCAGCAAGAGCAAGGGGCACACGATCGAGGCCCTGTTCAAGGATCACGGCGCGGATGTGCTCCGCTGGTGGGTCAGCTCGTTGAGCTACGAGGGGGATGTGAAGGTCGACGAGGCGTTCTTCAAGCTCGCGGGCGAGAGCTACCGCAAGGTGCGCAACACGCTCCGCTTCCTCCTGAGCAACCTCGACGGGTTCGACCCGACCAAGGACGCGGTCGCCCTCGACAGCCTTCACCCGACCTCGCCCGACGCGTGGGTGCTTGGCGAGTACGAGAAGGTGCGGGCGGGCGTCAGCAAGGCGATGGAGCACTACCAGTTCGCCAAGGCGCACAAGGCGCTGTTCGACTTCTGCAACGACACGCTGAGCGCGGTGTACCTCGCGGCCGTCAAGGACCGGCTCTACTGCGACAAGCCCGACGCCCCCCGGCGCAGGCGGACGCAGACGGCGATCTACGAGATCGCAAGCGGGCTGTGCAGGCTGCTGGCGCCGGTGCTCTGCCACACGGCCGACGAGGCGTGGCGAGAGCTGCGCTCGCTCTCGGGCGAGAGCGACGCCTGCGTGCACCTGGAGACCTTCCCGGATGCGCTCGATGTCAAGCCCAGCGCGGCGTGGCCGGCGCTGATGGAGCTGCGCGACAGGGCGCTGGCGGCGATGGAGAAGGCCAAGGCCGGCGGCATCGAGAACCCGCTCGACGCGGCGCTCACACTGCCCGACCCGCAAGGGAAGTTCGGGGGCTTCGAGCACGACGATCTGGCGGACCTCCTGGGCGTCAGCCGCATCGCGCTGAAGGCCGACGGTGAGATCGAGGTGCAGGACCTGCGGGAGGAGCCCCGCTGCGAGCGGAGCTGGAAGCGGACCCCCGATGTCCGCGAGCGTTCCGACGGGGGCGTGCTTTCAGAGCGCGACGCGCAGGCCGTGGGTGTCGAGTAGCAGCGACTTCTCGGACTTCGCCGATGCCGCCGCGAAACGCACCGCCCGCCCGAACGGGTGTTGCGACGGGGCATCGGTTGTGCCGGGGCATCATCGCCCTTGAGGCGGGCGTGGCTCGGGCCGATGGTCCGGGGTATGCACCATCCTCAGAACAACCCGGACCCCGATCAGCCGCGTCGCCCGCTGCACAACGCGATCATCCGCAAGGCGGATCCCGGCGATCAGGCCGAATTTCTCGAGGCGCTCGCACGAGCTCAACGGGCTGCTCGATGGCTCGATGCGCTCGCTGGCCCTGGC
>REET01000136.1 GCA_007694925.1 Phycisphaerales bacterium | reverse complement strand
GCACTCGAAACACTCAGAGCCGTCAAGGCCCTCAGAGCCCCCGCCGTAGAACTCGCGGCAAGACAACTCGTCGTCGAAAAACTCTGCAACCTCGCCCAACACGAACCCATCAACGGCGCCTTCGCCAGAGAACTCCGCCTCGCCATCAAACTCCTCAACGACCTCTTCCCACCGCCAAAATCCGGCCCCGGCAACCCGCCCCCAAGTGCTCCCCGCCAAAGACCCCCAAGGTCGCCTACGCCCCCTACCGACCCTCTCGACTCTCGCCTCTCTACCCTTCGACCCTCTCACCCGCCAACGGCGGGTGCCCCTCTCGACTGCTCGCCTCTCGCCTGCTCGACCTTCTCTCGCGCCGAAGGCGCCAGCCCCTCTCGCCCGCCTGCGGCGGGCGACCCCCGTATCGTTGCCTCTGCGGGCTCCGGGCCCGCTTGCACGGCTTTCCTCTCATCCCGACGAGCGACGCATGACCGACCGCCCCGAGAACCAGGCCGACGCCGGCCCCGCCTGCCGCTACAACGCCGCGATGGCCAACGCCATCGAGGAAAAGTGGCAAAAACTCTGGGCCGAGCAGGGCGTCTTCCGCCAGCCCAACCCGGGCGAGGGCGGGTTCGACAGCGGCAAGCCCAAGTTCTACTGCCTCGACATGTTCCCCTACCCCTCCGGCTCGGGCCTGCATGTGGGCCACCCCGAGGGCTACACGGCCACCGACATCCTCTGCCGCTACAAGAGGATGACCGGCCACAGCGTCCTGCACCCGATGGGCTGGGACGCGTTCGGCCTGCCCGCCGAGCAGCACGCGATCCGCACCGGCGAACACCCCGCCAGCTTCACCCGAAAAACCATCGACAACTTCCGCCGCCAGCTCCAACGCTTCGGCTTCAGCTACGACTGGTCGCGCGAAGTCGCGACGATCGACCCCGAGTACTACCGCTGGACGCAGTGGATCTTCCTCCAGATCTACAACGCCTGGTACGACCCCGCGGCCGACAAGGCCCGCCCGATCTCGGCCCTCATCAAGGAGCTCGAGAACGGCACACTCGGCGTCAACCACGCGGGCGAAGTGGTCCGGGCGGACTCAAGGTCGAGAGTTGCGCCCGCCGTCACAGGCAGCCCCGTCGGCGTCCGCCTCTGGCACCGACTCACGGCCCCCGAGCGCCGGGAAGTCATCGACTCGATGCGCCTGGCCTACATCGAAGAAAAAACCGTCAACTGGTGCCCAAAGCTCGGCACGGCGTTAGCCAACGAAGAAGTCATCGACGGCAGGAGCGAGCGCGGGGGCTTCCCCGTCTTCCAGAAGCCCCTGCGCCAGTGGCTCTTCCGCATCACCGCCTTCGCCGACCGGCTGCTGCGAGACCTGGAGAAGGTCGACTGGCCCGCCTCAACCAAGGCCCAGCAGGCCGAGTGGATCGGCCGCAGCGAGGGCGCCGAGATCGACTTCGAGGTCGAAGGCTGGAAGGGCGGAGAAGAGGCGCCGCCGTTCCTCCGCGTGTTCACAACACGGCCCGACACCCTCTTCGGCGCGACCTACATGGTCGTAGCGCCCGAGCACCCGCTGGTCGAGAGCGTGATGGAGCACCCGCCGAGGGCGTGCGACCCGCTGGCGCTGCGCCAGTACGCCGAGAAGGCGCAGAAGAAGAGCGAGCAGGACCGCAAGCTCGACAAGAAGAAGACGGGCGTCTTCACCGGCGTCTACGCGATCAACCCCGCGACGGGCGAGAAGATCCCGGTCTGGACGAGCGATTATGTCGTGATGGGCTACGGGACCGGGGCGATCATGGCCGTGCCCGCCCACGACGAGCGCGACTTCGAGTTCGCGTCGGAGTTCGGCCTGCCGATCGTCGATGTGGTCTACGACCACGCCCGCGCAGCGATGGCCCACTTTGCCGCCCGCGCCCCGCGCGAACTGACCCAGGCGAACAAGTGGGACGCGGCGCTGGTCGAGTTTCTGCAGCAAGTTGTCAACGAGGACGCGACCCCCGAGCGGTTTACCGAGCTGCTCGACGCCGTCGCGGCCCGCGCCGACCGCATCGTCAGGCGCGAGCGCGACGGCCCGCACACCGTCTGGTTCGAAACGCTCCGCTCGATGGGCTGCAACGATTGGGAGAGCTTCAGGACGCTCTTCGCCGAGCGGGCGGCCCACAGGGCATCCGCCGGCGCCTACGCACGCCCCGGCTACGCGTGGAACTCGACGAACGCCTCGGTCTCCCTCGACGGCCTGAGCACCGAGGACGCCAAGGCGAAGATCATCGGGTGGATCGAGTCGCAGGAGATCGGGCGGGGCAAGGTGCAGTACAAGCTGCGGGACTGGCTCTTCTCGCGCCAGCGGTACTGGGGCGAGCCGTTCCCGATCGTGTTCGACGAGGACGGCGACCACCACCCGGTGGGCGAGGATGCGCTGCCCGTCGAGCTGCCGCCGCTGACGGACTACGAGCCCGAGGAGAGCGACGAACCCCGCCCGCTGCTCGCCAAGGCTGGCGGCTGGCTGCAGACCACCGCCGGCGAGGCGGGCGTCAAGGGGTTAGACCCCGAGACGCCGGTGACGCGCGAGGCGAACACGATGCCCGGCTGGGCCGGCTCGTGTTGGTACTACCTGCGCTACTGCGACCCGAAGAACAACGAACGCCTGATCGGCGAAGAGGCCGAGAAGTACTGGCTGGGCGACGGCGTGGACCTGTACATCGGCGGGGCGGAGCACGCCGTGCTGCACCTGCTGTACGCGAGGTTCTGGCACAAGGCGCTGCATGACCTCGGGCATGTGTCGAGCGAAGAGCCGTTCAGAAAACTCTTTCACCAGGGGCTGATCACGAGCTTCGCCTTCCAGCGGGCGGACAAGAGCCTCGTGCCGACCGACGAGGTCGACGAGGTGCGTGAGGGTGAGTTCGTCGAGAGGGCGACGGGCGAACCGGTCAAGCAGATCGTCGCCAAGATGAGCAAGAGCCTGAAGAATGTCGTCAACCCCGACGATGTGATCGCCGAGTTCGGCGCCGACACCTTCCGTCTCTACGAGATGTACATGGGCCCGCTGGAGGCCTCCAAGCCATGGAACACGCGCGACATCGGCGGCTTGTTCCGCTTCTGCCAGCGCGCGTGGCGCATGCTGATCGACGAGGAATCGGGCCAGCCGGCCACGCAGGAGTCGCCCGACGACGAGGTCGAGAAGCGCCTGCACCGCGCGATCGCCAAGGTCGGCGAGGACATCGAGAAGCTCTCGTTCAACACCGCCATCGCGGCGATGATCGAGTTCGTTAACTTCGCCAGCGCCGCTCGCGAGAAGTCGGGAGTGCTGCTCACGCCCGACCAGGGGCGGCGCTTCGCCCTGATCCTCGCCCCCTTCGCCCCGCACCTGGGCGAGGAGCTCTGGTCGCGCCTCGGCGGCGGGGGCCTGGCCTACCGCGCCCTGTGGCCCGAGCACGACGAGGCGTTGCTCGTCGACGACGCGGTCGAGATCGCGGTGCAGGTGATGGGCAAGGTGCGTCACCGGATGACGGTGCCGGCCGACGCTGGGGCCTCGCAGGTCGAAAAGCTGGTGATGGCCGACAGCCGCGTAAAGGAACTGATTGAGGGCAAGACGGTGCAGAAGGTGATCGTCGTGCCGGGCCGGATGGTGAACATTGTGGCGAAGTGAGGCGCGAGCCGCAGGCTTGCGTGGCCTGAGCGTCTCGCCCGGGCGAACGAACCGCGTGCGATCATCGCTGAAGGACTGTGACACTGGCGGTTTATCCGCCAGTGTTTTCTGTCACAGATCCAACTCGCGAGGGGCACACTGGCGGGCGAGCCGCCAGTGCCACAGATCTAGAGCGGCAATCTGATCACCCGATCCGGCCTTCGACAAACGCTCTCGCCTTGCCGTCCGCCTCGCGGACATCGTCGAGCGATCGCACGGGATCCGAGCCGAGCTCGTCCATCGCGCTGCGCACCAGCTCGACAATCCGGCCGAAGCGGATGCGCCCAGCCAGGAACGCGTCGACGGCCGCTTCGTTGGCGGCGTTGAGTACCGCGCCCGCCGTGCCCCCCTCGCGGATCGCGCGCATCGCCAGCGACGGCGCGGGGAAGCGTTCTTCGTCGAGCGTTTCAAGACGCATGTTGACGAGACGGTCGAGCTCGAGCGCCTTTGTCAGGCCCGGGGCGCGATGGGGGAAGGCCAGCGCGTGCAGGATGGGGCTGCGCATGTCCGGCTCGGCGATCTGCGCCAGCACGCTGCGGTCTGCAAACTCGACGAGCGCGTGCACCAGCGAGTCGGGGTCGACCAGCACGCCGAGTCGTTCGGCCGGCACGGAAAACAGCCAGTGCGCCTCGATCAGCTCCAGCGCCTTGTTCATGAGGCTGGCCGAGTCGATCGTGTTTTTGGCGCCCATGTTCCAGGTCGGGTGGGAGAGGGCTTCAGCGGGCGTGGCGTGTTCGATCTCGTCGCGGGTCTTGCTTCGGAGGGCGCCCCCGCTGGCGGTGAGGATGATGCGCGAGACGGCGGCGTGCGCCGGCATCGGGGGCGTGCAGGGCTGTCCGCCGCAGACGAGTGAGAGCAGGCACTGCCAGACGCCCGAGTGCTCGCTGTCGACGGGCAGGAGCTTCGAGCCGGACCTGAGCGCCTCTGGCACGACCAGCGCGCCGCCGGCGACGATGGTCTCCTTGTTGGCCAGGGCGATGTCACGTCCGAGGCGGACCGCTTCGAGCGTCGGCTCCAGCCCCGCCGCCCCGACCATCGCGGCGACGATGAGGTCGCACTCGACGGCTCGCACCAGCCGCGACGGCGCGTCGGACCCGGTGAAAAACTCGGTGCGCGAGAGGGCGGGCGCGTCGAGACGGTCGAGCGAGGCGGGGTCGGTCAGCGCCGCGTGGCGCACGCCGAACGCCTCGGCCTGGGCCGCGAGCTCGGGCGCGTTCGAGTGCGCCGCGAGGCCCACGACCTCGAACCGCTGAGACCATCGCCCGGCGTCAGCGAGCTGGTTCAGATGCGCGACGCATTCGAGCGCCTGCACCCCGACCGACCCGGTCGAACCGAGCACGATCACGCGGCGCGCGGGCAGGGCTGCGCCCGGTTCGGGCAGCGGCAGTTCCATCGGCTTCGCCCCCCTACTCGTCGCGCTTGACCTTCTTCAGTTCGCTCGGCCCGACCTTCCGGCGCGAGCCGAAGATCCCCCGGCGGGGCGGGGGCACCAGCACGAGCTTGCTCGGATCGTCGACGACCTTCGCCGGGATCGCGCTGGGCTTGGGCTTGGGCTCGGCGGGCGGGCTCTGCCTGGTCTGCCCGGCGCTGCCCTTGGGCTCCGGACCGCTCTGTGCCCGGCCGCGTTCGCCGCCAGAGCCGCGCGGCTCGCCCGAACCGGATCTGTCGCCAGAGCCGGACCGTTCTCCCGAAGCGGCGTTCACCTGCCCGTCCGAAGCCTCGGCGTTCTCGCCCGAGCCCTTGCGGCGGCGACGCCTGCGGCGCTTCTTCTTGCGACGGGGCTCGCCGTTCTCGTCGAGTTCCTGCCCGTCGTTCTGTTCACCGTCCGAGCCGTCGTCCGGTCCGTCGGTGGGCGCTTCGTTCGAACGCTCGTTCGAATCGCGCCTCCGTCCTTCAGACCGTCCTCCCGACTGGCGGTCGTTCACTTGCCCATCGTCTGGCGTGTCCCGGTCCGAATCCGCATCGGCGTCGCCCTGCTGTTCGCCCTGACCATCCCCGTCGCCCTTGCGCTTGCGGCGGCGCCGGCGCTTCTTCTTTTTCTTGCCGCCGGTTTCGTCCTGCTGCGCACCGGAAGCGTTGTCCGAGCGGTCGCCCGGGCCGTCGTCGGGCGTGTCCAGCGGATCGGGCTCGGTTTCGATCGCCTCGGGCTCCGCCGGCGCCTGTTCTTCGAGCGGGTCGACCGCCCAGTCGTCGATCTCGTCATCGTCGCGCTCGCCCGCCCACGGGCTGAACTCGGGCCTGGACGCGAGCTTGGGCAGGCGGTCGATCGCGACATCCGCCCCGTTCTTCTCGTACGCGTAGAAGGTCACGCGGTCGGTGCCGCCGGCTTCGGAGATCCGCACATCGACGATCTTGCCCGTCAGGCGTTCGATCCGCGTGAGCGAATGACGCTTGGACGAGAGCAGCGAGCCGGCGATCCGCGGGCCCACCACCATCTCGACACGCGCCACCCGGTCGTGGCTGAGCAGCAGCATCAGCTCGCGCAGCGCGTCGGCCGCGACGCTGCCGCCGCGCTGGATCAGCCCGCGCCCGCGGCACGAGGGGCACTCCTGGAAGTGCGTCTTCTCGTGGCTGCTCCGCATGCGCTGGCGCGTCATCTCCAGGATGCCGAACTGGCTGATCGGCAGGATCGTCGTCCGCGACCGATCCCGCTTCAGCCGGTCGCGGAAACGCTGCTCGATCGCCTTGCGGTGACGCGACGAACGCATGTCGATCAGGTCGTGGATCACCAGGCCGCCGAGATCCCGCAGCCTGAGCTGGCGGCAGATCTCGTCCGTTGCCTCCAGGTTCGTCTGGTAGGCGTTGCTCTCGGCGTCGCTCGCGCCGCGGCTCTTGCCGCTGTTGACATCGATCGCCACCAGCGCCTCGGTCTCGTCGATCACCAGGCGCCCGCCCGAGGGCAGGGGCACCTCGCGCGCATGGATGTTCAGGATCTGACGCTCGATCCCGAACGCCTCGAACATCGGGGCGCGCCCGGTGTACTGCATCAGCCTCGCGGCGGCGCGGGGCGAGACGATCTTCATGAAGCGTGACGCCCGCGCGAGGGCCGCGGGGTGGTCGATCACCACCTGGTCGACCTCGTTGGTCATCAGGTCGCGCAGCGTGCGCACGAGCAGATCGCTCTCGGTGTAGAGCAGGCGAGGCTTGCTGCCCTGCGAGCGGCGCTTCTCCATGTCCTTCCAAAGACGCAGCAAGTACGCCAGATCCCGCTTGAGCTCCATCTTGGTGCGGTCCAGCCCCGCGGTCCGCAGGATGAACCCGAACCCCTCGGGCAGGTCGAGCCCGTCGAGGATGTCGCGCATCTTGCGTCGCGTCTCCTCGTCCTCGACCTTGCGGCTCACGCCCACGCGGTCCATGTTGGGCATCATCACCAGGAACCGGCCCGGGATGCTCAGGTAGCTCGTCAGCGTCGGGCCCTTGGTCCCCACGCCCTCCTTGAGCACCTGGACCAGGACCTCCTGCCCCCGGCGCAGCGCCTGCTGCATCGGCGGACGCTCGCGCCTGGGCGTTTTCTTGCCCACGCGCTCGGTCTCGTCGGCGTCGGCTCCCGGGAAGTACATCGGGTGCAGGTCCGAGACATGGAGGAACCCGTTCTCGCCGATCCCGAAGTCGATGAACGCCGCCTGGATCGACGACTCGACATTGATCACACGCCCCACATAGATGTTGTTGACGCGGCTGACCTCGTTCGTCGGCTCGGCGTAGTACTCCTCGAGCTTGCCGTCCTCGACGATCGCGACGCGGCACTCCTCGCCCGGCACATAGTTGATCAGCATGCGCACATGGGGCGAAGGGCCCGAAGGCTTCTCGTCGTCCTCGGGCTCTGCCGACGCCCGCTCGCTTCGGCGTGAACGCCCGCCGCCCGATCTGCTGTCGGATCTGCCGCCGGACCTGTTGTCGGACCGGCTCTCGGTCCTGCCGCCCGAGCGCCCGCGGCCCGAAGGCTTCTCCGCCGGCTCGCTGTCCTCGTCCTGGCTTTCGTCGGCGCTGTCGTCGGCACGCTCGGCTGTGCTGTCCCGACCGTCTGTTTCCTCGCCCTCGCCCGTGCCGTCCTGCGCAGCGGCGTCGGCGTCCTGCTTGTCGCCGCCGCCCTTGCGCCGGCGCCCGCCTCGGCGACGACGACGCTTCTTCTTGGGCGCGCCGTCGTCCTCGCCGGACGCGTCGGCCTCATCGCCTTCCGGAGCTGAGTCTCTCTTGTCGCTGCTGTCGGCGTCGGATTCTGTGTCGGCCTCGGTCTTTCGATCTGGCGGGGGCGCGGTCTGCTCCACGGCGGTGATCGGGCGTTCCTTCACGGCCCGACGCTCGACCTCCGGCGCATCGACAGCCTCGCCCGAGTCTTCGGCCGGCGCCGACTTGGCCGAACGCTTCCGCGTCGTCTTCTTGCGGGAGGTCTTCTTCTTTGCGGGCTTGGGATCTTCGGCGACAGCGCCGTCCTCGGGCTCGCTCGCGGGCGGCTGCTCGTCCGTGTTCGCGTCTGCCTTGGCGTCGGGCTTGGCGGCGGACTTGGTCGCGGTCTTCGACGAGCGCTTGCGCCGCGTCTTCTTCTTGGCGGGCTTGGCCTCGCTCTGGGGCGTGGGCTCGCTCGAATCCGGCGATGTTCCGGGCTGATCGCTGTCAGCCTGCGCGCTCTGATCCCGCTTGCTCTGGTCGTCCATGCATGGTCTTTCGCGCTCCGGGAGTGCGTGCGCCTGCGCGCAGCCGAACCGCCAGCCCCCGACCTGATCGGCCGGGAGTTGCTGCGGCGCTGTGCTGCGCGCGATCGCTCGCCATCTGCGGAGCCTGTGTCGCGGCCGTCGTCCGGCCCTCTTCGGGGCCGACGCGGGTCGGAAACTTCTGGGGGCGGGAGGGAGGCGCAACGCCTCAAAAACGCTCCCGACCGCCCGAGCCAAGATCGGCTGCGGGCGGGACGGCCCCTGTGCTTTCCGGCCGCGCGGACGCCGGGCGTCCGGCCGGTGGTGTTCTGTCGCCTCCGGCATCGACCGAAGCCCCTCGGCGTCGGTCAGGCTTCGACGGAACGCCCGTCGAAGGCCTCGGGCACGAGCTGTCGGGCCTGATCTCGGAGATACCCCGAGATCTGGGCCGCCGAATCGAGCGTGAACGCCTTTCGGGCGATCTGCTCGCAACGATGCATCGGCACGCCCCGGACCACCCGCTTCAGATTGGGCAGCGCCGACGCGGTCGCCGAAAGTGTACGCAACCCCAGACCCATCAGCAGCAGCGCGTACTCGGGGATGCTCGCCGACTCGCCGCAGATCGACACCGGGATGTCGTTGCGCCGGCCGGCATCGACGATCTGGCGGATCAGCCGGATCACCGCGGGGTGGTGCGGGTCGTACAGGTGCGCCACCTGTTCGTTGGTCCGATCGACCGCGATCGTGTACTGGATGAGGTCGTTGCTCCCGATCGAGAAGAAATCCGCCTCGCGGGCGAACATGTCGGCGATTACGGCCGCCGAGGGCGTCTCGACCATCATCCCGATCGCGATATCCGGGTCGAAGTCCACCCCCGATTCGCGGAGGTCCTCCATCACATCCCGCACATACAGCCTCGCCTGGCGGAACTCTTCAACCCCCGAGATCAGGGGGAACATCAGCTTCACGGGCCCGAGCGACGACGCACGCAGAATCGCACGCAGCTGCGTCTTGAACATCGGCAGCGAACGCAAGCAATACCGGATGCTTCGGCAGCCCAGGAACGGGTTCCGCTCCGGCTGCTCGACGCGCTGCTGGGTGTACTTGTCGGCGCCGAGGTCGACCGTGCGGATCGTCAGCGGCAGCCCGTCGAGCAGCTCGATGCACTTGGCGTACGCCTCGTAGTGCTCTTCCTCGCTGGGCTCGTGGTCGGAGGTGAGGTAGAGAAACTCTGTCCGATAAAGCCCGACGCCCCCGCCGCCGACCTCGACCACGCTCGCGGCTTCCTCGGGGAACTCGATGTTGCCCAGCAGCTCGATGCGGTGCCCGTCGGGCGTGACCGCCTCAAGTGACGCCAGCTCGCCGAGCGAGACGCGGAAGCGCCGGCGCTGCTCGGCGTACTCCTTGTACTGCTCGGCCGTCTCCTCGTCGGGGCTGAGGATCACGCGTCCCCGGTGCCCGTCGACGATCACCGACTCGCCGTCGATCGCCAGCTCGCTCGCCCTGCGGCAGCCGACCACCGCCGGCAGGCCCAGCGCCTTGGCGACGATGGCGGTGTGGCTCGTCCTGCCGCCGAGATCGGTGACGAAGGCGAGCACCTTGTTTTTGTCGAGATTGACGGCCTGCGAGGGGGTCAGGTCGCGGGCGATCACGATCGCGTTCATGCCGATCTCGGCCAGTCGCGACCGGCGGGCGCCGACGAGGCGTTCGAGCACGCGATCGGCCAGATCGCGGACATCGTCGGCCTTGGTGGTGAACGCGACCTCGTTCATCGACCGGAAGCGGTCGCCCCACATCCGGAAGACTTCGCTGACGGCCGACTCGGCCGCGATGTGCTCGGTGCGGATCTTGTCGCGCACCGGCTCGATCAGCGCCGAATCCTGCAGCATGCCGAGGTGGACGAGGAAGATCCTCGCGGCGTCCTCGCCGATCTCCGCCTTCGCCCGCTCGTGGACATGGCGGAGGTCTTCGACCGCGGCCTCGCGGGCTCGCTCGAAGCGAGCGATCTCTTCCTCGGTCTGATCGGGGGCGATCGGCCGGCGCACGATCCGGGCGCTCAGGTCGTCCAGGACGAAGACCCGTCCCGCGGCGACACCCTCGGAAACCGGAATGCCTTCCAGCGACTCCACCAGCCGAAACTCCCCGCGATCGTCGGCGGAAAAGCGGATCCGCGACGATCGAAGCCGTAATTATGCGGACCCCACACGCCCCGGCGCATGCTCGGGAGGGGGGCCGTGCCGGGCGTCAAGTGTAGCAGGCGGCGGGGTGGGGTCCGGGATCGGTGCGGATCTGCGAGACTGAGACACAGAGGCTCAAGGGCTTGACTCGGGCGAGCCGATGACCTCTGATACATGAGTTGCCGGCGGCCGGCAGGACGGGCGTCCTGACCAGAGCCGCCAACGCTGCCGCGGACGAGTTCGAAACTTCTTGTTCCCCTCGCGGCGGCGTTCTAGGCCCGAAATCAGAGTGTGGTGGTATGAGGACGCTGACCGGCATTCTCGAGTGGCCGCAGCGCGCCGAGGGACGCGTACGCCAGGTCCGTGGCGATGCGATACTCCAGAGCGCAGACGACCCTTTCGTGCCCGTCGCCTTCGGCGAACGCTTCAGCCTGCGCAACGGGCTGGAAGTCACCGTCGAGGTCGTCGACAGAAAACCGAGGCGTCGGCGTCGCGGACGCTCGGCGGCGCCCAAGAACGCCCGCCCGGTCGTCGACCAGATCGTCGCCATCGAGGGCATGGACCCCGCCGAGTACTCCGAGCGCTCCAAGCCTTTCGAGGAACTCACCTCGATCGACCCGCAGCCGAGGCTCACTCTTGAGTACCCCGGCTGCGCTGTTTCCTGCCGCCTGATCGACCTGTTCTGCCCGATCGGTCGGGGCCAGCGGGGCCTGATCGTCAGCCCCCCCAAGGCGGGCAAGACGACGCTGCTCAAAGAGATCACCGCCTCGATCCTCACCAACCACCCCGACATCCAGGTCTTCGCGCTGCTGATCGACGAGCGTCCCGAGGAGGTCACCGACTTCCGGCGCAGCTTCACCGGCGAGGGCCACCCCTGGGCCTCAGACCGGTTCAAAATGCTCGCGTCGAGCAACGACCACGACACGGCGCGCCACATCGCCGTCAGCACCATGTGCGTCGAGCGGGCCAAGCGCATGGTCGAGGCCGGCAAGCATGTCGTCATCGTGCTCGACTCGCTCACACGCCTCGGTCGCGCCTTCAACCGCTCCAACCGCCACGCCAACTCAGGACGCACCATGTCCGGCGGCATCGACTCCAGGGCCCTGGAGATCCCCAAGCAGATCTTCGGCGCCGCACGCAACACCGAAGACGGCGGCAGCCTCACCGTCATCGCCACCTGCCTCGTAGAGACCGGCAGCCAGGGCGACCAGCTCATCTTCGAGGAGTTCAAGGGCACCGGCAACATGGAGCTCATCCTCGACCGCAAGATCTCAGAACGCCGCCTCTACCCCGCGATCAACCTCGCCGCCAGCGGCACCCGCAAGGACGAGCTCCTGCTGGACCCCAAGACCCACGCGACCATCACCGCCCTGCGCCGGCGCATGCTCAACATGCCCCCGCCCCAACAGGTCGAACAGCTCTTAGCCGCGATGGACCGCTTCGAGACCAACGCCCAGCTCGTGGGCCTCGGGGGCTGAGCGGGGATCACCGGCCCACACCGATCGTGAGTGCTCAATGAAAAACGCCGCCCGATCGGGCGGCGTTTTCTTTGATGGATAAATCAGTCCGGGCGTTCAGCCCCCGGCGGCTTCGGCGTCGCTCTGGCCGCCCTCGGCGCGCTCGAGGTACTCGTCGATGATCGAGCGGATGTTGTTGTAGGTCTCGTTCTCGCGGTAGCTGTCGACGGTGCCGATGATCTCGCCCTGGAAGCCGACGATCACGAAGGTCGGGAAGACGCGCACGCCGTAGTCACGCCGGACCTGGTCGGCCTCCAGCAGCATGCGGAACTTGTAGTCGTTGTCTTCGACGAACCTCTTCGGTGCGTTGGGGTCGCGCTCGCGGAAGCTCATCGCGACCGCCTCGACGGGCTTGCCCTCGTAGTGGCGGGCGATGCGGTCGAGGTCCGGGGCGGCGCGGACCGCGGGGGGCGCCCAGGTGCCGAAGAACATCAGCACGCCCACGCGCCCGCGCAGGTCTTCCAGGCTCACATCGTCGCCGTGGATGTCGCTGAGGGTGAACGCCGGGGCGCGGCGGACCTGGTCGACCTCCTCGCCCGGCTCCTCGGCGGCGCGGTTCAGGTCCGGGCGCTGGGCGCGGAGCTCCGCCTCGTCGCGGTACCCGTCGGGCGCGCTGATCTCCAGCCGCGACATCGAGACCTCCGTCCCCGTCGCCAGGTTCCGATAGGTCGTCGTGATCGAGCCGGAGATGTTGATCTCGCCGGTGACGCTGAACGCGTCCTCGACCCGGCGCGGCATGCGGTCGTCGACGCCGATGTAAAACTTCGTCCGACGGATCCCGCCCGGCACGGGCATCACGACCACATCGCACTCGACGCCGTCAACGGTCCGACGCTCGCCCATGCTCAGGTCTTCGGCCTGCAGCACGCGTGCGAAGGGCTCGGGGCCGAAGATGTCGGCGGGGATCAGCGGGCTGGTGAGGAACTGCTCGGGGTCGCGCCTTGCGGTCCGCTCGGTCCGGTCGCGCACGAGCTTGCGGTCGTGGTCGATCCAGCGGAGCGTGTCGCTGAGGCGGTAGACATCGAAGACCATCTCGTCCCGCCCGCCCGGGCGGGCGCTGCCGGTGATCCGGAACGCCCACGGACGGAGCTCATCGCCCCGCTCGCCGGTGCGACGGGCCATCAGGTCCGCGGTCGTGTCTTCGGCGGGCAACTCGGCGAACCGAACCACCTCGGCGGTGATCGTCTCGGTGTTCTTGATCGCCTCGGCGGACTCCTGCAGCACGCGCCGGGCTTCCTCGGGCGTCGCGAAGGCGCCCTGGGAGAGCATCACCAGCACGCCGGCGGCAGTCGCTCGGAACATCTTCATCTGGGCATCCTCCGTTGTGCCGCCGGTCTCGGGGGGAGAGGCGGGCGGGCTGACCCCACGCCGTCTCACTCCGGGCGGGCATGGGTCTGTTATTGCATGCGTCGTTCGGTTCGGACCGGTGATGATACGGGCGACCCCCCCGTCGGGGTTCAATCGGCCGCCGCGAGCAGCGCCGCCAGCGTCGCCCCCGGATCTTCGGTCTTCATCAGGTGCTCGCCGATGAGCACCAGACCGATCCCGGCCTCGGCGAGCCGACGCAGGTCTTCGCCCGAGCGGATCCCCGACTCGCTGACCAGCCTCGACGGATCCTCCATGCGTCGTGCGAGGCGGAGGGTGTGCCCCAGATCCGTCTTCATCGCTTCGAGGTCGCGGTTGTTGACCCCCAACAGCGTTCTCGGACCCCCAAGGGGGAGGATCCGCTCGAACTGCGCCTCGGCGTGGGCCTCGATCAGCACATCCATGCCCAGTTCGAGGGCGAGGTCGGCCATCTCCCCAAGCTCGGGCTCGGGCAGGCACTCGGCGATCAGCAGGACCGCGTCGGCCCCGATCGCCCGAGCCTGGAAAACCTGGTACGGATCGATCAGAAAATCCTTCCGAAGCACCGGTAACTCAACGAGGGTCCGGATCCTGCCGATAAATCCGGGGTCGCCGGCGAAAAAACGCCTCTCCGTCAGGCAAGAGACGGCCGAGGCGCCGGCCCTCTGGTACGACGCGGCAATGACAGCAGGATCGAACCCATCCCGGTCGCGCGCGGGCTTGTACTCGTCGCGCATCCAGCCCGCTGAGGGGCTCCGCCGCTTCACCTCGGCGATGACCCCGAATCGCGGGTGGCGCCGATCCTCTGTCAACGAACGCACGAACCCCCGCGTCGGCGGCTCGTCCTTGCACCTCGACCGAAGCTCCGCCTCGGGCGTCTCCGCCTTGGCGCGGGCGACCTCTTCGCTGGTGGCTTCGAGGATCGGGGCGAGTGTGGGGATGCTGCTCACGGGGTGCATTGTTGCACTCTGCCTGCTCGTCTCGACCCCCGCCTCGGGGCAGACGGTCGCCCAGTTCGCCCCGCCCCCGCCGGCGGGCGGGGAAGCCGCGGCGTTGCGCTCGGCCGCCTCGACCGACGCCGCCCGAGCCGCAGAACGAGAAGAGCGCCGCTCCGGCCCGACCCTCGCCCAACGATTCGACGAGATGCAGAACCTGCAGATCCGAGACGCCTGGGCGGAGGTCAACGAGCACCTGCCCGAGATCACGATCATCGCCTCGATCGTGCTGATCATCCTGCTGATCGCCACGGGCGTGATGCGTCCGGGGGGCTTCAAGCGGATCGGCGTGCGGGATGTCAAGCCCTACCCGTTCCCGGTGTGGATCTTCGCGGGCGTGATCATGTACCTGTTCATGCCGCTGGGGGCAGACGCGGTCAGCCGCCTGCCCTGGCTGGTGGGCGACCCCGAGACCGAGCCCCTGCGTCACGAGGCGGTGACGCTGTGCGCCGGGGCGGGGGCCGCGGCTCTCGTCGGCCTCTGCTTTATGTACCTCATGGCCCGCGGGGCGAAGGAGGCGGGGCTTCGGGTCACCGCCTCGGATCCCTTCGTCGGCCTGTTCTGCTTCCTGATCGCGCTGCCTTTGGTGCAGGCGGCCGGTTTCGGCGTCGCCGAGCTGTACGCCCGCATCAACGCCGAGGCGCCGCCCCGTATCGCCCACGACACGCTGGCGACCATCGCCGAGAACGCCTCGAACCACTGGGTCTGGCTGCTGATCTTCGGCGTGGTGATTCTCGTGCCGATCGCTGAGGAACTGGTCTTCCGCCTGGGCCTGCAGTCGGGCCTGCTGCGGATGACCGGCTCGCCCTGGATCGCGGTTTTGTTGACCAGCGTGGTCTTCACGCTGGCGCATGTCGCGGTGATCCCAGCCGGCTCGTGGCACGCCTACGCCCAGCTCTTCGTGCTCTCGGCCGCCATCGGCATCAGCTACGAGCGGACCAAGTCCATCGGCGTCCCGATCATGATGCACATGCTCTTCAACGGGCTGACCATCGCCCTGACGATCGGTTTCGGCGACCCGTCGATCGCCGAAGGCGCCGCAACCGCGCGAGGCGGGTGAGCAGCGGGGCCGAAGAAGATCTATCCTCCCAGGCACCAACTTTTCCCTGTGCCCTCCTCATCGCCGGCCCGCCTCTCCACCCTCGCGCCCGCCGTCGGCGAGCGCCCCCACACCCCACGCCCCACTCCCTACACCCCATGTCTGAACCCGACCCACGCTTCAAACAGTCCGTCCGCGAGCTCTCCGACCGGCTGGTCGAGGCGCAGCGCCCCATCCGCATCCTCGACGCGATCAAGTGGGACGATCAGGTCGCCTCGGGCTTCCTCAGCAGCGGGGGCAAGGAACTCCCCAAGGTCGACCGGTCCTATTACGAGCACCGCCCCCTCCCATTCGACGCGCCCGCCAAACGCCTCGAACTCCAGGAACTCTCCCGCGACATCACACGCACGCTCGGCGAGTTCAGCCCCGTCGGCGGCATCCTCCGGCGCATGTGCGCCGAGTATGTCTCGGTCGTCCGCATGCTCGAAGCGCGAGGCACGCCCGAGTTCGGGCTCATCAGCCAGCAGCTCTACGGCGGCGCCACCGACGCCTTCCACGCCGGCGACCCCTCCCTCGCCGACCTGGGCGTCATGCTCAGCGACACCCTCGAACGCATCGACGGCTCGGGCCATATCGAGGACGACGCCAAGGACATCCCCGCAGAGAAGGCCGTCGAGATCCTTCAGGCACGCCTCGACGAGGTCTTCGGCGCCTCTGAGCGCCGCATCCGCGTGATGCTCTCAGACGGCATCGTGGCGGACGCCGCGGCCGGGGCCGACTACCTCAAGCTCCGTGCCGAGGCCTCCTTCAGCGAGCGCGACCTCCGCCTCTTGGAGATCCACGAGGGGTGGGTGCATGTGGGCACGACGCTCAACGGCGCCGCCCAGCCGATCTGCACCTTCCTCAGCAAGGGCCCGCCCTCGGCGACCGTCACCCAGGAAGGCCTGGCGATCCTCGCCGAGATCCTCGCCTTCGCCTCCCACCCCGCCCGCCTCCGGCGCCTGACCAACCGCATCCGCGGGGTCGGCCTGGCCGAGAGCGGCGCCGACTTCTGCGAGGTCTTCGCCTTCTTCACCGAGCAGGGCTTTACGCCCGAAGAGGCGTACCAGATGACCGCCCGCGTCTTTAGAGGCAGCACCCCCACCGGCCTCCCCTTCACCAAAGACCTGAGCTACAGCAAGGGCTTCGTCCTCACCTACAACTTCATCCTGCTGGCGGTCAAAGCGGGCAAGCTGGACATCATCCCCCTGCTCTTTGTCGGCAAGACCAACCTCGCCGACATGCGCCTGATCCGCCAGCTCGTCGAAGAGGGGCTGGTTACCCGCCCCGCGTTCGTGCCCGAACCCTTCGCCGACCTCAAGGCCCTCTCTGCCTGGATGTGCTACTCCAGCTTCCTCAGCCGCCTGAGCCTGGGGCGGATGGAAGCGGATTATGCGAGCCTTTTGTGAGGGCGCTGGGCGCGGGGAACTGGGCGCAGGGGAGGCTCGCCGCTGCGCGGCGGGCTGGGTTCGGCTCCGGATGTGGATCCCCGTCGGGTTCGGTGATCTCCCGACGCAACGCTCTCCTGCTCGCCTGATCGCCTCTCTCCTGCTCTCGCTCGCCGTAGGCGAGCGCCCCCCCGCGCTAAACTCGCCCCATGACCGACAAGCCACGCATCCTCACCGGCGACACGCCCTCGGGCAACCTGCACCTGGGCCACTGGGTCGGCTCGATCGAGAACCGCGTCGCCCTCCAGAGCGACTACGACTGCTTCTTCCTCATCGCCAACATGCACGCGTTCACCAAGCGGGCCGAACGCGTGGACGAGATCCAGCGCTACACGCTCGACATGGTCAAGGACTGGCTGGCAGCGGGCATCGACCCCGACCGCTGCACGCTCGTCCTCCAGAGCGAGGTGCCCGCCATCACCGAGCTGAGCTGGTACTTCGCCATGCTCCTCCCCTTCAACCGCGTGATGCGCAACCCGACGCTCAAGAGCGAGCTCGAGCAGGATGATGTCGGCGATGTCTACAGCTTCGGCTTCCCCCTCTACACCGTCGGCCAGTGCGCAGACATCCTCGCCTTCAGGCCCGACCTCGTCCCCGTCGGCGAAGACCAGGTCGCCCACATCGAGATGACACGCGAGGTCGCCAGACGCTTCAACACCGTCTACTGCGGCGTCGACTCCCACACCGAAGACAAAGACTTCGTCAACGCCGGCGGGCTCTTCCCCATCCCACAGGCCAAGGTCGGACGCGTCGGGCGACTCGTCGGCATCGACGGCAAGGCCAAGATGTCCAAAAGCCTCAACAACGCCATCTACCTCACCGACTCGCCGAAGCAGATCAAGAAGAAGATCGGCCAGATCTACACCGGGCGCCAGAGCCTCGACGAGCCGGGCGACACGAGCAACACGCTCTTTGAGTATGTCCGAACCTTCATCAACGACGAGGCCCGCGTCCGCGAGCTGGAAGACAAGTACGCCAAGGGCGACAACATCGGCGACGGACACATCAAGGCCGAGATCGCAGACGCGATCAACACCATGCTCGAACCGATGCGAGCCCGCAGAGCCGAGCTCGAAGGCGAGGCCGGCGACCGAAAGGTCATCGACCTCCTCAAGCAGCATGCCCGCAAGGCCAACCTCGTCACCGAGGAGACCTTCTACCTCGCCAAACAGGCCATGGGCATCGACTACGGCAGACGAGAACTCAAACCGGGGCTGTAGACCATGCGACCCATCCGCCGCAAGAGACCGTGGCACGCACGAGACGCCCGCACCACGCTCATCGCCGCTCTTGCGTGTTCACTGCTCGTCGGCTGCTCGCCTCGCACCGAGACCGAGCCCGACACGCCGCAGTCCGCCTTCGCGTTTCTCGCCGATGACAGGGCTTTCACCAACGAGGGCGAAATCGAGCCCGCCCACTGGGCCGTCATCCCGGCCCGCAGCGCCATCGCCGAGGGCCGCACGCCGAAGCTCTTCCCCTCGGGCGGCGCCCTGCTCGTCGGACCGGCCGAGACCGGCCAAGGCTGGACCGTGCACCGCCCCGGCGGCGAGAAGACCGACCTCCCCGCCTTCGACTTCGTCGCTTTCGCCGGCCCGGACCACATCGAAGCGACCGACACCGACGGGCGCGCCCTCATCGGCGCAGACGCCTCGGTGCAGCGCCCGCCGGAGAATGTCATCGCTATCAGCGTCGGCCCCGAGGCACGCATCGCGATCCTCAGAGACGACGGCCAGCTCGCCCTCGTCGAAGAGCTCGGCGCCATCGGCACCGTCCTCGTCGACCGCGTCTGGAGCGGGGAACTCTCACGCCGCGACGCCGCGATCGCGTGGATCGGCCCGGACCATGTCGCGGTCGGCGCACGCGTCGCGGGTCGCCCCGAGACCGCCCTCGTGCACCTCTCGGGCCCGACCGTTCTGGAGCGCCAACCCCGCTCAGAAGTCGTCGCCCCCGGCCACGGGCGTGCCGCGGCCCTGCGCAATATCGAAGGCGGCGCGATCGTCGTCGTCCGCCCGGACCCGACCCACCGCACCGGCCTCAGGGCCCAACTCTTCGAACACCCCGCCCGCCTCCGCGTCATCAGCATCTCGCCCGACGCCGAAGCCGTCCTGCTCCGCGAGACCCGCGAAGTCCTTGCCGAGACCGAGACGATCTACACCGTCCAAAGCATCGGCCGCCTGTACGAGCCGGGAAGATCGCTGCCCCAAAACGCGGCGCTCGTGGGCTGGATCCCCAAAGACTGAAGCACAAAGACGCCTCGCCCGCCCCTACTCCTCCCGCACCGCCGGCGTCTCCTCCGGCGCCGACGACTCCTCCCGCACGCGCACCACGCGCACCCGCACCACGCGCGTCGGCTCCGCCTCGGTCACCGTGATCTCCGCCTTTTCGTGGCGGAAGCTCTCGCCCGCCTCGGGGATGCGGCCCAAAGTCACCACCACGAAACCGCCCACCGTGTCGTAGTCCTCGCCCTCGGGCAGCTCGACGCCGATCGCCTCCAGCGCGTCGTTCGCGTCGTCGATGTGCTTTCTCGCGTCGATCTCCGCGGCCGACTGCTCGGGGTCGATGTCCACGCTCGGGCGTTCCTCGCCCTGCTCGTACTCGTCCTCGATCTCGCCGAAGATCTCCTCGACGATGTCTTCGATTGTGACGATGCCCGCGACGCCGCCGTACTCGTCGGCCGCGACGGCCATGTGCACGCGCTTGGCGAGGAGCTCTGTCAGCAGTTCGCGCAGGGTCTTGGTCTCGGGCACGAACGCGGCGCCCCGCAGAACATCGCGCAGCACGAACCGCTTGCCGTTCTGCTCGGGGTCGCTCAGCCAGTGCAAGAGGTCCTTGGCGTACAGGATGCCCACGATGTGGTCGAGGTCGCCCTTGTACACCGGGATGCGGCTGTGCCCCACCTTCCGCACCACCTGCTTGATCCGCTCGAGGTCATCGGTGTACTCGATCGCCTCGACCTCGGTCCGGGGCGTCATGATCTCCTCGACCGTCGTCGTGCCGAACTCGACCACCGCCTCGATCATGTCGCGCGCGATGTGGTCGAGCTGGCCGTCGGTGTCGTGCTCCTCGACCACGCTCAACAGCTCGGCTTCGAGGATGTCGGTGTTCTTGGGCTTGGTGTCGCCAGCGAGGCGCCGGACGATCTCATCGAAAAACGCCGTCACCCGCGACAGGGGCGAGCAGAGCACCGCCGTCGCCCGGATCAGCGGCGACCAGACCGCGATCGTCTGCACCCCCGCGTGCCTGGCCACGCTCGTGGGCACCGCGATCCCCAAGATCCAGAACAGCAGCGCCGCGATCAGCAGGCCGATCGCCATGTCCGCCCCGCCCACCGCCTGCCCGGGGCCGATCCCCGTCACCACGCCCACCATGCCGACGGCAAAGAGCATCGTGAAGATCGCACGCGGGAGCGCCGCCGCCAGCGCGTGCCCCTCCGTGTCGGCGTGGATCGACATGATCATCGCCGCGGTGCGCGGCCGGCTTTCGCGCCTGCGCCCCGCCGCCTCCTCGATCGAAGCTCGCGCCACCTGACGCAGCGAGATGTGCAGCGCCGAAAACAGCGACGCCGCCGCGAGCGACCCGATCGAGATCCACAGCCAGCCCTGCGTGGTGAGCGTCACGACCCACCCCCGGCCTTCGATCGCCCGGTCTGGTAGACCGCCCCGACGCCGATCGACTCCAGCACGCGGTCTTCCTCCGCGTGCATCCGCGCCGACGACGCCTCGTCGGTGTCGTCGTGGCCGAGGCAGTGCAACACGCCGTGCACGATGTAGAGCAAGAGCTCTCGTTCGACAGCGTGCCCGAGCTCGCCCGCCCTGCGCGAAGCCTCATCGAAACAGATCAACAAATCCGTATCCAACGGACCCCCGCCCTCACGCAGATCGAAGGTCAGCACATCGGTCGTGCCCGAGACGCCCGAGTACCGCTCGTGGGCCGAAGCCATCTCAGCATCGCCGACGACCCGCACCCGCACCTCGCCCGTTGCGCCGAGAGCGCCCAGCGCCAAGAGCGCGTGTTCACGCAGCCACACGATCGGGGCTCGGCCCAGTCGTCCGGTCGCGTCGAAAAGATCAAGCTCGGGGTTGTCGCCCGCAGGGGCGTCGGCCCTCGTGGTCATCTTGCCCGCTCGGTCAGGGTCGGGCCGCAACTCGGCGGGCCGACCCCTGGTCGGAGGAGGCTCAGATGATGCGGGGCTCGCGTCGTCGTCCATCAGCTTTCCGTTCCATGGCGTCGTTCGGGCCGGAGGCCTGCGGCCTCACACTCAAGAAAATCCCGATCGACGCGTCGGCGGGATCACCCCGGCAATGTAGCCGGGCGGCAAGCCGACCGCCGCAAGGGTATTCTCGCACCCCGCGGGCCCGGTTCCAGACGCTACAGGCCGAACGCCGGGCAACTCTTCGCGGACCGGTTATCCAGACCCCGCCCGCTCGATCCGACCCGCGGGCCCAAAGCCGGAGGCCAGATGCCCCACCAGCACGCCCAGTGGCCAAACCTCCACATCTTCGACCACCCGCTCATCCTTCACAAGGTCTCCTGGCTCCGCGACCGTTCGCTGAGCTACCGGCCGTTCCGAGCTTTGGTCGCCCAGGTCGCAGGCCTGATGGTCTACGAGGCGACGCGGAGCTTCCCGACCAAGGCCGTCGAGGTCGAAACACCGTTGGAACCGACCACCGGGCGGCGCCTGGCCGGAGCCATCACCGTCGTCCCCGTTCTCCGGGCCGGGCTGGGCATGGCCGAGGGCATCCTCGAGGTCATGCCCGAGGCCCGCGTCGGCCACCTCGGCATGGCCCGCGATGAAGACACCCTCGAGCCCGGCGTCTACCTCAAAAAGCTCCCCAAGGACCTCGACGCGGGCCCGGTCGTCCTCGTCGACCCCATGCTCGCCACCGGGGGCTCGGCCAGCGCCGCCCTGAAGATCCTCCGCGAGGCCGGGGCGAGCGACCTCCGCGTGCTCTGCCTCGTCGCCGCCCCCGAGGGTGTCCAGCGCCTCGGACGCGACCACCCCGATGTCACCGTCTACGCCGCGGCTCTCGACCGCGAGCTCGACGAGCGGGGCTACATCCGCCCCGGCCTGGGCGACGCGGGCGACCGGATGTACGGGACCGAATAGTGGGGCCCGATGGGCGCGGGGCGCTGGGGGAGGTCGCGGCCTTCGGCCGCGGGTTGTCTTTGTGCTTCCAGCGTTCTGAACCCGCGCCCCCGTTTCAAGCCTCGGTCTGCCCGGGCCTAACCTCGGACCAGTGCCCGATCCCACCCCGCCCGAGCAAGCCGCACGAAAGGCCTACACCCTCGTCTTCAACGACGACGAGCTCGACAACGGCGCCCTGCCCGAAGCCGCGAAGAGCGTCCCACGCAACTTCTTCCTCAATGTCTTCAACGGCGGGCTGACCAAGCTCGCCGAGCAGCTCGCCTCGCCCGGGCTCGTCTTGGCGTGGCTGATCGGCGCTGTCGGCGCTCCGGCCGCCTTCGCCGGACTGCTTGTCCCCATCCGCCAGGCGGGCTCGCTGCTCCCCCAGCTCTTTGTCTCCGGCCAGATCCGGCGCCTGACGCGCCAGAAGTGGTTCTGGGTCGGCGCGGGGCTGACGCAGGCGGCCGCACTCCTGCTCATGGCCCTCGCCGCCGTCACGCTGGAGGGCTCGGCGGCAGGCCTCGCGATCGTGCTGACGCTCGGGCTCTTCAGCCTCGCCAGCGGCGTCGGCTCGATCGCATTCAAGGATGTCATGGCCAAAACCACGCCAAAGGGCCGGCGCGGGGCGCTCCTGGCGGCACGCGCATCCCTGGGCGGCGCGCTCACGCTCGTCGCCGGCGTCACACTCCGCACCGTGCTGGGGGGCGACGACGGCCCGACCGGCGCATTCGCGGCGTTGCTGATCGTCGCCGCCGCGCTCTGGGTCGCCGCCGCCATGCTCTTTGCGATGATCGTCGAGCCCGAGGGCGAGCGGCAGAAGCCGCGATCGGTCATCGAAGAAGTCCGCGAGGGCGCAACGCTCATCGGGCGCAACAGCGCCTTCCGCTGGTTCCTTTGCGCACGGGGGCTGCTCGTCTCGGTGCCGCTGATCGTCCCGTTCCTCGCCCTGTTCGCCCAGAACCTTGTCGGGGGCGGGTCGGATCGGCTGCTGATCTTCGTGATCGCGCTGGGCCTGACCGAGGTCGTCGCGAGCCCGCTGTGGGGATGGGTCGCCGACCGCTCGGCGAAACTCGCGATGGCGATGGGCGGGATGATGGGCGTGCTCGCGGGCGGCGGCGCGATGCTCTGCTGGCTCCTCCCGACAGACGACCTGCCCGGGTGGGCGCTCATGCTCATCGCCGGGTCGTTCATCGTCGCCTCGGGGCTCGGTCAGGCCGGGGCTCGATTGGGCAGAAAGACCTACCTCGTCGACGGCGCCCCCGACGACCGACGCCCGCTGTATGTCTCGGTCGCCAACACGATCATCGGCGTGGTCACGATCGCGGGCGCCGCCCTCGGCATCCTCGCGGAAGTGCTGAGCGTCGAGGCGGTGATCGGCGTCCTGACCTTCTTCGCCTGCCTCGGCGTGCTCGCCTCGACGCTCATGCCCGAGGCCGAACGCCTCGCCGACGATTGAGCAGGCGCCCGCGCGCGCAAAGACGGCCGCATCTGTCGACACGGCCGCCCGGAGGGAGAAAGAGAGATCGTGGTTCGCCGCTGCTTTCTACGCCACGCGGCGAAGGTTCGTTCGGTTCAGGCCGCGAGGTTTACGGCGGACTTGACCGCCTCTTCCATCGCTTCCTGGATCGGCTGCACATCAGAGGCGTTCAGGCCGAGCACCTCGAGCACCTGCGGATCGCAGTCCAGGGAGACGAGGTCGCCCCGGAACCCGATCCCCAGCCGCCCCGCCAGCCGGTCGGCCAGGTAGACCGTCGAAACGAGCGTCTTGGACTCCGCCGGCGTCTCCAGCGGGCGGTGGTGGTAGCCGGTCACCAGCGCGAACGGACGCGGGAAGCGCCACTTGTCGCAGAGGGCGGCGCCGAAGTCCTGGTGGTTGGC
>REET01000198.1 GCA_007694925.1 Phycisphaerales bacterium | reverse complement strand
GACTCGTTCGTCGAAGAGGCGGCGCAGGAAGCGGCCGAGGCGGGCGTGCGCATCATCGCGATCGGCGTGGGCGATCCCGCGGGCGCGACGATCCCGGTCGGCGAGCCCGGTTTCGAGCGTCCGCTGACCTTCCGGGGCGAGGTCGTGCGCACGCGCCTGGAGCGGGAGACGATGGAGCGGATCGCCCGGGCGACGCCCGGGGGCGCGTATTTCCATGTCGCGACCGACCGGATGAATCTCGCGTCGGTCTACAACGACATCGTGACGAGGGCGCGGGGGACGGAGACGGACGATCTGACGGTCGTAGAGTACGAAGAGAAGTTCCAGTGGTTTGTGGGCGCCGCCCTGCTGCTGCTGGTCTTGGAAGGGTTGATCGGTGCGACGCGACGCAACTAGTTCTGGCTCGGTGTTCGCCGGCGTGCGGACGTGCCGTCGCGTCGGCGTCGCGGCGGCGCTATTGCTCTGCGCGGGTCAGGCGACGGCGCAGCGGACCGGCGAACTGATGCACCGCGGCGAGCTGATGTTCAAGCAGGGCCTTCCCGAGGAGGCATCGGTCGCGTTCCAGCAGGCGGCCGAGCTCGATCCGGGCAATGCTCAGGCGATCTACAACCGGGGGATCGCGGTGCTCACGCGTGGCGATCGGACGCTCGCGGCCGACCTTTTTCGTGACGCCGACAGAGCGGGCGCGTCCGACGAACTCCGGGCGAAGGCGAGGTTCAACCTCGGCGTCGTGCTCTTTGAGCGGTCTCGCGAAACGGTCAAGGACAGCCCCGAAGAAGCGATGCGGCTCTTGCGCGACAGCGCCCGCGCGTTCCGAGGGTCGTACCGGCTCTCGCCCGACGAGCGCACCCTGAAGAACATCGAGATCGTCCGGCGTGCCGAGGGGCTGGTCGCCGAGCAGCTCGAGCTTCGTCGTGAGCTGAACGAGCTCGCGGCCGAGGAGCAGGCGCGACGCATCGAGGAGCAGCGCCGCTCTCGAGAGGACCGACAGCCCCAAGAGCCCGATGAGGAGCCGCTCGACGACCGCATAGACCTGCCAGAGCCTGAGCCGGAAGCACAGCCCGACGAGCAGCCCGAGCCGGAATCGCCGGAGACGCCCGAGCCCGGCGCCGAGGGCGCTCAGCAAGAAGGCCCAGAGCAGGAAGGCCAGCCGGCGCCGGGTCAACCCGATCCGTCCGGCCAGGCCCAGAGGGGCGAGGGTGAGCCGCAATCCCAACCCGAGGGAGCGCCCCAGCAGGGGCCGCCCGAGAGCGCGGCCGATGGCGAATCGCCCCCCGGCGCGATGCCCGCCGGACCGATGGATCAGCCGCAGGGATCGCCGCAGGGCACGCCCGAATCTGGCCCGCCCGAAGGCGCTCCGGGGCAACCCCAGCCCGACGAGCCGGGTGCTGAGCAGGATCGCACCGGTCGTCCGCCGCAGGGGCCGTCCGAGCTCCCGCCCGGGCCGCCCCCCAAGCCCGAATCGGGCCAACGCCAGACCGAGGGCGGCACGGAGTCGGCGTTCGAGCCGCAGCCCTGGGAACAGCCGCCGTCCGGGCCGGGCGGTGAAGCGGCTGAGGACCGATCGCCCCGGCCTGGCGAGGCGTCTGAACCGCGGCCGGAGCCGGAAACCGGAGCGGGTCCAGAAGCGCCGCCTGAGTTCGGCCCCGAGTTCGGCCCCGAGACGCAGCCTGACACTTCAGAAGAGATGCGGCCCGACCCGTCATCGCAGGAGACGCCCACGCCGGAGGCGGGCGAGCCTGCCGACGCCGCGCCGACAGAGGAAGAGACAGAGCCGAGCGGTCTGCCCGACATCGATCCGCGGGAGTTTGTCGAGCGTGCGCGAGAACTGATGGAACGGATGCAGGACGCGATGGAGCGAGCGATGGACTCGGGGTTCGTTGTCGGCGACCCGGAGGAGATGGAGGAGATCGCTCGCGAGCTCAGAGAACTGCAGAGACAGGCGGAACAGACGCCCGAGCCTCCGACCGAGGCTGAAGAGCAGATGCTCGCCGCGAGCGACCCGTCGGGCGAGACCGACGAGCGGCGGCCGGACGAGCGCCTGCTCGAAGCGATGCAAGAGCTCGCCGAACGGATGCGCGACGCGGGCGAGGTCGCCACCGATGCGCCGCGCCGCGACCCGGTGACAGACGCGATCCTCGAACAGGAACGCCACGACCGGAACCTCATCCGCGAGTACCAGCGGCGATCGCTGCTGGGGCGGCCGGCGCAGGCGGAGCGTGACTGGTGACCCTGCGAACCTTCCCGAGTGTGCTCTGCCTTGTCTTCGCCTTGCTCGCGCCGGCGGGCGTCGCGATGGCGCAGGTTCCGCCGAGCGTGCGCGTCTCGCTTGGCGAACGCGGGGCGTCGGAGGCAACAGCGCAGGTGGGCGAACCTGTCGAGCTTGTTGTTCAGATCGTCGGGACGAGCGAGGCCCCGCAGCACCGCCTGAACCTGCCGCGGGGTCTTCAACTGCTCGACAGCGACCGACGGATCAGCTTCGGGGTCTCCGACATCGTGCATGGGCGCCGGGTGGAGCGTCAGCTCCCGAGCGTTTCGTTTGTCTACACGATCGCCGGAGAGCGGGCGGGAAGATTCAGGATCCCCGAGACGACGATCGAGGTCTCCGGGCGAACCCTGAGCATCCCGCCGACAACGCTCGATGTGGTCGAGCCGGAGACGCCCGAGGGGTTTTCGCTGGAGATCCTGCCAGAACGGACGAGGGTGTTCATTGGCGAACCCGTGCGGCTGCTGGTGCGCTGGACGCTCGCGATGTCGCCCGAACGCCCGCGGTTTTCGGGCGAGCTTGCCTCCGAGGGCCTGCGGCTGCTGACGCCCGAGGACGATCGCTGGCACCGCGACGCAGAACGGACATACAGGCTGGAACTCTTCGACGGTCCCGGGTTCGCGGCCCTGCGCCGAATCGAATCGCCCGACGCCGAGTCCGCCTTCGTGCTGGATGTCGAGCGGCTGCTGGTCGCCGACGAGCCGGGGCGTCACCGCCTCGGCACGCTGACGGTTCGCTTCAGAAGCCAGGAGATCGGTGCGGGCCAAACGCCTCTGTCGAGCGTGGCCGACGCGGTTGCACTGGAAGTGATGCCCCTGCCCGAACGCGGGAGGCCGGACTCGTTCTACGGGCTCGTTGGCGAGGTGAGCGTTTCCGCTGCGGCCGATCGCGACTCGGTGGGCGCCGGCGAGCCGGTGCGTCTGCGGCTGACGATCGAAGCGGGCGAGCCCGCTTCGCGGATCACGCCGCCAGATTTGACGATCGACGAACGGTTCACATCGGCCTTCAAAGTCCCCGAGAACGGCTGGGCGCTTGATTCGGCGACGCCCCGCTCGCGGACCTACGCGATCGCGCTGCGTCCGAGGGATGAACGCGTTACCGAGATCCCGGGCGTGCGGCTCGCGTACTTCGACCCGCGCGCTGGCGAGTACCGAGTCGCAGAGGCCGAGGCGATCCCGCTCCGCGTTCGTCGTGTGCGCGAGGTCACGGCTCGCGACGGGGTGGGCGTGTCGCTGGCGGACGCGGATCGCTCGCCCCTGATCGACAGCGAAGGTGGCGTCCGCGCGAACTTCACGGGCCCGGAATTGCTGGTGAACGAGTCGCCGGATCCGCTGGAGCGTCTGCCCGCCCTCGCGTGGCTGCTGGTCATCGGGGGTCCCCCGCTGCTGCTTGTGGGCGCGGCGGCCGCTCGCTACAGCCGCTCGCCATCTCGCGAGGCGGTGCGCAGGCGGGCGACGGCTCTGGGGCGTGCGCGGGCTTCCATGAAGCGGAGAGCCGGTGCTGAGGGCGTGGCCGAGGCGATCCGAGTCTTTGTCGGCATGCGATTCGGGGTCGAGCCCGCGTCGGTGACCGAGAGCGACTGCCGGCGGCTGATCGCCGCGGCGATCCCCGGCGCAGAGGGCCGATCGCTGGGGGCGGAGGTCGGGGGCATGCTCGCGGCCTGCGAGGCGCAGCGGTACACGGGCAGCGCCCCGGCAACCGCCGCCGAGCCGCCGAGCCCCAAACAAGCCGAGGAACTGCTGCGGAGCATCGACACGCTGACCTCGAGGCGAGGAGGCGAGCTTTGAACACCAGACTCACGCTCATCGCGGCGGTGCTCTGCTGGGTGTTCTGCGCCGGCGCGTCCGGTGTCCCGATGTCCGACGCGGCGTCGTACATCGAGCGGGCCGAGGCCGCGTTTGCAGAGGGCGCCGCGATGCACGCCGAGGGCGACCGCGGGGCGAGGTCTCGTTTCGCCGAAGCCGCGGCGTTCTACGAGCGGGCGATCGAGGCCTCGGGCGTTCGCAACCACCGGCTGCACCTGAACCTGGGCAACGCGGCGATGCTCTCGGGCGATGTCGGGCGTGCGGTGCTGGCGTACAAGCGGGCCGACCGCCTGGCGCCCCGCAGCTCGCGCGTGCGAGAGTCGCTGGCGTTCGCCCGGGCGTCGGTCGGTGTCGAGCTGCGGCCGGACGCGAGGGAACGGGGCCGGTCGCTCCTGCTCGCGTGGCGAGGGCTGGTGCCGAGGCAACTGCTGCTGGCCGGGTTCATCGGTGGGTACGCGCTGTTCTGGATCGCGCTGGCTTCCGGCGTGATCTGGCGAAAGCCCCCGCCGGTGCTGCTGGGTGTTTCGGCCGGGGTCGCGGTGCTGTCGATCACGCTGCTGCTTGTGGAGCGGTCGATCCTGCACAGCGCCGAGGAGGGGGTGGTCGTCTCGCCCGCCGGCGCGGACGCCAGACTGGGCCCGGGCGAGGGGGTGTACGCCCCCGCTTTCGACCGCCCGCTCTCGCCGGGGGTTGAGGTGCGGATCCTGGAGAGCCGCGACGGCTGGCTCCGCGTCCGCCTGCCCGACGGGCGGGAGGCCTGGACGCCCGGCACGGCGGTCGAACGCGTCTGAGGGAGGCCAGCCACGCTCGAACGGGCCTCGCCGCCGGTGGACAGACCGCCCCGAGCGGCACATACTTCCGCCCAGCCCACGGGGCCGCCCCCGAGGCCGTCGCCACCTTAGCTCAGTTGGTAGAGCGGAGCTTTCGTAAAGCTCAGGTCGGGGGTTCGAGTCCCCCAGGTGGCTTTGCTGCTCCGGCGTGCA
>REET01000065.1 GCA_007694925.1 Phycisphaerales bacterium | reverse complement strand
CGGCCTGATCAACGCGGCCCTGCGCCTGGAATCGCTCTCCAAAGACCGGGAGTGAGCTAAGGTATTGTCAAACAAGCGACAATCCTTGAAAGGGATTATCAAGCGGAGAGAGCACGATGAGCAAGACCCCGAAACGCACAGGGTCACGATCGACCTCTGACGCAGTCGAGATCCTCGACAGCATCTTCATCGGCGACGACCCCGCGCGCCGAGCCGAGGCCGACAAAGCCTTCGAGGACGCGGTCATCGGACAACTCATCCACGACGCGCGCACCGCCGCCGGCCTGACGCACAAAGAGCTCGCCGAACGCATCGGCTCCGATCAGTCGGTGATCTCGCGGCTCGAAGACGCAGACTACGAGGGGCACACCCTTACCATGCTCCGGCGCATCGCGACCGCCCTGGGCAAGAAGCTCGACATCCGCTTCATCGACGCCGCCTGACCGGCCCGTCTCTGAACAAAAAAACACTGGCGGACAAGCCGCCAGTGCCACAGGTCTGAGTTTGTTCCGGCGTGGGCTTACGCGATCGACACGCCCTCGTCCAGGTACACATCCTGGATCGCGTGCAGCAGCTTCACGCCGTCCTTCATCGGGCGCTGGAACGCCTTGCGGCCGGAGATCAGCCCCATCCCTCCCGCTCGCTTGTTGATCACCGCCGTGCGCACAGCGTCCTGCGTGTCGCTCTCGCCCTTGCTCTCGCCGCCGGAGTTGATCAGCGGCACTCGCCCCATGTACCCGTTGGCGACCTGGTAGCGGCACAGGTCGATCTCGTGCCCGCCCTTGCCGTTCTCGTCGGAGCCCGAGAGCTTCGTGTACACCTCGGTGCGGAACTTGCCGTACGACGAGTCGCCCGAGTTGAGCGCCTTGTACCCGCCGTTGTTCGTCGGCAGCTTCTGCTTGAGGATGTCCGCCTGGATCGTCGCGCCGAGGTGGTTCGCCTGGCTCGACAGGTCCGTCGAGGTGTGGTAGTCCGTCCCGTCGACCTTGAACGCGTTGTTCCGCAGGTAGCACCACAAGACGCACACCATCCCGTACGCGTGCGCCTCGGCGAACATCTCCGACACATACTGGATCTGCTCGGTCGAATGCTCCGACCCGAAGTAGATCGTCGCCCCGACCGCCACCGCACCCATCTCGTAGCACTGGCGGACGTTCCCGAACGGGATCTGCTTGAACTGGTTCGGGTAGGTCAAGAGCTCGTTGTGGTTGAACTTCACGAGGAACGGGATCTTGTGCGCGTACTTGCGCGCCACCGAACCCAGCACGCCGTAGGTGCTCGCCACCGCGTTGCACCCGCCCTCGATCGCCAGCTCGACGATCTTCTCGGGGTCGAAGTACTCGGGATTCGGCGCAAAGCTCGCCCCCGCCGAGTGTTCCACGCCCTGGTCAACAGGCAGAATCGAGACAAACCCCGTCCCACCCAGGCGCCCCGTGTTCAGGATCTGCTGGTAGTTCCGCAAAACCGCGGGGTTCCGGTCGGTCTGCGAGACCACCCGGTCGACGAAGTCCGGCCCGGGCAGGTACATCGCCGACTTCGAGATCGTGCGGCTCTCGTGCCCGAGCAGGTGGTCCGCGTCCTTGCCAAGCACTTCGCGGACATTGATCGTCAGGTCGGGCATCAGAATCTCCTGATCCGGGGGGCGGTCAACTCCCGCCCCGTGTGTGCGTGTTCAGCCGGCGCCGGGCCCCGAAAGCCCCCTCCGGCGTAGCAGTTTACGGGCTCCCCAGGCGTGTGTCCCGCCCCGGCCTCTGCGCCGCCCGCACGGGGGGGAGTCGCCCCGGCTGATAACAGGCCGGCCCCTCCGTTGCGGGGGCTGCAAACACCCCAATCCACAGCACATACGCTCGTCCGGAAGCCTTCAACGACAGGCCTCGATCCAGGACGCCGATCGGTTTGAGCGGGGGCCGCCCACCCGGGCAAAACGCGTCAGGAGTCAGCGAGGATGCGAGGCTTCATCGAAACCCGACCGGACTGGACAGGTCCCTCGATCCCCCCCGGGGGCAGGCGTCGCCTCAGAGCTCGCGCCCGCCTGATCTCGGTGCGCCTCGATGGCGTCCCGCCCGCCGCTCCGGTGGGTCACGCCGCCATCGACGCCGCATGGGTCGAACGCGCCGTCGGCCGCAACGCCCGCGGCGCTGATGCGACGATCGACGCGATCGACGCCGCCGTCATTATCCGTACGACGATCATCGGACGCCGACGCTTCCGGACCGATCGGGGCTCGTAAGGCTGAAGGAACACGCCCGTGCTGCCGATGTTGGCCGGGGCACACCGCCCCGTGAGCGGACGGGGTCACAGAGCCCGGCCTCTCTGGATCTCCCCACGATTGAGGTGGCCATGACGCGGATTCTGCTCGCCGACGACGAGGTCCACATCACAAGCCTGCTCGCGCGGAAGCTCGAACAGAACGGCCTCGAAGTCGAGGTCGCCCACGACGGCGAGGAAGCCTGGCTCATCGCCCAGGAACGCACCCCCGACGCCGTCATCACCGACCTCCAGATGCCCTACATGAACGGCGCCGAGTTCGTCGAGCTCCTCCGCGCCAACCCGCCGACCGCAGACATCCCCATCATCATGCTCACCGCACGGGGGTATGTCCTCGAAACCGACCAAGCCGACCGCCTCAACATCGCCGCCGTCATGCCCAAGCCGTTCAGCGTCCGACGCGTCGTCAGCCTCCTCGAGAGCCTCCTCGCCGACCGCACCGGACCGGGCGCTTCGCTCAGGGAGGTCGCGTGAGCGGTCCGTTCCAGCTCGGCAGCAAGAAGGACCCGGGCCAACGCGTCCGCGCCAGGTGCTCTGACCTCGGGCTGGCCGTCTGGCGCACCAACGCCGCCGGCCTCATCCTCGAAGAACCCTTCGGCGAAGGCCTCCTCGGCCTCTGGCTCCGCGCCGGACCGCTCGGGCGACGCATCGCTTCGACCACCAGCAAGTGGGACGGCGACCGAGAGCCCGACCTCCACGAGCTCTTCACAGGCTGCTGGCTCCTCCCACTCGCTGAACGCCGAAGACGCAGGCTCGTCGGATACACCGTCGCCCTCGCCTTCGGCCCCGACGGCCTCCAGCAGCCCGAGTTCGAGGAGATGTGCAAGGCCGCCCAGCTCCAGAGCGCCGCAGTCCGGCGCGTCATGCGCACCTGGGCCAACCACGACAAAGGCTCCTGCACCCGCCTGCTCCAGATGCTCCGCTGGATGTACGAAGACCAGCGCGCCATCGCCGAGCACGAAGACGCCATCGAGACCTTCACCGACCGCCTCGGCAACGCCTACGAAACCATCGACCTCCTCTACGCACTCGGACGCTCGATGAACGAGCTCGACGAGCCCGAGACATTCCTCCAGGCTTCCCTCGAACGCCTCCACGAAGCCGCAGAGTTCGCATGGGCCATGCTCGTCTTCCCCAAAGGCACGCACGAGGGCGTGCCCACCAGACGCGACTCATTCTCCGCCGGAAGGCCAACCATGCCCTTCGACGAGATCGAGAAGGCCTCGCGAGAGCTCATCGCAAAGCTCGGCCGCCCCGACACGCTCACCATCTGCTCCGATGTCGAGGGCTTCGAGCCCGACGGCGGGCCCCAGGTCGTCGTACAGCCCGTCCTCAGAGAGCAGGGCCCCATCGGCTGGCTCCTCGCCGGTGAAAAGGGCGGCAACGACCCACAGGTCTCAACCTACGACACCCACCTCATCGAGGCCGCCGCAGGATACCTCGGGCCGTTCCTCGAAAACGCCGAGCTCTACCGCGAGCAGAAGGCGCTCTTCGTCGGCATGCTCAAGGCCCTCTCAGCCTCGATCGACGCCAAAGACCCCTACACCTGCGGCCACTCCGCACGCGTCGCCCACATCTCCGCCTGCCTGGCGCGCAAGATCGGGCTCGACCCGCGCACCGTCGAACGAATCCACATCGCAGGCCTCGTCCACGACATCGGCAAGATCGGCATCCCCGAGCACATCCTCGGCAAGACCAGCCGCCTCACCGACGATGAGTTCGACGCCATCAAGCGCCACCCCGACATCGGCCACCGCATCCTCCGCGACCTCCCGCAGTTCGACGATGTCCTCCCCGCCGTGCTCCACCACCACGAACGCTGGGACGGGCGGGGATACCCCAAGGGCCTCGCCGGCGAAGACATCCCCCTCGCCGCACGCATCATGGCCCTCGCAGACACCTTCGACGCCATGAGCTCCACACGCGCTTACCGCCCCGCGATGAGCCGAGACAAGGTGTTCGCCGAGTTCAGGCGATGCTCGGGCACCCAGTTCGACCCCAGCCTCGTCGACCCGTTCCTCTCCCTCAACTTCGCCCGCTACGACGAGATGGTCAGCGAGGCGCGCGACCTGAGCACCGACCTCAAGGCTGCATGACGCCGCGCGGATAAACTCCGCCAAGCGTGCACCACACAACGACCCAGCTCGCGGGCGAGACGCTCGCCCTCCTCCCCGCACCCGCGGCGTGGTGGGCCACGCAACGCACGCTCTTCGTCGCGGACATCCACCTCGGCAAGGCCGAAACCTTCCGCGCATCGGGCGTCGCGGCGCCGCCGGCCTGCACCGCGCACGACCTCGACCGCCTCGCCTCCCTCATCGAGACCACGGGTGCCCGTCGCCTCGTTATCCTCGGCGACCTCCTCCACGCAAAGGCGGGCGTCACTCAGGCCGCCGCCGAAGCGTTCACAGCCTTCGCCGACCGAACCGGCCCCATCGAGACCCTGCTGGTGCGGGGCAACCACGACCACGCCGCGGGCGACCCCCCCGCGCCCTGGATCACCTGTGTCGACGCGCCCTCCGCCCTCGGGCCCTTCACCCTCATGCACGAGCCGCCCGAGGACGAAACGCCCACCGAGGGCGTTCTCTGCGGCCACATCCACCCCGTCGCCACCCTCACCGGCACCTTCTCGCGGATGCGCGCCGCATGCTTCTGGCTCACAAGGGGCGCACTCGTCCTGCCCGCCTTCGGCGTCTTCACAGGCGGCCGACGCATCAACGCACAGGAAGGCGACCGAGTCTTCCCCGTCGGCCCCGACCGCGTCACCGAAGCCCCGATCGCGACAACTCCGCGACGCAAGGCCCCCTCACGCACCACCTGAACACCGGCACAAAACCGCCGACCGGTCAAAAACCCGTGCCACCGACCTCCAAAGGAGGTC
>REET01000144.1 GCA_007694925.1 Phycisphaerales bacterium | reverse complement strand
CACACCCGACGAGGCCAGGTGCAGCATCGTCTCGTGCGCGACCGCGACTCGGTACGGATCGTCGCGGCCAGGCGCGAGCCTTTTCAGCAAGAGACGCTCGGATGAAGTCTCGATCAGCACCTTGGGCGAGGCGGGATCGCCCAGGGCGAGCGGGCGGGCGGAGCGCACCATCGCCAGGTCGTAGTGACGCAGAACGGCGGCGAGCTCGGCGGGGGTGATCTGGTCAGAGCGGGTGCTGACGGGGCGGTGCCGATCGCGCGGGTCGTCGGGCCCGGGGCCCAGAAAGATCGGTTCGGTGGTGGGGGCCATCGGTCGCTGCGCCCTCTCCCCCCTCGGCTCGACGCTATCGGAGCGTTGCGGCCCCGGAGCATGCGCGACGCCGCGGAGCGTCACTCCACATTCTGGACCTGTTCCTTGATGCGGTCGATCGCGCCCTTGATCTCGACGATCCTGCGGCTGATCAACGCGTCGGGGCTCTTGCTGGCGATGGTGTTCGCCTCGCGGAGCATCTCCTGGCTCAGGAAGTCCAGGGTGCGTCCGACCGGGCGCTCCGCCTCGCCCTCCATCAGCTCGCCGAACTGCTCGATGTGCCCCGCCAGGCGGCTGAGCTCCTCGGCGATGTCGGTCTTCTCTGCGTAGACGGCGATCTCGCGCACGAGGTCGACGGGCTCGACGGAGATGCCCGCGTCCTTGAGCATCGTTTCGAGCCTGGTGCGCAGGCGGTTCTCGTATTCGCGGACGACATCGGGCGCGCGCCCGGAGATCTCGGCCAGGCGTTCGGCGATCGCCGCTCGCTGTTGTTCCAGGTCCTCAGAGAGCAGGACGCCCTCGCGGTCGCGCATCTTGATCAGGCGGTTGCACGCCTCGTCGAGCAGCTTCACGAACGCGTCGCGGGCGTGGTGCAGGCGCGATTCCTCGTTGGCCGGGGCCTGCAGCACGCCGGGCAGCGCCAGCAGCGTGCCGACATCCACCGAGAGCTCGCCGTTCTTCACCGACTCGGTCTTGCGGACCTGGCGGATGTAGTGCTCCAGGGCGCGGTGGTTGATCTCGCTTGCGGCCGACTCGGAGGTGTCGGTGCACGAGGCGCGGAGGGTGACCGTCCCGCGGTTGATCCGTTTGCGCAGCTCGCTTTCGAGCTCGGCTTCGAGGCCCTGGAGGTCCTCGGGCAGACGGATGCTGGCCTTGAAGTACTTGTTGTTGAGGGAGCGAACCTCGACGAAGTAGTGGACTCCGTCGATCTGCGCGGAGGCCTCACCGTAGCCGGTCATGCTGCGGATCACTTCGGGGGTCTCCGGTTCATGGCTTAGCCGCCGTCGCTCGGGACGGTGGGGGCCGGCGTCTCGCCCTGAGGCGTCTCGTCGGCAGGGGGCTCGGCGGGCTGTGCGGGCGGCCGGACGGGGGAGGTCTCGGTCTGCTGGGGACCGGCGGGGCCGGCTTCCGTCGTCGCGGGGTCGCGGTCGCCCCTGGCGGCGAAGTTGAGCGCGATCGCGATCAGCAGCCAGATGATGAACAGCCCGACGGTGCCGATGGTCAGCGCGTCGCCGGTCTTGGCGCCGAAGGCGGTCTGTCCCGAGCCCGCGCCCGCGCCGCCGAAGGCGCCGCCGAGGCCGCCGCCCTGGGGCTTCTGGATCAGCACGATCCCGATCAGCAGGAGGGAGACAAACACGAAGATCAGGACACCGACGCCCGTGAGAATCCCGCTCATTGCAGCAAGCACGCCCATAGATCCACCCATAGCACAGGGGTTCGGTCAACAACAAGCAGCGGGCCGGAGGCGGCTCCGGCGCCGAATCGCGGGGCCGAGGCCCCAACACCGGGCGGAAATGGCCGGCCCGGCGCAGAGGGCATGATAGGCGGAGCGGTCGCCCCGACGAGCGGCCCCGGAGGCCTCATTCCGAAGCGGACCGGACGCTTTGCATCGACGCTCGCACGATCGGGACGAAGTCCGCGATCTTCAGCGAGGCCCCCCCGATCAGCCCCCCGTCGATCGATCGCTGGCCGAACAGGCCGGCCGCGTTCCCGGGCTTGACCGACCCCCCGTAGATGATCCGCAGACGGTCTGAGACCCCGTCGTACATGTCCTTGAGGACCTCGCGGATCTTCTCGTGCGCTTCTTCCGCGTCGTCGGGTGTGGCGGTCTGGCCGGTGCCGATCGCCCAGACGGGCTCGTACGCGATGACGAGGTTGTCGACCAGACCCTCGGCGATGCCGGCGAGGCCGGATCGGAGCTGGATCTCGTTGACCTCGTGCGTGCGTCCGTCCTCGCGTTGTTCGAGGGTCTCGCCGACGCAGAGCACGCAGCGGAGACCGCCCTCGAGGATCGCCTTGACCTTGCGGTTGATCAGTTCGTCGTCTTCACCGATGACATGGCGGCGCTCCGAGTGCCCCGCGAGGATCACCTGCACCCCGCAGTCGCGGAGCATGTCGACGGAGACCTCGCCCGTGAACGCCCCTTCGGCCTCCGGGTAGACATCCTGAGCGCCGAGCATGATCGGCGACTGGCGGTCGCGGAGGATGCTCTTGACGGCCAGCAGATAGACGCAGGGGGGGAAGACGGCGACATCGATCGGCGCGATCTCGCCCGCCAGCGCGTCGGCGACGCCCCGGATCAGCTCCGAAGCCCCCTTCAGCGTCGAGTTCATCTTCCAGTTGCCGCCTACGAACGGCCTTCGCTCGGACATACCGCCTCCATGACAGGATGATCGGGCATCCCTGCCCCTCGCCGAGTGTACCGCGTTGCCAGGCGGGGCCGCGGCGAGACCTGCTGACCCGACAGCCCCCGGGGGCGGATCGGCGCGGCGTTCGTGCCGCCCCGGCCCTCAGCCCTTGGGCCCGGCGGAGCGGACCTCTTCGGGCATGTCGAACTTCTGGTCGTTCTCGCGGAACGCCTCGGCGAGCTGCTTGGCCTTCTTGTCGTAGGCCTTCGGGTCGTCCCATGTGTTGCGGGGCTTGAGGACTTCGGCGGGGACGCCCTTGACGCCGGTGGGGATGTGCAGGCCGAAGATCGGATCGGTGTCGACGGGGGTGTCGCGGAGCGAGCCGGTCATGATGGCGGTGACCATCGCCCGGGTGTAGGCGAGGTTGAATCGCTTGCCGACGCCGTAGGGCCCGCCGGTCCAGCCGGTGTTGAGCAGCCAGACCGTCGAGTTGTACTTCTTGATGCGTTCGGCGAGCATCTCGGCGTACTGGACGGGGGGCCTTGGGAGGAAGGGCCCGCCGAAGCAGGGCGAGAAGTTGGCGACGGGCTCGGTGACGCCCGCCTCGGTGCCGGCGAGCTTGCTGGTGTACCCGTTGATGAAGTAGTACATCGCCTGCTCGGGGGTGAGGCGGGCGACGGGGGGGAGGACGCCGTAGGCGTCGGCGGTCAGGAAGACCACATGCTTGGGGTGTCCGCCGACGGACGGGATCTTGGCGCCGGGGATGAAGTCGACGGGGTAGGTGACGCGTGTGTTCTCGGTGATCGAGCCGTCGTCGTAGTCGGGGTCGCGGGTTTTGTCGTCGATGACGACATTCTCGAGGACGGAGCCGAAGCGGATGGCGTTCCAGATCTGGGGCTCGCCCTCTTCGCTGAGCTTGATGCACTTGGCGTAGCAGCCGCCCTCGAAGTTGAAGACGCCGTCGGGCCCCCAGCCGTGCTCGTCGTCGCCGATGAGGGCGCGCTCGGGGTCGGCCGAGAGTGTGGTCTTGCCGGTGCCCGAGAGGCCGAAGAAGAGGGCGACATTGCCCTCGTCGTCCTTGGCGACATTGGCCGAGCAGTGCATCGGGAAGACGCCCTGGTCGGGCATGTCGTAGTTCATCGCGTAGAAGATGCTCTTCTTCATCTCCCCCGCGTACTCGCTCCCCAGGATGACGACCGTCTTGCGCTCCATCGACTGCACGATGATGATCGGGGACTTGACGCCCAGTTCCGCCTGCTCGGCGTCGGTCAGACGCCGACGGCCGGCGTTGATGACCGTCCAGTCGTGGTTCCAGTCGGACCTGCCGCCCGCGGCCGCCGAGCCCTGGCGGATGAACAGCGTCTGGGCGAACAGGTTGTGCCAGGCCTGCTCGGTGACCACGCGGACGCCGAGGCGGTGGCGGGGGTCTGCGCCGGCGAAGCCGTCGAAGACATACAGCTGCTCGGCGGTCTCGTTGAGGTGGTCGGTCGCGATCTGGAGAACGCGGTCGAAGTTCTTGGGGGTGATGGGCTGGTTGACCTTGCCCCACCAGATCTTGTCGTGGATGCCCGGGGTGTCTTCGAGGTACTTGTCCGTCGGGCTCCGCCCGGTCCGGTCGCCCGTCGAGCAGTTCAGGGCCCCGTTGGACGCGAACCGTCCCTCGCCCGCGGCCAGCGCACGCTCGATGAGCTCAGCGGGCGCGATGTTGTGCAGGGCCTTCTCGAGACGGAGTTTCACGCTCGCCGCAGTCGTGCCGGACATCGAAAACACCTCCGTGGGGTGGAATGCTTTGGGGGAGCCTCAAGCCTAGGCGGCAAGCAACACGCCGGCCCCGTTTCCGTTGCCGGACGAGCCTTATCAGGCTAGTGTTGCCCCGGCGGGTGACCGCCGAACATCCGATGGAGGCCGTAGCTCAGTTGGTTAGAGCACCTGGTTGTGGTCCAGGAGGTCGCGGGTTCGATCCCCGTCGGTCTCCCTTCATCCGATCGATGCATGCCGCCCGGTCCCCGGTCCAGCTCGGGGAAACGCCGGGCGGCGGCTGTTTTTGCAGGGACGGCCTCCCCCCCGGCTCTCCCTCCCCCGAGACATCCTATTAGAATCCGATCGCTCCGAGCGTCCGCTCGACCGACGCGAGATACCCGCCCCCGAACAGACGCGTGTGCACCAGCAGGGGGTAGAGGTTGTACAGGTCGCGTCGGGACTCGAAAAATCCGTTGCGTATCGGACGCAGCTTGTCGTACCGCTCGAAGAACGCACGCCCGAAAGTCGAGAAGAGCGTGATGAACGCCAGCTCGACCTCGGGGTCGGCGTAGTAGACCGCCGGGTCGATCAGCCCCGCGACGCGCCCCTTCCCCGCGAGCACATTGCCCGACCAGACATCCCCGTGGACCAGCCCCGGGGGCGAGGCGTCGCCGATCAGTTCGTCCAGCTTCCCCAAGAGCGCCTCGACCCGGGCGACCAGCTTCCGGTCGCAACGGCCGGCTTGGGCCGCCT
>REET01000146.1 GCA_007694925.1 Phycisphaerales bacterium | reverse complement strand
TGTCTCCTGGTGGATCAGGAGCTTGAGCATCCCGATGTCGTCGCCGAGGAGCTGCCCCCGCGCGATCTCCTTGTACTGGGCGATGCCCGCTTCGTAGGGGATGCCCTCGGCGGTCAGGCGTTCCTCGGTCCAGCCGACCATCGAGATCTCCGGCACGGCGTAGATCCCGTAGGGCAAGAGCTCGTCGACGCTCTGGCCCGGACGCCCGAAGGCGTGGCAGGCGGCGAGGCGCCCCTGCTCCATGCTCGTCGAGGCGAGGGCGGGGAACCCGATGACATCGCCGGCCGCGTAGATGTGCTCGCGATCGGTCTGGAAGTGCTCGTTGACCTTCAGGCGCCCGCGGCTGTCGGCTTCGAGGCCGACCTTGTCGAGGCCGAGGTCGTCGGTGGCGCCCTGTCGCCCGATGCAGTAGAGCAGGCAGTCGGCGCGGAGGGTCTTGCCGCTCTCGAGCGTTGCCTGGGCGAGCATGCGGTCGGCCGATCGGGCGGTGTCGGGGGCTTCGGCCTTCTCGATCTTGACGACCTTCTCGCCCATGCGGAGGGTCATGCCCGCCTGACGGAGGTGGTACTGCAGGGCCTCGGCGATCTCGGCGTCGACGAAATCGAGCAGTCGGTTGCGCCCCTCCACCAGCGTGACCTTCACGCCCAGGGCGGTCATCATCGAGGCGTACTCGGTCCCGATCACCCCGCCCCCGACGACGATCATCGAGTGGGGCAGGAAGCCCAGGTGCAGGAACTCGTCGGAGGTGATGACCGTCTTCTCGTCGAAGGGGATCCCCTCGGGGCGGGCGGGGTAGGTGCCCACGGCGATCAAGAAGCTGCGGCCTTTGACCGTTGTGCGGACGCCCCGGTGCTCGACCTCGACCGTGTCTGGCCCCACGAAGCGGGCGTGCCCGTTGATGATCTCGACCCCGTTGGAGCCCAGGTGGCGGCGTGAGAGCTCGACCTCGCTGCGGATCACCTTGTTGCACGAGTCCATGACCTGGGCGAAGGTCGCGTTTCTGGCGGCGGTGAAGTCGGCGTAGGTCGGCATCGCCGGGCCCGGGCCCGTCAGGGAGAGGATCGCCTCGCGGAGGGCCTTGCTGGGGATGGTGCCGGTGTTGATCGCGGCCCCGCCGACGACCTCCCGCTTCTCGATGACGCAGGCTCTTTTTCGGAGCTTGGAGGCCTGGATGGCGGCCCGCTGGCCCGCTGGCCCGCTGCCGATGACAACAAGGTCGTACTCACGCATGCCATCACCATCGGCCGGAGGGGGGCGGAATGTCAAGCATCGGACCCACAGAGGGCGGATACACGCCTCTACCATCCCTCCCCAGGACCAACCTCCAGACCACGACGGCAGGAGAGCCAATGCCCGCAGAGAGCACCAGAGCCGACACCTCAAAGCCCGCTTCGGGCGTGACCGCCCCCGAGGTCCGGCGTCGCTTCATCGACTTCTTCGCCTCGCGCCACGCCCACACGGCCGTCCCCTCCAGCCCGGTGGTCCCCCACGACGACCCGACGCTGCTGTTCACCAACGCGGGGATGAACCAGTTCAAGCCGCTGTTTCTGGGCCAGGCCGACCCCACCTCCCCGATCGCGGGGCTCAAGCGGGCGGTGAACACCCAGAAGTGCATCCGGGCCGGGGGCAAGCACAACGACCTCGAAGATGTCGGACGCGACACCTACCACCACACCTTCTTCGAGATGCTCGGCAACTGGTCCTTCGGCGACTACTTCAAGGCCGAGGCGATCGAGTGGGCCTGGAAGTTCTTCACCGAGGAGATGGGCCTCGACCCCGAGCGGCTGTACGCGACCTACTTCCAAGGCGACGCTGTCCTCGGGCTCGAACCCGACGAAGAAGCGAAGAAGCTCTGGCTGAGATACCTGCCTGCTGAGCGCGTACTGCCAGGAGACGCCAAGGACAACTTCTGGGAGATGGGCGACACCGGGCCCTGCGGCCCGTGTTCGGAGATCCACTACGACCGCGTCGGGGGGCGCAACGCCGCCGAGCGCGTCAACGCCGACGACCCGGATGTGATCGAGCTGTGGAACCTGGTGTTCATCCAGTTCGACCGGCAGCGGAACGGGTCGCTGAGGCCGCTGCCGCAGAAGCATGTCGATACGGGCATGGGGCTCGAACGCCTGGTGAGCGTGCTGCAGGATGTGCGTTCGAATTACGACACCGATGTGTTCACGCCGCTGTTTCTGGCGATCCGGCGTGAGACGAGCGCGCCGCGGGGTTACACGGGCAAGCTGGGCGCCGAGGACGAGGGCTCGGTCGATACGGCCTACCGCGTGATCGCCGACCACATCCGGACGCTGAGCTTCGCGATCGCCGACGGCGCGACACCGAGCAACGAGGGGCGTGGGTATGTGCTTCGGCGCGTGCTGCGGAGGGCGGTGCGCTACGGGCGTCAGATGCTCGGGGCGGAGACGGGGTTTCTCAGCCGCATCGTGCCGGACCTGGTCGAGCAGATGGGCGAGGCGTTCGGCGAGCTCAAGCAGCACGAGAAGCGGATCGCCGAGATCATCCTCGAAGAGGAGGAGAGTTTCGGGAGGACGCTGGATCGGGGTCTAAAGCTCTTCAACGAGGTCGCCTCCGGCGCATCGACCATCTCCGGCGAGGACGCTTTCAAGCTCTACGACACCTACGGCTTCCCCGTCGACCTCACCCAGCAGATGGCCGAGGAACGCGGCATCGCGGTCGATGCCGAGGGGTTCGACCGCTGCATGGAGGAGCAGAAGGAACGCTCGCGCGCCGGCGCCAAGGCGGGCGAGGGGGGCGACCTCCGCCTGAGCACCGAAGCCGTCGACCACCTGCGCAAACAGCACATCCCCCCCACCGACGACTCGCGCAAGCACACCGGCAAGCCGATGAACGCCCGCGTCCGCGCGATCTACAACGGGCACGACTTCAACCTGCACACCGACGCGATGGGTCGCGACGGCAAGCACATGATCGGTCTCGTCCTCGACCACACCAACTTCTACGCCGAGGCGGGCGGGCAGGTCGGCGACACCGGGCGCATCACCGTCAGCGACCCGAGCAAGGCCGCCTCGCACGACTTCGGCGACCACGGCGAGTTCCGCGTCGTCGATGTGCAGGCCGCGGGCGGGTTCGTGCTGCACATCGGGTACATGGTCCGGGGCGAGGTGCGTGTCGACGACGGCGTGACGCTCACGGTCGACCGCAAGAAGCGCGAGCCGACGCAGGCGAACCACACCGCGACGCACCTGCTGAACCTCGCGCTGCGCGCCCATGTTTCTGAATCGGCCGACCAGAAGGGCTCGCTCGTCGAGCCCGACCGCCTCCGCTTCGACTTCTCGCACAACAAGCCGGTGACCGACGAGGAGATCGAGAAGGTCGAGAAGATGGTCGTCGACCACATCGCCCGCAACCTCGTCGTCGACGCCGGGCCCGCGCCCTTGGAAACCGCCAAGTCGATCAGCGGCCTGCGCGCCGTCTTCGGTGAGAAGTACCCCGACCCCGTCCGCGTCGTCGCCATCGGCGCGAGGGTCGAAGAGATCCTCCAGAACCCAGGCGACGAGCGCTGGGCGAACCTCTCGATCGAGTTCTGCGGCGGCACGCATGTCGACCTGACCGGGCAGATCGGCCCGTTCGCGATTGTTTCAGAGACCGGCATCGCCAAGGGGATCCGCAGGATCGAGGCGGTTTCGGGCGTCCCGGCGAGGGCGGCGATCGCCGCGGCCGACACGCTCGAACGACGCATCAAGGAGGCTTCGGCAGCGCCCGACGCAGAAGCGGCCGAGCTGGTCTCGGGACTCAACGCCGAGCTGGACACGCTCACGATGCCCCTGCCCCGCAAGGCGGAACTCCGGACCAAGCTCGGGGCGGTGCTGGAGAAGGTCAAGCAGGTCAGAAAAGCCCAGGCGAAAGCGGCGGCGGCGGAGGGGACCAAGGCCGCACGCACGATCGCCGAGAGCGCCAAGGCCTCGGGCGAGAAGGTGATCGTCGCGACGATCGGGCTGGGCGCCGATCGCGGGGCCCTGCAGCAGGCGGCCAAAACCATCGGCGACCTCTGCCCCGACGCGGCGGTGATGCTCCTGAGCCCCGACGAGGAGGCGGGCGTCGCCGCGGTGCTGGCCCACGCGCCCAAGGACGCGATCGCCAAGGGCCTCAAGGCGGGCGACTGGGTCAGAGAGGCGGCGATCGCCGGGGGCGGCAAGGGAGGCGGACGCCCCGACCAGGCCCAGGGCGGCGGGATCGCGCTGGACAAGCTCGACAGCGTCACCGAACGGGCCCGGGCCTTTGCGATGGAAAAACTCGGATGACTGAGCCTCCACCGCCACCCCCCATTCCAGAGATCCTCCGAGAGGACGGCCCGAAGTTCGAGACGCCGGGCCAGAAAAAGCAGCGCCAGCGCGAGGAGCGACGCAGCGGCCCGGAGATGCGGGCGATCGCGATCGGGCTGGACTTTGCGGCGATGGTCGCCGGCGGGTGCATTCTCGGGTTCGCGGCCGATACCTGGCTCGGCACTTTCCCCCGCTGGACGGCCGTCGGAGGGATCGTCGGCGTTGTGTCAGGGGGATGGACGGCGATCAAGCTCTCGATGAAGCTCAACAAGGACATGGAGCGGATGGAAGCGGAGCAGCGCCGGGCCCGATCGGGCGGCTCGGGCGAGGGGAACCCGGGCGGGAACGGTCGCCGCGCCGATTGAACCCGGCTATGCTTGCGACCCCGCGGGGCGGCCTCCGGGGGGTGTGGAGCGGGGGTGTTTTTCCCGCGGCATCACATCGGTCACTGTCAGCCGAGAATCGATCCGGACATTTTCCGTCCGGGCTGTCCGGGCTTGAAAGGGTCAGGAACACCGGTCGTGTCGAGCATCGCAGCCGATCAACAGACGATCCCGTCCCCGCGCCTCGCCTCGCTGGCGGTGCCCGCGCTGGGCCTGGTCGGGCTTGGGCTTGCGGCGATGCTCGCGTCGGCTTCCGACCGCCTCGACACCGGCTCGGTGGTGATGGGCGCCGTGCCGGCGCTGCTCCCGTGCGTCTTCCCTGTGATCGTGTTCATGCTGATCGGCCCGCAGCCGATCATGCGTTTCGGCGCGATCGTCTTCGGGCTGGCCGGCGCGAGGTTCCTCGTCTCGATCGCGGGCTTTCTCGCGGTCTGGCAGGCCCTCGACGCGCAGCGTGGCGGCTTCCTCCTCGGGTTTATCGCGGTCGCGGCGCTGTCGCTGGCGGCCGAGAAAACGATCGCGGTCGTCGCCCTGCACAAGGCGACGCGGCGTGGCGGCGGAGGCCCCGGCGGCACGCCCCGTGATCGGGCCTGTGAGTTGAGCGGTCGTGAACCTACAGCAGGATTGAGAGCGTGATTGTCAATACCGCCATCTCAAGCGTTCTGAACTTCTTGCCGACCGCCAAGGCCGACCCGGCCGCGAAGGTCGTGCAGCATGTCATCGACCACCCCTCCGCCTACGGGTTCAAGCAGGAGGGGGCGGTCTGGTACTGGTCGGCGCACATGACGATGCTGCTGATCGCTGCGGCGATCTGCATCCTCGTCGGACGCTGGGCGGCCCGACAGATCGGCACCGGACCCGAGAACGACGGGAACGACCGCTTCATCACCAAGAACCCGTTCGCGCATGTGCTGGAGATCGTCTGCACCTTCCTGCGTGACGAGATCGCTCGTCCACTGCTGCACGAGAAGACCGACCGGTTCATGCCGTTCCTCTGGACGCTGTTCTTCTTCATCTGGACCTGCAACCTGCTGGGCATGGTCCCCCTGCTGGACCTGAACCACCTGCTCATCCCGAGCATGGCCGCGGACCACACCGCGATCATCGGGGGTACCGCGACGCAGAACCTCTGGGTGACCGCGGCGCTGGCGACGATCGCCTTCTTCGTGATCAACATCAGCGGGATGTTCAGCCTGGGCGTCAAGGGGTACCTCGAGCACCAGACCGCGGGCGCCCCGTGGTATGTCTGGCCCCTCCTGGTCCCGATCGAGCTGGCGGGCCAGTTCATCAAGCCGATCGCGCTGGCCGTGCGTCTGTTCGCCAACATGACGGCGGGCCACATCCTGCTGGGCCAGATCATCGTGTTCGCCGGCGGCGGGCTGTACGCCCTGACGCAGGGGCAGGTGGTCGGTGTTGTGACCTTCGCCTTCGCCCTGCCCGGGGCCGTCGCGATCTTCTTCCTGGAGGTCTTCGTGGCGACGCTCCAGGCGTTCATCTTCATGTTCCTGACGACGGTGTTCATCAGCCTCCTGCAGCACCACGACGAGCACGACCACGAGCACGCGCACGAGCCGGAGCTCAGCGAGGAAGACCTGCACCCCGCGGCGCCCCCGCTGCCCGCCTGAAGCAACCACTCGACCGGGCCCGGCAGCGGGACGGACCGGTCCGGATTTTCAGCGTTGGTCGGGCGGACGCCCGGCCTCAGAATCGCCCCGCAGCACATGACCAAGGCCGGCCCGTAGCCCCGGCCCGAACAGAGAGACCGGAGCAACCATGAAGACCTTCAAGAACATCGCGCTCGCGACGCTCGCCCTCGCCGTCCTCGGCCCGACCATGGCCCTCGCCCAGACCGGCGCCGGAGAGGCAGTCGTCGCCGCGGGCACTTCCGTCGGCAAGGGCATCGCGGTCCTCGGCGCCGGCCTGGCGCTCGTCGGCGGCGGCATCGGCATCGGCCTGATCGGCAAGGCGGCCAACGAGTCGACCGCCCGCCAGCCCGAGGCCGGCGGCCGCATCTTCACGATGACGATCATCACCGCGGCGTTCGTCGAAGGCGCGACGCTCTTCGCGGTCGTCGCCGCCCTGATCGCCTGAGCCCTTGTTCAAAGGATCACAGCGGGCCGCCCGACAGCGACCCGCTGCTTTCGCACGAACCGAACGAACCGCCACGGAGCGAGCCAGATGACCCTCCAGAGCAGATCAGCCGCAGCAGCCTTCATCGCCACGCCGATCCTCGTTGCCGGCGCCGCCTTCGGCGCCGACGAGGTGCCCAGCGTTGTCCGGGGCATCAACGAGGGCGTGCTCACCGGCATCCTCACCCTCGTCGTCTTCGCGGTCGCCTTCGCCATCATGGCGACCCAGGTCTGGCCGAGGATCCTCAAGGGTCTTGAGGAGCGGAGCGAGAAGATCCGCCAGGAGATCGCCGCGGCCGAGGACGCCCGCCAGCAGGCCAGAGAGGCGCTGGAGCAGTACGAGCAGTCGCTCGCCCAGGCCCGCGCCGAGGCGCAGAAGATGATCGACAAGGCCAAGGCCGACCAGACCCGCGTCGTCCAGGAGCTCAAGGCCAACGCCGAGACCGAGGTCTCGAAGATGAAGGACCGCGCGATGCGCGACATCGAGGCGACGCGCCGCGCCGCCGTCGCCGAGATCTACCACGAGGCCGCCGCCCTCTCGACGACCATCGCCTCCAAGCTGCTGGCCCGCGAGGTCTCCGGCGACGACCAGGACCGCCTGCTGCAAGAGTCGCTCGACGAGCTGCGCTCCGCCGGCACGCCCAACTGAGCCGCCCCCGGCCCGCTACGACCCCCACCCCCGCAGGAGCCACCGATGCCGCTGAGCCAGGCCCGCCCCGACGCCGTCGCCCAGGTCTACGCCAAGAGTCTGCTCGAGCTCGCCGAGGCCGAGGGCGGTCGCGACCTGATCGAGTCGTGCCTGGGCCAGCTTGAAGATGTGCTGGAGCTGGCGCGCGAGGACGCCCGTTTTAGCGAGTTTCTCTCCAGCCGGATCCTGCCTGTGAACAAGCGCGAGGCCTCGCTGCGCAAGGTCTTCGAGGGCCAGGTCCACGAGCTGACGCTCCGCTTCATGCTGCTGCTCAACGAGAAGGGTCGCCTGGCGCACCTGCCGGCGATCGTCGCGGCGCTCGACGCCCTCGTGCAGGACCTCTTCGGCCGCGTCGAGGTCGATGTCTACACCGCCCAGCCGATCGACACCGACGAGCTCGACCGCATCCGCGAGCGCCTCGCCGAGATCCTCAAGAAGGACGTCATCGTCCACCCTTACACCGACGCCTCGATGATCGGCGGCGTGAAGTTCCGCATCGGCGACCAGCTCGTCGACGGCTCCTTGGCCAACCGCCTGCGCCGCTTCCGCGACCAGCTCGGCTCGCGGGGTCTGGCCAAGATCCGCGCCCGCGCCAGCGATCTGATGGACCGGCCCGAGGCCGACTGATCCAGAGCCGGACCGTCCCGCGATCCACCCCGCGGGATACCATCCGGTTATGGCGAAGAAAACCATCAAAGACGTCGATGTTTCCGGCAAGCGAGTGCTCGTGCGTGTGGACTTCAATGTCCCCCTCAAGGACGGCGAAGTCACCGACGACCGCCGGATCAAGTCCGCGCTGCCCACCATCAAGAGCGTGATCGAGCGAGGCGGGCGCGCGGTCCTCATGAGCCACCTCGGCCGACCCGCGGGCAACGGCTTCGAGAGCGCCCACACCCTCCGCCCCGCGGCCGACCGCCTGAGCGAGCTGCTCGGCAAGCCCGTCGCCTTCCCCTCGCAGGACTGCGTCGACCAGGCCGCGGCCGACGCGGTGGGCGCGATGAAGGACGGCGATGTCCTGCTGCTTGAAAACCTGCGCTTCCACGCGGGCGAGAAGAAGGGCGACGCCGGCTTCGCCAAGAAGCTCGCGGCGTACGCCGATGTGTATGTCAACGACGCCTTCGGCGCCTGCCATCGCGACGACGCGAGCATGGTCGGCGTGCCCGAGGCGATGAAGGGCAAGCCCCGCGTCGTCGGCCTGCTCGTCGAGCGTGAGATCAAGTACCTGTCTGAGGCGCTGGCGGAGCCCAAGCGTCCGTTCGTGGTCGTGCTGGGCGGGGCGAAGGTCTCCGACAAGATCGGCGCGATCGAGCACCTGCTGCCGATCGCCGACCAGGTGCTTGTGGGCGGCGCGATGGCGTACACCTTCTGCAAGGCGCTGGGGCACGGGGTCGGCGCCAGCCGCGTCGAGAACGATCGTCTCGCCGACGCGCAGAAGATGATCGACCTGGCCGCCCGCGTCGACCACGAGCTGCATGTCCCCTTCGACCACATCTGCTCGACGGAGTTCTCAGAACACTCCGGCGACATCGAGATCTTCGAGGACTCGATCCCCGAGGGCTACATGGGTCTGGACATCGGCCCCCAGACGCAATCGCGGTACCGCAGGGTCATCAAGACCGCCAAGACGGTCGTCTGGAACGGGCCGATGGGCGTCTTCGAGTGGGCGCCCTTCGCCGTGGGCACCGGCTCGATCGCCAGGGGCGTCGCCGAGGCGACCGAGGCGGGCGCGACGACGATCATCGGCGGGGGCGACTCGGCCGCGGCGGCCGAGAAGTTCGGCGTCGCCGACCGTGTTTCGCACATCTCGACCGGGGGCGGCGCGGCGCTGGAGATGCTCGAAGGCAAGTCGTTCCGCTCGGTCGAACTGCTTGACAACGCGTAAAGGCTCCCCACTCCCGGGCGCACACACTGCCCGCACTCTGTCATGAGCGTCCGAACATCCGTTCGAGCTGGCGGATCGTCAGGCGGACGGAGGTCGGCCTGCCGTGGGGGCAGTTGCTGGAGCGTTCGACCATCTCGCGCTGGCGGAGGAGTTCGTCGAGCTCTTCCGGCGCCATGCGATCGCCGGCCTTGACCGCCGCCTTGCAGGCCATCATGTCCAGCACCTCGTGCAGGGCCTCCTCGCCGCCCGGGGGCAGGGGCGATTCGGCCGCGCGGTCGAGCAGTTCCTCGACGAACGGCCCGGGGTCGACGCCGCGCTCGAACAGCAGCGTCGGGAAGGCGTGCACGCCCAGACTGACGGGCCCCATCGGCTCGACGCGGACGCCGATCTTTTCGAGCAATGGCGCGATCCGTTCGGCCGCCTCTTCGCGACGGGGCGTCGAGCCGATCACCGCGGGGGTGAGCAGGCGCTGGCTCTCGAGCTCGCCGCGGGTCACGCGCGCGTAGAGCCGTTCGTACATCACGCGCTCGTGCAGGGCGTGCTGGTCGATAATGAGGATGCCCTGCTCGTCCTGGGTGACCAGGTACGACTTGTGCACCTGCAGCACCGAGCCGGTCGGGCGGATCGTGCCGCCGAGGCCCGCGGCGACGGACATCGCCCCTCCGGATGCCTCGGTTCCCGGCGGCTCGGCTCGCCGCGCCGTGTCCGCTCCCTCCCCGCCATCGGCCTCAACACCCCGCACCGCGTCGCGGATCGATTCAAACGAGAGCCTCTGCGTCTTGTCCCCCCCGGGGCCGGAGCGGAGAAACTCGACCATCGTCGAAACGCCGGCGCCCTTCGCAGGCGGCGCGACGCCGTCGCCCGTTTCTGGCCGCCCCCACCCGCCACCGCTCCCCTCGCGGGTCTGCGGCGTCAGGTCCGCCGAACGCAGCGCCTCGCGCACCGCTCGCAGCACGCCCTGGTGCACCATCGACTGGTCCCTGAAGCGCACCTCCAGCTTGGCGGGGTGGACATTGACATCGACCGCGTCGGGCGACATCTCGATCATCAGCACCGCCGTGGGGTGGCGCCCCGGCTCGATCAGCCCGCGGTACGCCTCGCGCAGGGCGTGCTGGATGGTCTTGTCGCGCACGGCCCGCCCGTTGACGAAGACATGCTGCGCGCGTGCGGTAGCGCGGGCGATCGTCGGCAGGCCGCAGAGCCCCCAGACCATCACCCCCCGCGCGTCGTCGAAACGGTCGAGGTGCGCCTCGACGAGTTGGTCCTCGATGTCCTTGCCGAGGATCGCGATCGCGCGCGTCCGCGGGCCCTGGCCGGGGGGGAGGTCCATCGTTACGCGCCCGTCGCAAACGAGCCTGAAGCCGACGCCGGGGCGGGCCATGGCCAGGTCTTTGAGCCAGTCGACGCAGCGGCCCTGCTCGGTCGCGGGCGTGCGGAGGAACTTGCGCCGCGCCGGCGTGTTGTAGAACAGCGTCCGCACCGTCAGCACCGTGCCCGGCGCGCCCGAGGCCGGCCGGACCTCGCCCACGACGCCCCCGTCGACAGTGATCTCCGACGCCGAAGCGTCCTGGGCCCTGCGGCTCCTGATCGTCAGGCGCGACACAGACCCGATCGAGGCGAGCGCCTCGCCCCGGAACCCGAGCGTCGCGACGGTGTCGAGGTCCTCGGCGATCGAGATCTTGCTGGTCGCGTGCTGCTCGATCGCCAGGGGGAGTTCGTCCGGGGCGATCCCCCGACCGTCGTCAGAGACGCGGATGAGCTCGATCCCCCCCCGCTCCAGCTCGATCGAGACCTTTGTCGAGCCCGCGTCCAGCGCGTTCTCGACAAGCTCCTTGAGCACCGAGGCGGGGCGCTCGATCACCTCGCCCGCGGCGATCTGGTTGATCACCACAGGGGGGAGGCGGCGGATGCTGCCCCCTGCGGCATCGGTGCTGGCTTGGGGGCTGGGGGGGCGATCTGGCACGGCGCGATCGTATCCGGCCCCCCTACACTCGCGCCATGAGCGACACCATCTTCACCAAGATCATCAAGGGCGAACTCCCGGCGCACCGGGTCTATCAGGACGACCGGGTGCTCGCCTTCATGGACATCAACCCCCTGGCAGAGGGGCATGTGCTGGTGATCCCCAAGGAGCCGGGCGCCTCGCTGGCGGACCTGTCGGACGACTCGGCCGCGGCGATCGGCCGGGTCTTGCCCCGCATCTGCCGCGCGATCCGCAAGGCGACGGGGTGCAAGGACTTCAATGTCCTGCTCAACGACGGGGAGACGGCCGGCCAGGCGGTGATGCATGTGCACTTCCACATCATCCCCCGCTACGAAGGCAAGGGCGAGGGCGCCGGCCTGACCAAGAGCTGGAAGCCGACCAAGCCCGACAGCGAACACCTCGCCGAACTGGGCCGCAAGATCGCCAGACAGCTCTGAGAGACGAACAACCCTCCAACGACGCCCGCGCCCTGGACGCCGATCTCTGAGCGAAGCGAAGAGTCGGGTCTTTGCAGCGTGTGCAGATGAGTACGGACCGGCGCGAGCGTCATGCCGACGATCCGCTGGCTGTAACCTCGATCTCAGCGACTGAATCAACCCGACTCTTCGCTTCGCTCAGAGGTCGGCGTCCTGCCCCGTGAAAACCGTTATCCCCTGACCGCCCGCGCCGTCGGCAGCCTGACTCGCGACCCGTCGTCCCGCTCCAGCAGGATGCAGTCGAACGGATCGATCGAGAGCACCCGACCCTCGTACCTCGCGTTCTCGACCACGAACGCCCCGCGCGTCCCCGCCGAACGCTCACGCTCCGTCCAAGCGAGCGACAGCGTCTCCCGCGGTTCTTCCTGCCATTGCAAGAGCGACGCAAGCAGCGCCGGGGCAAAGGCCTGAGCCTCCGCTCGACCGCCGCAACCTGCGAGCGTGGTCGCTCTCGCCGCGACTTCTTCCGGCCAGTCGCCGCGGTGATCGAGGTTCACGCCGACGCCGACGACGGTCACGCCGCCGCGTCGTTCGATCAGCACGCCCGCGAGCTTTCTGCCCTCGCACAGCAGGTCGTTGGGCCAGCGGAGGGCGAGGCGCCCCGGACCGACGAACCGTTCGGCGGCCTCGTGCGCCGCGACACCCGCCGCGACCGAGGCCCGGGCGATCGCCTGATCAACGCCGGCGCCCGCCCGCTCCGCGGCCTGGGCTGGGTCTGGGTCATCGGCGAACGCGACGCTCATCGCCAGCGCATCAGAAACGCTGAACCATGCCTTGCCCCGCGTGCCGCGCCCCGCGGTCTGGGCGAGCGCCGCGACACACGCGACGGGGCCCGCGCCCACGGCACTCGATGCAAGCTCAAACGCCCGGTCCTGCGTCGAACCGATCTCGGCGTACGCCTCGACGGCCATCGCCTCGGGCGCTGCGCCCCGCAACGCACGCTCGATCTCTGCGGGCGGAGCCACGCCGTTCAGCCCCGCTCGTCCCAGGGCAGGCCGCTGCCGTCGCGGATGTCCAGCCCGATGTCCGACCAGAACGCCCCGTGCGTCAGCGAGCCGACGCTGATCCGCTCGACACCCGTCCTGGAGATCTCGCTCACGCTCTCGAGCGTCACGCCCCCCGACGCCTCAAGCTCGACGCCCTCGCCGAGCTTGTCGCGCAGCTCGACCGCTTGCTTCAGCATCGGCGGCGGCATGTTGTCCAGCAGCACCAGATCGATCGCCTTCGACGCGCCCTTCAGCACCGCCTGCAGCTGATCGAGCGTGTCGACCTCGACCATGACAAACTTCAGCGAATCGCCCCGCTCTTCGCGGGCCTTCTCCGCCATCGTGCGCACAACCCCGCCGAGCTCTTCAAGGCCGACGCCCGCGATGTGGTTGTCTTTGATCAGCAGCGCGTCGTGCAGGCCGAGGCGGTGCGAACGCCCGCCGCCGCAGCGCACGGCGTACTTCTCAAGCCCCCTCCACCCCGGCGTGGTCTTGCGTGTGTCGAAGATGAACGCCCGCCCGCCGAGGTCGACGCGCTCGACGAACGCCCGCGTGCGTTCGGCGACGCCGCAGAGCCGGCCGAGGAAGTTCAGCAGCGTGCGCTCGACGGTCAGCACGCCGGCGATCGGTCCTTCGAGCCTGGCGATCACGGCGTTCCGCCCGGCGACGACGCCGTCGTGCGTCTCGGTCGAGAACTCGACCCGGCCCCCGAACGCCTCGCAGATCATCGGGCCCAGAGGGAGCCCAGCCAGAGGTCCTCCGGTGCGGTGGACAATGTCGGCGGTGACGCGTCGGTCGGGGTCGGGCAGGGCGGCGCTGGTCGCGTCGCCGCCCTCAAGGTCCCCGCCCAGGTCCTCGTCGCGGGCCATCTCGATGAGGGTCTTGAGCCGTTCGCCCGCGCCGCCCTCCCGGCAGAGGGCCTGAAACTCGGCCGGGAGCGGGTTCTCTGGGTGCGGCTCGTCGTTCTGGGGCTGTCGGTCGTTCATCGCACCGATGGTAGCGGCCGCGACTACCATCCCCACCTGCAACACCGCACCCCACACACCCGGACCGACGGAGGGAGCTTCCCATGGGCCTGCTGGACGGCAAGACCGGTCTGATCGTCGGGATCGCCAACGAGCGTTCCTACGCCTGGTTCATCGCGCAGTCGATCATCGCCCAGGGCGGCAAGTGCGCCTTCACCCACCTGCCCGGCGAGAAGAACGAACGGCGCACGCGCCGCGCCGTCGAGGCCCTGGGCGTCGCCGACCCCTGGCTGCACCCGCTTGACGCCTCCAGCGACGAGGACATGGACAAGGCCTTCTCCGCCTACGCCGAGGCGCACGGGCAGAAGATGCACTTCCTCGTCCACTCGATCGCCTTCGCCGACCGCGAGTGGCTGCAGATCGGCAACTTCCACAAGACCCCGAGGAAGGCCTATCTCGACGCGATCGACATCTCCTCGTACACCCTCGCCGCGATGGCCAGCCGCGCCAAGGACATGATGATCAACGCCGGCGGGGGAAGCGTGCTCGCGATGAGCTACTACGGCTCAGAAAAGGTCGTCCCCGGCTACAACATCATGGGCGTCGCCAAAGCGGCGCTGGAGACCACCAGCCGCTACCTCGCCTCCGAGCTCGGCCAGCACAACATCCGCGTGAACACGATCTCGGGCGGGTACCTGCGCACGCTCGCCTCGTCGGCCGTGGGCGGCGCCGAGGAGATCAGCAAGCACAACCTCGAACGCGCGCCGCTGCGGCGAAATGTCGAGGGCGGGGATGTCGGGGGCGTCGCCGCGTTCCTCGTCTCCGACCTCGCCAACGGCGTCACGGGCGAGAACATCTATGTCGACTGCGGCGTGAACATCGTCGGCGTCTGACACGCCCGAGAACCCCCGCCGACAGGCCCCCGTCACCCTTCCCGCTATCGACCACCCTCTTTGGGGGGCATTTCGCCGGCGGATTGCTCAAGCCTCCGCGACGCCGACGCCGATTGTTTCAACATGGGAATCTTTGGCACCAACGCCGCCCAACCCGTCGCCCAGTCCGTCGCGGGCACGCAAGGCCAGAGCCACATCCAGGCTCGGCACAACCGCATCAAGGAAGAGCGCGACTCGCGCATCAGCAAGCGCGAGGACGACCGCGTCGAAGTCGAGGCGATCGAAGCGCCCGACCGCGTCCAGCCGCTGGCCGACGCGACGCACGAGGACGCCCGCGAAGACCGCCGCTCCAAGGCCCGCCCGCGCAAGCCCGAGCAGAAAAAAACAGAGCCGGCCGCCGGTGATGATGACCAGCGTCCGACCCTGGATGTCAAGGCCTAAGGCAGTTCGGCGATCGCTCAGGCCGCGGCGGGCGTCGCCTTGGCGACAGACGCCGCCATCGACACCCTCCGCAACGCTTCGAGGATGACCGCCTTGTCCTGGTCGCGCCCGACGAGCCACTCGGCGTGCTTGAGGTCGTCGGCGATGTCGCCCCGCAGGTGGTGCAGCGCGCCGGGCTCCGACGAGGCGGCGATCAGCGCCATCCCCGCCGCCAGACGCCCCACCACCATCGGGTCGTGCTCGTCGGCGTGCTCGATCTCCGACTGGATGAAGCGGTACTGATCGGCGCGGACGCGGTCCTCGCGCTGCATCAGCAGGCGGAAGGCCTCGTGCAGCGCCTCGTGCCCGTCCTCGTCGCGCGAGGCGGCGAAGCGCGCCGCAGCAAGACGCATCAGGACCACCGGGTCGTCGCCGAGCACCCGTGCCGCGGCCTCGACGCCTTCCAGACGCTCCTCGACCGAGGCGTTGCGCTCGCAGCAGACAAACCAGCCCGAGACCGCCCTCGCGGCGGGCACCAGCATCGCCGGGCTGTCCTGGCGGAGCACGCCCCGGACCAGCACATCGCGGAGATTCAGAAAGAGCGAGGAGGCGTCGGCGTTGGTATCGCCGGCCTTGACGGCGCCCGCAGCGGCCGAGGCGAGGGCCGAGGCGAGCTCGTGCTCGTAGGGGTCCTCGAAGCGCGGGTGCCCGAGGGTGACCTGCTGGGGGTCGTAGCGTGTGGGGAAGACCGAGGCGTAGGTGGCGGCGCCGTCGGGGCGGGCCCAATCGGCCGGGCGGGAGGCGACTGCTTCTGCGCTGTGGGTGTTGACGACGATGCCGCGCTCGGAGGCGTCATGGACGATCGCGTCGAAGCCCATCCTGCGTGCGTTCTGCGGCGTGCCCGCCCCGGGCTCGAGCCTCAGCCAGCCGACGCCCGGGCAGGACCGGCCCCCCCGGATGACCCCCGAGGCGACCACCCCGCTGCACGCGACCCCGATGCGGACACGGACGCCCTCCCTCCGGGCGGCTCGCTGGGGCTCGGGTTTGAACGCGGGGGCCTCGTCCTCGGGGCCGGGGCGCCAAACGATCTCGTCCTCGACGGCGCGATCGGGGTCGAGCCGATCGGCCAGGCTGCGGCAGGCCTTCCTCCGTGCGCCCGCCCAGGCCTGGCATCCATTGCCAAACGACTCGCGGCAGCGGCTGAACCACCGTCCGAGCAGTCCGGCTCCGGTGTTGCGTCCGCTCTGGGCGAGCCCGAGGGCTCGGCGGACCGCCCCGTCGAGCACCAGCGAGTCGCCCCAGCGGATCACGCCGAAGAGGACCACCGTCGCCCAGACCCCCGTGGGGATCCCCAGCACGGGGTCGGCCAGCCACGAGGCCCCGAGCCAATAGGCCGTCGCGACAAGCCCGCAGGCGCTGAGGAGGGCGACGGCCGAGTACCCCCTCGCCTGGAGCGGCGAGAATGACCCCGGTGTGCTTGCGTCTCTTGCGATGTTTGGCTGCATGGGCGGGAAGATCGGCCTCCGCGGGGGGCGCGTTCATCGCCCGACGCGTCGCCCGTGCCTGCCGCCCGGTTCCGGGCCCGCGAGGCCTGCCCCTCCGGCACAACTGATCCCGTTCAACAGTCCGAAAAACAACCCCGCCGGGGGCGGGGTGTTGATCGGGCTCTAGCTGTCTGTCGGTCTCCCCCGAGGGTCACTTGCCGGTGAACCACTTGGCGATCGAGTGGACCGTGACGGCGCGGCCGATGGCGGCGATGGACTCGGTCAGGGGGATGTGCTTGGGGCAGACCTTGACGCAGTTCTGGGCGTTGCCGCACTCGCTGACGCCGCCGGGGCCCATCAGAGCGTCCAGTCGGTCCTTGCGTCCCTGCTTGCCGGTCTCGTGGAGGTTGAAGAGGCGTGCCTGACTGAGGGCGGCGGCGCCGATGAAGGAAGAGTCCCACTTTGCGGGGTCTTCCTCCTTGAGGTACTGGGGGCAGGCCTCCAGGCAGCAGCCGCAGCTCATGCAGGTGGAGAGGACATAGCGAGTCGCCTGCGTCTCGGGGCTCTCCTTGGGCCCTGCGCCGAGGGAGTAGGTGCCGTCGATGGGGACCCACGCGTCGATCTTCTTGAGCGCCTCGAACATGCGCTGGCGGTCGACCCAGAGGTCGCGGATGACAGGGAACTTGCTCATGGGTTCGAGGACGACCTCGTCGCCGTCGTTGGGGGCGATGCGGTCGATGAGCGCCGAGCAGGACTGGCGGACGCGCCCGTTGATGACCATGGTGCAGGCGCCGCAGACCTCTTCGAGGCAGCCGGAGTCCCATGTGACCGGCGTGGTGCGCTCGCCCTCGACGGTGACGGGGTGTTCGGCGATCTTCTGCAGGCACGAGATGATGTTTGCGCCCGGCTCGGTCTGGACGGCAAAGGTCTGCCAGTAGACGGGCTTGCCCGGCCCCTCGCAGCGTTTGATGCGGAAGCGGACCTTCCGGGCCCGGCCCGAGCCCTCGGGCGTGGAGGTTTCCTGTGCGTTGTCGGCGCTGGGGGTGTTGTCTGCGACCATGGTGATTCTCCGTCAGCTCTGGGCGACGGCTTCCTTCTTGTCCTGCGGCTTGGCGTCCACGCGTCCGTAGGTGCGGGGGCGGGGCTTGACGAGGCTGGTGTCGATCTCGCGGAAGGAGATCTTGTGCTCGTCGGATGCGGGGTCGTACTCGCCCACCAGCGTCTTGAGGAACCGATCGTCGTCGCGCTCGGGGAAGTCCAGGCGGTAGTGCGAGCCTCGGCTCTCCTCCCGCTCCAGGCTCGCCTTGGCGATCAGCTCGGCGATGACGAGCATGTCGCCGGTGGCGCGCACGAAGCTGAGGCTCTGGTTGCTCCAGGCGGCCGAGTCGGACATCACGACCTTCGAGTAGCGCTCACGCAGCTCGCGGACCTTCTCGATGCACTTCTTGAGGCGGCCCTCGGTTTTGACGACGGTGCAGGCGGCGTTCATCTCGACGCCGAGCTCGTTGGCGATGGTGTAACCGTTGTGCTCGGGGGCGATCTCTCCCCGCATCTGGACAGAGTCGAGCAGCTTCTTGACCTTGGCCTCTTCCTGCTCGACGAAGCGGTCGAAGACCTGCGAGGGGAGCGACTCGGCCGGGGCCTCCCTGACGCGGTCGCCCTTGACGAAGTTGACGACCGAGACGCCGCAGAACAGCCCGTCGAAGATGCAAGAGAGCAAGGCGTTTGCGCCGAGCCTGGTGGCGCCGTGGTAAGCGAAGTTGACCTCGCCGAAGGCGTACAGCCCGTCGATGTTGGTCATCGAGTTGTTGGGGGCGCCGATCGCAAGCCCGTGCCCGGGCTGGGCGTCGACGGGCGGGACCATGCCCGGCTTGTGCTCGCCGACGGGTGTCTCGGGCGTATAAGAGCCGGGGGTGAAGGTGGTCCAGAGGCCGCCCATGCTGTAGTGCACGGCCGGGAAGATCTTCATCGGGACCTTGCGCGGGTCGTCGCCGACAAACTTCTCGTAGATCTCCATGATCCCGCCGAGCTTGCGGGTGAGGTAGTCGGGGTCTTTGTGCGTCAGGTCGAGGTAGACCTGGTTCTCGCCGTCGACGCCCATGTGCTGGTTGACGCAGATATCGAAGATCTCGCGTGTGGCGATGTCGCGCGGGACGAGGTTGCCGTAGCCGGGGTACTTCTCTTCCAGGAAGTACCAGCGTTCGTCCTCTGGGATCTGGTCCGCCTTGCGCCGATCGCCTTTCTTGCGGGGCACCCAGACGCGTCCGCCCTCGCCCCGGGCGGACTCGCTCATGAGGCGGCACTTGTCGGCGCCCGGGATGGCGGTCGGGTGGACCTGGATCATCTCGGGGTTGGCGTACCACGCGCCGGCCTGGTAGCAGCGGGCCGCGGCGCCGCCGTTGCAGATGATCGAGTTGGTGCTCTTGCCGAATACGAGCCCGCACCCGCCGGTGGCCATGACGACCGCGTCGGCCCTGAAGGGGCGGATCTGCATCGTGCGCATATCCTGGGCGACGATGCCGACGCAGCGCCGGCCCTCCCCCTCGCCCTCGGTGACGGGCCAGAGGAACTCCCAGAACTCGTACTTCTTGACCAGCCCCTCGGCCTCATAGCGCCTCGTCTGCTCGTCCAGGGCGTAGAGGAGCTGCTGGCCGGTGGTCGCGCCTGCGAAGTGCGTGCGCTTGAAGAGGCTGCCGCCGAAGAGGCGGAGGTCGCGGTTGCCCTCGCTGGTGCGGTTGAAGGGGACGCCCATGCGGTCGAGCAGGTCGATGACCTTGGGGGCCCAGTTGGCCATCTCGAGGACGGGGTGCTGGTCGGCGAGGTAGTCGCCGCCGTAGATCGTCTCGTCGAAGTGCTGGTACTCGCTGTAGCCCTGCTGGCGTGCGACCTCGTTGCATGCGTTGATGCCGCCCTGGGCGCAGACCGAGTGCGACCTCTTGACGGGCACGAGGCTGAAGAGGTCGACGGGGAGGCCGGCCTCTGCGACGCGGACCGCGGCTGCCAGACCCGCCAGCCCGCCCCCCACGACGATCACCCGATTCTCTGCGCTCATCGCGTTTTGCTCCTTCCGGAGAGGGCGAATCTCCGGACAGTCCATCATCAGGGCTGTTCGACAGATCCGGCTGTTTCGATGCGTGCGGGGGCGTCTGGAACGATCACCGCCGACTCGGTTCCCCGCTCTTTCAGGAGCATCCGCTCGACTTCTTCGGCCTCGGCCGGGTCGAGCAGCAGGAAGCCGACGATCGAGCTCCACCCCGCGACCATCAGCCCGGCGCCGAGCACCAGGCAGACGGCGCCCCACCGCTTCTGCGCCTGCTCGGAGACGGTGATGCCCCAGCTGATCGCGGCGGTCCACAGCCCGTTGGCGAAGTGGAAGACCAGCAGCGTCACGCCGATGAAGTACAGGGCCGAAACGAGCAGGCCGCCCATCGTGAACCCGTCATAGCTGCCCTGCAGCGCCGCCGCGAGCGTCGAGGAGGCGAAGTTGTGGTCCCATTTCGTCCCGCCGGGGATCAGGAAGGTCCAGCCCCATCGCAGCGTGGCGACGTGATAAAAGATGAAGATGATCCCGATGTAGCCCGACCATCGCTGGAGGGTGTAGCGCCAGTTGTCCTGGTAGGCGTAGCGGGTCGCGTTGCTCCGCCCGGTCTTGGCGTAGATGAAGCCGAGCCCGGCGTGGAAGGCGATCGAGACCCAGAGGGTGATCTCGATCAGCAGCAGGTGCGGGATGCCGTTGTGGATCCAGTGCACCTCTTCCTGGAAGTAGTGCGCCCCGCCCTGGAGGACCGAGGAGCCCTCGGGGGCGTGCCCGGCGAACTTGCCCCACAGGATCGACGAGTTGGTCGTCAGGTGGGCGATCAGGAAGACGCCGATCGGGACGATGCCCGTCAGCGAGTGCAGGCGGCGGAAGAGGAAGTGGTGCCTTGCAAGAAAACTCTGGCCCGAGCCCTTGTCGCTGCTCTTTGCTTCCGACACGCGCATACCTCCGTAGTTCCGGGCCGGACAGGCGCCGCGACGCCTCCGGCCCAGCGGGTGGTCACTGTAGCAACCCGTGTCCGATGAGATCGGCGTGATTGCTGCCAGACAAGAATTTTAGAGTGTTTCAGGGCCTGCCGGGGGGTCAGCCGCCCATCGGCGATGGGCCGCCGGGCATCGGGCCGGCGCCTCGGGGGCCGGCGATGTCGGAGGGCTTGATCTTGCCCTCGGCGATCGCCTTCTCGATGGCCTTGCTGATTTCGGCGAACTGCATGCGGAGCTCGTTGAGGATCGAGCGGAGGGTCTTGTCCTCTCGCTCTGAGAGGTTGCCCTTGGTCTTGGCCTCCAGGACGCCGAGCATGTCGATGTGGGCCTTGGCCATCTCGGGGGCGAGGATGGCCCGCCCGGACTCGGGGTCGGGGATCGCGCCCAGGTACATCAGGGCCTGAGAGGCGAGCATGCGGACGATGTCGTCGAAGTCGATCGGGCGGTTGGGGTCTTCCTCGCCGGGTTCGCCGGGGCCGGGCTGCTTCTGCTGCTCGGCCTGCTTGAGGCGTTCCTTCTCGGCCTGGGCCTGGGCTTTCCAGTCCGAGTCGATGATGATCTTGGGCTGCTCGGGCTGCTGCTCGGCCATGGTCGGCGCCTTCCTTTCCGTCGTTGCGCGTCGGCCAACCTCACCCCGGAGCGGCCGGGAGGGCGGGGCCTGTCGATTCTCGGGGCACTCTAGGGGTCGGGCCGGGCCGATGCCCGGGCTGAGGGTGTAGACTCCGAACATGAAGCATCGAGCGAGGCTGTGCGTGCCCGGGGCGATGGCGTTGGCTTTGCTGGCCGGCGGTTGCCGCACGGCTGGCTTTTCCGGGGTCGAGTTCTCCCGCAAGGCGACGCCGGTGGAGGCCTCGGCGTTCGCCGAGCCGGGTTCTGCCGCGCCGACGAACGCCCGTTCATCCAGGCCCGCCGCGCCGAGCTCGGAGGAGCGTCCGCGGACGCTCTCGGTCTCGCGTCCGATCGACAGCGTGGCGGTCAGCGAGGAGCGCCTCCGTGCTGCGCCGCGGATCACGCCGCGCGAGGCCTCGGGCGGGATCGACCCCTCGCAGGTGCGTGTCGCCGAGGCACAGGAACCCGAGCCCGAAGAACTGGCCGAGCCGGCCCCGGCGATGCTGCCGATGACGACCGTCGACGCGAAGGTCGGCGACATCAACGGCAAGGCGATCTACGCCTCGGCGGTGTTCCGGAGTCCGGACGCTGCGCTGCGGGCGACGGCTCGCCAGGTGCGTCTGGGGGAGATGACCCGCGAGGAGTGGATCCGGCGGACCTCGCGCACGCTCGCGGTCGCGCTGGAAGAGCTGCGCAACGAAGAACTGCTGCGGGCCGAGGCGATCTCGAAGCTGCCCAGCGAGCAGCGTCGCTTCGGCGTGCGCGGGTTCCTCGACCTGGTGCGCGAGGGCGAGGCGAGAAGGGCCGGGGGCGTGGGCAGCGCGGCTCGGCGTCGCGCCGAGGACCCCGACCGCACCTACGAGGAGTACCTCGAGCGGACCGGCACGATGATGGTCATCCAGGAACTGATCTTCGAGCCGCTGCGCCGGCGGGCGAGCGTGCCGTGGCGCCGGATCGAGGAGGCGTACGAGCGGCAGTTCGAGCGCTTCAACCCCGAGGCGAGCGTCGTTTTCCGGATGATCCGCGTGAGCCAGCGCCGGCCCGAGTCGATCGAGCGGATCCAGAACGCGTTGGACGAGGGGCTGCCGTTCGTGGAGGTCGCGGCGATGCCCGACAACGGGTTCGTTTCCGACGAGCCGGGTCGGATCGCCTTCACGCTGCGTGGGCCTCTTGAAGAGGCGTCGTTCTTCAGCAGCGAGACGGTCAACGAGGCGGTGCGCGAGCTGACCAAAGGCGAGTGGGCCGGACCGATCGAGGCCCAGCCGTTCGTCTTCTGGATCATGCTCGAACAGATCGACCGCAGATCGGTCCCGCTGATCGACGCGCAGCGCGAGCTTCGGTCGCAGTTGGAGAACACCATGCTGCTCGAGTCGCAGGAAGAGCTCATCGAACGCCTCGTCCGGCGCGCCAGCTTCACCGAGATGGAGGTCATGCACCGGCGGCTCATGGAGATCGCCATCCAACGCTACCTCCCGCCCGAGCAGGGCCGGAACGGCGCGAGGTGATGGGGCTGGTCGGGCGCGTCGCCGGGGCGCTGGGCCTGCGACGGGGCGTGTGGGAGCGGGCGGGCGAGCACCACGCGACCGGCAGCCGCGGCGAACACCTCGCCGAAAAGCACCTCAAAGCACTCGGCTACCGCGTGCTCCGGCGCAACGCGATGCTGCCCGGCGGCGAGATCGACCTGCTCTGCGAAGCGCCCGACAGGCGGACGATCGTGCTGGTGGAGGTCAAGACGCGCCGGGTCTCTGCGGGGGAGGCGGGCCGTTCTCCGGCGCCCGAAGCGGCCATCACACGCGCCAAGGCCGACAAACTCATCCGCCTGGGCGAACGCCTCAAACGAGCCAACGCCTGGACCGACCGCCCGCTGCGGATCGATGTGATCGCGGTGGAACTCGCGGCGAACGCGAAACCGGTGATCCGCCATCACGAGAACGCGGTCGGGCGGTGAGGGTCGGCGGTGAACGCGTCGATGGCTTCGGCGACCGTGTCGGGCTCGGGCGGTTTGGTCCGGCTGCGCCTGAGCTGCTCGATGCGGGCGACCGCCGCTTTCTCTTCGTCGCTGAGCGGTCGGCGCTTGTTCAGGTCGACACCCGCCGCGGCAGCGAGTCGAGCCGTCATCACCGCCCCGGTGTTGCGAACGGTCCGGTCGGCCCTGACATCCCTGGCGATGCGCAAGATCTTGCCGGAGGTCAGGCTCTGGCAGGCGGCGATTCTTTCCGCGTTGACGCCCAGAACGCCCAGCCTGTTCAGGAGCGCGAGCCTCGCCCCCGGCGAATCGCTCAGCGAGTCCTCGGCCTCGTCGAGGGCCAGCTTCTTCCGCTGCGAGCCGGAACCCGGCTGTTGAACCATCCCACCATCAGCCCCTTGTCGCTCACGCCTCCACCGCGCAAAGCGGACCGAGTACGGCTCTTCGTCTTGCGGCGTTGTTCTCTCTGGGTGTTCATGGTTGGATGGTTCGGGTGTCGCCGTGACAGGGTCATCTGCGCCCGATGTCATGGCCTGCGCGCCCGAACGACAGGGCGGCGGCCCCGCCGAAGTTCCCCTGGCGGTCGTGACGCCAAGGAGCGCCGCCGACCGGGCGGGCGATGTGTCCGGGGCCTTGGTGACCGTGCGACGGGCGAGGGCTTCGATCGCCTCCAGCCGCAGACGGCGCACGAGCGTCGCGCGCCGGGTGCTGCCGACCGCCACGGCCAGCCCGCGGGCGTCGAGTTCGCCGAGCAGGCGTCTGGCCGTCCGCTCGGAAACACCCGCGCCGTTGGCGATCGTCGCCGCCGACGGGTATGACTCCAGCCGCTCCCGATCTGCGTAAGTCGCCAGCACAAACAGCACCGCTTTGCACGACGCTGACAGCCCCGACGCGTTCCTGACAGCCCGCATCAACCGGAACATATCCGCACCCACGCCTGCATCACCCATGATCGTCCCCCTTTCATCGACGCCGAACGCACGCGGCGCACCGGAAGCCTCGCGCCGGGTCGAACGAAGCGTCGGCTGAGGGGGACGAAACAACGGAACTTTGCGCACGGCGGCGGCCGATCCGTGCTGAAAAAGTGCAAACGGCCGGACGCTGAGGACGGGTCCACCCGACTTCAGCGCT
>REET01000305.1 GCA_007694925.1 Phycisphaerales bacterium | reverse complement strand
CGTCATCGCCTTGGACGCCGCCCCGATCATCACGATCAGCGTCCAGCCGATCAGGACGATGATCGCGATCGACATCACCTGGCGCACGACCTCGGCCAACTCCGTCGGGACATTGCGGGCCGGTCGTGTCAGGCGGAAGGCCAGCACAACCACGAGGATCAGCGTCGGCCCGCGCAGCCTGCGGGCGACCTCGTCGGCGACCTGGGTCTCGGGATTATCGGCCAGACGCCGAACAAGGCGATAGACCAGCCAGTGGATCACCACCGCGGCTGTGATCGCCCCGGCAACGATGCCGAGCTCCGCAAAGAGCCCGAACATCGGCCCCCAGGCCTCGGCGTCGATTTCTGGAGCGGGAGGGCCGACTTCCTCTTGCGGTTCGTCTTGCATTCGGGCATGCTACACAGGAAAGAAAAGACGCGCCGATCCCGTGGGAACTTTCGAGCGGGTCGTGCGTCCAACCCGTCGGCGGGTGTCCCGCCAGCCCACCACTCACAGAGGCGACTCACGCCGGGGAGGGCCGCTCCGTGCCCATGAACAGCGCCAGCGCGAAGGCCATCGCCAAAGACCACTGCCCGTTCTGCGGCTACGACCGCGCTGGCCTGCCCGCGGGCGAACGCTGCCCCGAGTGCGGCAAGATCTCACGCCCCACGAAGGGCCAGCCCCGCAAGCACGATGTGTTCGGCCGCGCCCCGCTGGCGTATCTCCGAAGGGTGCAGTACGCCATGTGGACGCTCGCTCTGGGCGCCCTTATCGCGACCGTCTCCTATCTCTCGTACTGGTACGGGGGCGAGCCCGCGGTGCGCGTGGTCTCGGTGATCGGCAGCGCCATGTACTTCGTCGGCGTCTGGGTGATGACGGCGCCCCGCGAGTCGCCCTCGTTGTCGAGAGAGGTCACGCGCCTGGAGTTCAAGCACCTGCGGTGGGTCAACCGAGGCACACAGTCGCTCTGGTTCGTCAGCCACGGGCTCGCCGTGCTGTACATTCAGGGTTATGTCTCGCACGACATCTTCCGCGTGATCGTTGCGGCGACCTTCACGATCGCGGCGATCGGGCTGGTTCCCTTCTCCGCGCAGCTCGCCTGGTTCGCGGGGTGGGCGTGCGACGACGGCGTCGCCAGCCGACTGAACGCCTCGGCGTGGGGGCTGGGCCTGCCTGTTGCGTGGTTCGGGCTGCTCACGCTCACCGGTGGCGCGCCGACGGGTCTCATCGGCTTCATCGTTGTTTTCGTCTCTATCGCGATGTTCCTCTCGGTGATTTTCGCGGTCTTCATCTACCTCTGGTCGTGCGTGACTCTCGCCGGGACAACCAGTTGGGCGATCCGCAACTGGCACGACGCCCAGGCGCGGGATCAGCGGGAAAGGGACAGAGCCGAGGAGACCGCACGGAAGCAGGCTCGCCGGGCCAAGCCCAAGTCCGCGGCCGCCCACAACCCCGGCGGCGCCAGCCACGCCCAGCGCGATGCGGAATTCGACGCCGCGTTTTCCAAAATATCTAAGTCATCCGACACCCCCGCGGGCGCACCGATCCCGAAGAACATCCACCGCATCGAGCGACGCAGCGACGACGACCCCATCCCGCTGGAACCCGAATAGCCGGAGCCCAAGCGTGCAGCAGACAAAGTCGTTTCCGTCTCAACGCCTCTGCTCCGGCTGCGGCTTCGAGCTGACAGGGTACGGGCGCTTCGCCCCCTGCCCGGCCTGCGGCAATAAGCCCGCCCACCGCAGCAGCACCGCGAAAACCACGCGCTACGACGACACCCCGATCCCCTACCTCCGACGGACTTTCCTCTCCACCACGGCGCTCGCCCTCGGCGCCGGCGTGTGCATCGTCGCGTACGGGCTGTGGCTCGCCGTGGGCGTGCTGCACCATGTGCCGTTCTTCGGAAGGTACTACTTCCCGGAGAGTTCGCTCCCCCACTACAACGGCGCCGCCCACCTGATCGGCATGCTCGGCTCGCTGATCTATCTCTTCGGCGTCTGGGAGATCACTTCCAGGCGCGATTCGATCCTGCGGTTTACAAAGCCCGGCACGCGCCCCTCGGCGGTCGTGCGCTGGATCTGCCGCGGCACGCAGATGTGCTGGTTTTTCTACCACACCGCTGCGTACGCGTGGCTGATCATGTATCCCAACGATTTCGTCTACGCAGCCACCGCCGGAATCCTGTTCGCGATCGCCAGCCTCGGACTGATCCCGTTTGCGCTGCACCTGAGCGGGCTCGCCTCGTGGGCGTTCGGCGACGAGTTCGCGAGCGGCCTGGCGTTCTCGGGCATCGGCGTCGGGTGCGCGGGGGTGCTGCTGGGGCTGGTGTTCACCTTCGGCGTGCCGGGCGGAGCGATCGGCGTCGCGATCGGGCTGGCTGCGGTCGTCGTGACTTTGCTGATCCCGTTGGGTGTTATTCTCTACCTCCGGGCGTACTTCCGCCTCGCCGGGCTGACGAGATGGTCGATCCGCTGCCGCCACGAGGCCGACGCTCGCGACGAGCGCCTGCGGGCCAGGGCCTCCACGCTGACGCCCGAGCCCCTCTAACATCCCCCATGCCGTCGCGCTTCGGATCTGAATACACCCCGCCCCCGGGGTCGAGGGTGCTCGTCGCCATGTCCGGCGGCGTGGACTCCTCCGTCGCCGCGGCGACCCTGCTGCGCCAGGGCTGCGAGGTCATCGGCGTGTTCATGCGCCTCGGCTCGCCAGGCGAAACGCTCGACACCCCCATCGCCGACGACGCCCTCCGCGGCGTCTGCAACGCCGAAGACCGCGACGACGCCGGACGCATCAAGATCGGCAAGCAGGGCTGCTGCTCGATCAACGACGCGGCCGACGCGAGGCTCGTCGCCGCCGAGCTCGGCATCCCCTTCTATGTCGTCAACTTCAAGAAGGAGTTCGGGCGGATCATCGATTACTTCGTCGGCGAGTACGCACAGGGCCGCACGCCCAACCCGTGCGTGCGCTGCAACGACTGGCTGAAGTTCGGCCGCCTGCACGAGTACGCCCACAGCATGGGCGCACAGTTTGTCGCCAGCGGGCACCACGCGCGCGTCGCGCATCGCGACGGCTCGCCCGCCCTCCTGCGAGGCGTCGACGAACCCAAGGACCAGTCGTATGTGCTCTTCGGTGCGCCGCGAGCCCGCCTCGACGAGATGCTCCTGCCCGTCGGCGAGATGACCAAGGACGAGGTCCGCGACAAGGCGCAAGAACTCGGCCTGCCCACCTTCGACAAGCCCGACAGCCAGGAGATCTGCTTCGTCCCCGACAACGACTACGCCGGCCTTGTCGAACGCCGACGCCCCGAGCTCGCGCGCAAGGGCACGATCGTCGATGAGAGCGGCGCCCCACTCGGCGAGCACGCGGGCCAGCACCGCTTCACCATCGGCCAGCGCCGCGGCGTCGGCGTCGCCCTCGGCCACCCGATCTTCGTCGTCGGCAAAGACCCGGTGACCAACACCGTCACCGTCGGCGAGCGGGCCTCGCTGCTCTCTTCGAGTTGCACGGCCGCGGAGGCCAACTGGCTGATCGATCCGCCATCGCCCGCCGAGCCCATGCGCGTCGTCGCACGCTACCGCGCCCACGGGCACGACTGCCCCGCGACCGTCCGCGTGCTGCCCGACCTCGACGCCCCGACGCCCTCTGGGCGCAGCGCGGCGTTCGGTGTCGAGTTCGACGAGCCCCAGGAAGCCGTCGCCCCCGGGCAGGCGATCGTGCTCTACGACGCAAGCGAACCGGCCCGCGTCCTCGGCGGGGGCTGGATCGTCCGGGCCGGCGCTGCGAAGTAAAAAAGCCGCGGCCCGCCCGAAGGCGAGCCGCGACGCCCCCCAGAGATCGATGCGCCCGGGCTCAGCAGCCCAAGGCGAACAAGGCAAGGAACTCAAAGAAGTCGTCCGCGTCGATCACGCCGTCGGGCACGCCGTCCGGGCCGGTGAGGTCCGCACGCGGATCGCCGTCGGCGAAGAGCGCGAGGTACGCGAAGAAGTCGTCGGCGTCGACGATACCGTCGGGAACGCCCGCGGGACCGGAGAAGTCCGCCGGACACTCGCACCCGTTGTACCCGTCGGCGGCGATCAGCCTGAACACTCGCCCGCTCAGGCTGACGATGTACAGGTCGCCCTTGGCGTCCTCGCCGAACGAGGAGATCTGCGTGATCGAGCCCGAGGGCGGCTGGATGTCGCCCTGACGCTCCTGCAGGTCGTTCACATTCTCACCGTCGTAGGTGAAGCTCCAGATCCGGGCCGAGCAGAAGTCCCCGACGAAGTAAGTGCCCCACAGATCGTTGATGCGGCAGCCCCGGTAGACATACCCGCCGGTCACAGCGCAGCCGTCCACACCGGTGTTGTACTCCCAGATCGGGTCGACATTGCCCGGAGGCCTGGGCCCGCCGACCGAACCGGGCGTGGCGATCAAGCCCTCGCGCAGACGCCAGCCGTAGTTCTCGCCCCCGGTGCTGGAGGCGGGCTGGAAGTTGACCTCTTCGCGCGCGTTCTGACCGACATCGGCGATCCAGAGGTCGCCGGTGTGCCGGTCGAAACTGTTGCGCCAGGGGTGGCGGAGGCCGTAGGACCAGATCTCGTCGCGCCCGCTGGAGCCGACGAACGGATTGTCGGGCGGGATCGCGTAGTTGTTGTCCGGATCGCCGGGGAAATCGTCGCCGTCGACATCGATGCGGAGCATCGCGCCGAGGAGTGTGTCGGTGCGTTGGCCGTGGTTCTGCGGGTCGTTGCCGCTGCCCCCGTCGCCGGCGTTGAAGTAGAGATACCCGTCGGGCCCGAATGCTGTCCACCCGCCGTTGTGATTGCTGAACGGCTGGTTGATGCCGATCACGGAAGTGATGCCGGTGAGCGCCGCGACATTCGGGTCTGTCGGGGAGACCGAGAGACGCAGGATGCGGGTGTTGTGCGTTTGCGAATCGGTGAAATTGATGTAGAAGAAGCCGTTGTTCTCATAGTCGGGGTGGAACGCCATGCCGAGCAGGCCGCGCTCGTTGCCGCTCTGGCTGACGAAATTGGTGAAGTCCAAAAACGGCGTGCTCCGCACCGTGCCCGGCCCGCTTCCCGAGCCCAGCTCGATGATCCGGATCAGCCCGCGCTGCTGGACGACAAACAGCCGCTCGGTGTCGCCGGGCGGGGCCGTCACAAACACCGGACGCGAAAAACCGTCGGCCACAAGCTCGGTCGTCAACTCCGTCTGCGCGACACAGGGCGAAGCGAGCAGAAGCCCGGCGGCACAGAATCCGTACATTCGACCACGGATCAACATCGCAGCTCTCCTTCTTGCCCACGAGGTGGCCAGAAAATCACCACCGGCGGCCCCGCCGCACGACCCGAAACAGGCCGCGCAAGAAAGAGGCCGCGCCGACGCGCAGCCTACCAGATCGGGATCCCGACGCAACCCGGAATCCGCCCCAGATTTCAGCAGAGAACCTCAGCCCCCGGCGCGGGCGAGCAGCGACTCGATGTCACCCTTGCTCTGTATGCCCGTCGGATGGGCCACGATTCTGCCGTCGGCGATAATCACCGTCGCCGGGATGCCCCGTACATCGAGCCCGAGCGACGAGAGCGTGCGCAGGTCGTTCTGCTGCGTATCGGCGTCGATGTAGAAGGGGATCGCTCGCTCGCGGAGCATCCGCTGCACCGACTCATCGGCGAGCGTCGTGCGCTTGTAGGTCTGGCAGGGCGGGCACCAGTCGGCCGTCACCAGCGCGAACACCGGCCGGCCCTCGCTCCGGGACCGCTCGATCGCCGCAGCGAGCGTCTCCGAGGCGGTCTCCGAGAACACCTCGGGTGTCGGGGCGGTCGACCCGCCGATCCGCACCGTCAGGAAGATCACCAGCGTCAGCAGCACCGCGATCGCCAGCAGCGTGCCTCCAGAAACTGCGCCCAACCGGCGTCGACCCTTCCCGTTCGTACCGCTCGCGATCATGGTGCGTTCCTTTATGCTTGCGCGCCGCAAGGCGCTGGCGTCGACCCCCGACCGCCCTGCGGACAGGGCGGCATCGGAGGCAATGCTTCACACTGATATCGGCCGAGCGGGCCCCGCTATTCCGCACCGAGTCGCAGACCCCACCTACGCCCGTTCTACCACTGCTCCAGCGTGCCCACCAGCGGCTCGATGAGGTTCTTGGGCGTGACCAGCCCCACCGGACCCGTCGGCCCCATCACAATCCCGATGGGCGAGTCCGCTTCGCGGAGCCTCGCCAGCGCGACCGTCACCCGCATCTGCGGGTGCAGCGTCGCGGCGGGCGTCATCAGCGACTCGATCGTCCGGTCCGGGTGCGCGTGCAGGTGCAGCCTGTTGAGCACCCCCACCACGCTCCCGTTCGCGTCGACCACCGGCGCCCGCGTGTGCACCGCCTCGGCGAACACCGCCAACGCCTCCTCGCGGCTCGACCCCGCGTCGACCGTGAGCACACGCCGCCACGGGACCATCACTCTCTTGACATCCGCACGACCCAGTCGCATCGCCTGCTGCACGATCCGGAGCTGGCTCTCGGAGATCACCCCCTCCGACGCCGATTCGAACAGGAGCGCCGCCACTTCTTCCCGGCGGCTGAGCGCCGGCTCGGGCGCGATCCCGCCGATCCGGCCCACAAGCCGCGCAAAGCCGACAACCAACCCCAGAAAACCCGTCGCCGCGAACACCGTCCGCATCACCCACAGCGGACGGGCGAGCGGATACATCCATTCGTCGGCCCGGCGGCGGAAAAGTTCCTTCGGGGTCGACTCGCAGAACACGAGCACCACAGGCGTCAGCACCAGCGCGTTGAGCACGACGATCTTCGCTTCGCTGTACCCGCGCATCTCAAGGAGCGCCGTCAGCCCCAGGACGCCGATGTAGTTGAACGCGTTGTTGCCGATCAGCAGCGAGGCGAGCAGCCCCTGGGGTTTGTCGGCCATGCCGCGCAGCAGCTTCGCGCCCGCCTCACGCTCTGAACGCACCGCGAGCGTCACGCGGTTGAGCCGGTAGTACCCCGTCTCCATGCCGCTGCAGACCGCAGAGCCGAAGAGCCCCAGCACGCACAGCGCCGACCAGAAGAGCACCTCGGGAGTCATCAGAGCGGCTCCCGCTGTTCTTCTTCGGGTTCATCGAGCACGCGCAGCACCACGCTATCGACCGCACGGCCCTTCACCCGGTCGACCTCGAGCTCGATGCGACCGACCGTCACGCGGTCGCCCGCTTCGGGCATCCGCCCCAGCGCCGCCTGCAGCACGCCACCGAGCGTCTGCACCCGCTCGCCAAACGCGTCGGCCAGATCCGCGAAACCACTGTCGCTCTCGGCAAGGTCGCGCACCGGCGTCAGCGCCGGCGCAAGCCAGGTCTGCAGCCCGATCAGCATCACGCGCGACAGCAGCCCGCCGCCCCCGCCCGGCGGCGGCACCGACATCGCCCGCGCGATGTCCTCGATCTGGATCATCCCCGTGATCGACCCGTGCTCGTCGACACAGAACGCCACATGCTCGCCGGACTCTCTGAAGAAATCCAGGAGGCGGTCCATGCTCACCGTCTCGGGCACAAACTTCGCCGGGGCGACATATTCGGGCGAGATCGCCGCGTCGTTGCCCATCGCCTCGCTGCCGATCAGGAACGACTTCACATCGAGAAACCCCGCCGGATGGTCGTCGTCGGAACGCACAGGCAGGCGAGTCCGCTCGGTCCTCCTGACCACCCGCAGCACTTCGCCCCGTCTCTGCTGGCGGCTGATCCACGGGATGCGTGTCCTGGGCGTCATCGCCTCCGACGCCTTGCGCCGGCCCAGGCGGATCGCCTCTGAAAGCAGCCGACGCTCCTCCTCGCTGATCGCCCCGTGATCGACGCCCGACTCGACCAGCCGACGGAGGTCGTCGTGCGACACCGGCTCGGCCAGTTCGCCCGCCCCGACCAGCCGCGTGACAGGCGTCACCATGAACCAATCGACAAAGACACGGATCGGCGAGAGCGCCCGGCTGACGACCAGGAGCGGCCCGGCAACCACCGCCGCGTAGGTCAGCCTGTGGGCGCCGGCCAGGAGCTTGGGCAGCACCTCGCCCAGCAGGATCAGAAGCAGCACCGACGCGACGCCGATCCCCGCCTTCCACGCCGCGTGCTCCGACCGCATCGCCAGCACGCTGGAGAAGACGAAGTACAGGATGTTCACGCTCATGTTGAGCAGGAGGATCGTTATCAGCAGCGAGCGCGGGGCGCCGAGCAGCCGGTCCAGGGCGGCCCCGCCCACCGGACGACGCTCCCGAACAATCCGACGCTCCGACTCTGACAGCCTGAACAGCGCCGTCTCCGTGCCCGAGGCCAGGCCCGAAGCGACCAGCAGCGCACCGAGCACCGCGATGATCGGCAGCTCTTCAACGCCCATGCACGCCCACCACCTCTTCCGCTCCACGAGCGAACCGACACCCCGAGGCAGCCAATAGGGGGTACAGACCCCAACACCGGCCCGATGCCACAACCGGCCCAACATCTTGGGTCGGGACACAAAGGATCCCCAAACCCACGCCCAGAACCGGGGCTGGGCCGCGGGCGGGGCAGGACTGGTCGCTCTCGGATCGGGAAATCTTCATTGACGCGGGGCCCGATATCGCCCACCATAGCAGGATCGAAGGAGAGGCCAACGCAACGGAGGCGTCGCCGTGATCAAGCACATCGGTATTGTCGGTGTCAGCCCGGAGGGCGCCGCTCTGTTCATCCGCGAACTCTCCCGCCAGTCCCACAGGATCGGCGGGCCGAACGCGCAGCTCCGCGTCTCCATGCACAACGAGCCCCTCGCCGGCTACCTCAACGCGATCCGGCTCGGCGACTGGCACGGGGTCGCCGCGCTGCTGAGCAAGTCCGCGGAAGTTGTTGCGGCGGCGGGCGCCGAGGTCTGCGTCACTCCAGACCACGCTGTCCAGTATGCCCTGCACCTGGCCGAGCACGAGACACCGATCCCCTGGCGCTCGATGCCCGAGGCCGTCGCCGACGCGATCGCCCGCGAGGGCCGGAGCACCGTCGGCCTGATCGGAACGCGATGGGTGACGGCCGCCTCGACTTATCAGACCCACCTCGGGCTCCGCGGCATCCAGGTGCTCAGCCCCGACGGAGACGAAGCGGAGGATCTGGACCGGATTATCGTGGACGAGCTGCTCAAAGGTGAGGTCCGCACCAGCTCGCGCGAAAAAGTGCGCCAGATCATCCGGAATCTGGAGGCCCGGGGGTGCGAGGGGATCGTCCTCGCCTCGTCGGAAGCGCCGCTGGCGGTCGAGCCGGGCAGCAACGGCCTGTCGGTGTACGACGCGGGGTCGATCCTCGCCGAAGCCGTTGTCCGCGATGCCCTGTCGCTTGCGGGGCGCGGTGAGGTGGCCCCCCCTGCGGCCTGAAAGAACACCGGCGCTCTGGAACCAGTCCGGGGCGGCGTGCGGAAATGACAAGGCCGGAGGAGGACCGTGTCGCGATGGGCGCACCGCCGGCCCCAACCGATCCCCGGAACGCAAAACAAGCCGACAACACCGTGTTTGATCGGAAACAGTTGCGTTCGGACCCACGGATCGGCTATCCTCCACCCAGCGGACTCGCCCCAGAAAAGCCCGGCGTCGCCAGACGCTTGCCAGGGCGGGGCGGCGGATGCCCGCACCAAGCGGCCACTTTCGGTACACTCCGCCCCACCATGCGGACGAAGCGGCCTCAACCCCAAGCGGTGCATCGGCAGGACGAGCCTGAGCACACGAAGGGAGCCCGAAGATGAGTGGTTGGCAGATGTGTTCAGTCTTTGCCAGGGCATGGAAGGCCCGTGGCTCGACAACCCGAAGCTCCGGCCGGATCTTCTCCAGAGCCGGACGGGCCCAAAGCAGCATGCACGAGATGTTCGACAAGCTCGAACCTCGAGTGCTTCTGTCGGGCGATCCCCTGAACTTCGAAGACGCCGTCTTCGTCCCCATCACGGACGGTTACGGCTTCGACTTCGGAGAGATCGAGGTCTCCAACGCCTTCGATCTCTTCCGGTTCAATCTCGCCGACACAGACTTCATCGGCATCCTCGCCGACGCCCAGAACACCGGCAGCGGCCTCAACACCGCCCTTGAGGTCTACGACGCCGACGGCAACCTCCTGCCCTTCTTCGTCCAGAACGGACCGGCGACGGGCAACGGCGTGCTGACCTCCGGGCGTCCGACCGACGCGTGGTACGGCTTTGTCGCCCAGGCCGATCAGGACTACTTCGTCCGCGTGCTGAGCGAGGTGGCCGATCCGGCCGCCCCCGGCGCCTTCGGCGAGTACATCCTGCGTCTGCGGACGGGCTCGCAGGAGCTCGACGCCGCCTTCAACGGGACGCTCGTGCCCGCGGGCACGAACCTCGATCCCGACGCGGGGCCGCTGGACCCGGTGACCGGCGAGCTCGGCCTCGAAGACCCCGCCCGCCCGGGCGAGCGATTCAGCCAGGACGAGCTGTACTTCAGCTACACCGTGCCCTTCCCCGACGACCCCCGCTACGACGGCGTCGAGGTGAACTTCGACAGCCTCGTGACCGGCGCCATCCGGCCATTGGGCCCGCAGCTCGACTGGCTCGACGCCCGGCTGGAGGTGTTCGACGGAGAGGGCAACTTCATTGTCGCCGACAGTCAGTCGAACTTCCTGACCTCCCCCTTCCTCTGGTTCGACGCCGATCCGGGCGACACCTTCTACTTCAGAGTTCGGAGCGACGAGTTCCGCGACCCCGATGTGGTCAACTCGACGGGCGCGTTCCAGCTCATCGGCGACGCCGCGGCGACAGAGCTCGTCCTCGACCGCATCAGCCGCATCTTCACCGCCCAGGCGGAACTGCCGACGGCGTGGTCGTCGCTGCTGTTCCGCTTCACGACGGTGGCCGAGGGTCGGGCGATCCTGACCGCGGTCGGCCTGATGGGCGCCGATGTGCGCATGCGCCTGCTGGACACCCAGGGCGAGGTCATCATCTTTATCGATGACCTGTTCGGGAACATCCCGCAGATCGACCTCCGGCTCGAGGGCGGCCAGGAGTACTTCCTGATCGTCGACGGCCCCGACCAGGCCGGCGGCAAGGGCGTCTTCCTCGCCATCGAGGCCAACCACACCAACAACAACAGCGGCAACGACCCCGCGCTGGTCGACGACCACCCCAACACACCGGACTTCGGCACCGGCGAGGACCCCACTCCCGCCGAAATCCTCCGGCGCTCGTTCTCGCAGGCGACCCCGCTCAACTTCGGGCCCGCCAGCCCGGTCCTGGACAGCTACGGGAACCCCGTGCTGGACCTGTCCTATCGCGTGTCGGCCCAGGGCCGAGGGCGCCTCGCCGACGCGGGCGACACCGACCTCTTCCAGTTCGTCGCGCCCCTGGACATGATCGGCTCCCACGAGGGCGACAACGACTCGGAGGGCCAGGCTGTGTTCATGGGCGGCCGCTTCGGCGGCGCCTGGCTGAACAGCACCATCCCCGTCGCCAGCCCCGGGCTGGTCAACTACGACGCGGGCTCGTTCTGGTTTGTCGGGCCCAACGAGACCTACACCGACGGCGAGTTCGGCATGTTCCCCAACGGGCAGGACACGCCCGAAATCTACGCGATGAAGACCGTCTCCCTGCCGGTCCAGCAGGGCATCTACGAGTTCCTGGTCATCGGCGGCGACTTCGAGCTCGTCTGGGAGTTGCAGACCCCCTTCGGCCCGGTCCCCGTCACCACGCGCAACCTCGCGGCGTGGCAGTGGGTCCCCGGTGAGGGCCGCTACAGCTGGGCGACCAACTTCGCCCTGCTCAACCCCGATGGCCCGGTCTACGCGCTGGAGACCTACCTCCCCGAAACATGGGACCCCGACGGTTCCGACGGCCCGCTCCCGCCGGTGGTCATCCCCGACAACCAGCTCCGCCTGGGTATCGGCGGCGACTTCTCACAGTTCGACGGCAACATCGACTTCGGGGTCGACCCGATCGCAGCCAACAGCCTGGCGGACATCAACATCGGCCCGTTCCGCGGCGGGAACTTCGGCGCCGTGGCGAACATCGGCGGCGAGCTCGGCTTCGGGCCCGGCGATGTCGTCTACGCCCTGCAGGCGTTCCAGCCCGAGAAGCCGGGCGACGGTCGCGACGGCGACCCCGGCCCGCCCGTGGTCCCGCAGGTCGACGACCCGGTCGAGCGGCCCGAGTCGCTCATCATCGGCGGCTCGTTCGCGACCAACGACGATGTCATCCTCTACAGCCACGGCCCGGGCGTCCCGATCGGCCTGCGTGCCGAGCAGCTGGGCATCAATGTCACCGGCGGCGCCGTGCGCGCGCTGGCGGTCTACGAGGCCGGCTTCGAGGACGACGACATCCGCCTGCCCGGCGGCGGCAACGAGGAGGATCCGTTCGACGGGTTCTTCACCCCGGCTCAGCTCGTGATCGCGGGCGACTTCACCTCCTACACCACCACCCGCGCCACGCTCAATATGGACACGCTGACGGTCGCCGGCAGCGGCTCGACCTTCACCGGCAACATGCTCTTCTGGGGTTCGCCCGACCCGCTGCAGGATCCCGACGATCCCGCGTACAACCCGCGGAATGTCTTCCTCGCGCCCGTCGATTCGCCCGCCGGCCCGATCTATGCGCTGGAGGTCTACACGCCCCCGGTCGCCGCGGGCGACTTCGCCAGCGCCTTCGCCGCGGTCGATCCCGCAGACACGGCCCCGGACCGCGATGTCCGTCCGATCCTGGTGATCGGCGGCGACTTCGAGGAGTCCCGCGGCGGCGTGCCGATGCTGAACCTGGCGTACACGAACAGCCTGTTCGATGTCGCGCCGCTGGGCCCGGGCTTCGACGCGCCGGTGCGTGCGCTGCGGGCCGTCCCCGACGCGCAGGAGCCGGGCATCCGCAACCTGAGCAACCAGAACGGCTCGATCACCGTCTCCTCGGAGCGTGAGACGCTGTATGTCGGCGGCGAGTTCGAGTTCTTCCTGGACGACCCCGACAACCCGACGGTCGCCAACCGCATCGCCAGGTGGGATGTCTTCTACAGCCCGCTGTTCGATGTCTTCTTCTACTCGGCCGTGCCACTCTCTGACCCGCTCACCGGCGGCGCGAGCAACGGCATCGACCCGACGGAGGGGACCGCGGTCTTCGCGATCGAGGCCTTCAACGACACCAACGAAGACATCGACAACTCCGCCAACGTCTGGGACCGCAACGACCGGCACGCGTCGCGCGCCGCGATCACGATCTCCGGCCCGACCGACTCGTTCGTCAACGCTTTCCTGCGCATCTACGACTCGAACTTCAACCTCATCTACCAGAACGACACGATCGCCCCGCCCTTCCCCGACCCCGCCGGCTCGCTCGACCCCTCGCGCGGCAACCCCAACACGCTCGTCCAGACGTTCGAGATCGGCGGGGAAGATCTCGTCGACGGCCTCTGGGGCGGCGAGACCTACTACATCGAGGTCAGCGACGCGACGGGCAACGGCACCGGCCGCTACAACATCTCGCTCACGATGGACGGCCTGCCCCGCGACAGCTTCACGCCCGACTTCGGCGTGATCGGCGATGTCAACTCCCGCATCACCGACCCCCTGAGCACCCGCGTCCCCGGCGGCTTCGCCAACGCGATCTCGCTGGCGACCAACGCCTTCGGCGACACGAGCATCTTCTTCGACATCAACACGCAGGAGAACCGCTTCGGCATCAACCAGCGCCAGTTCCGCGAGCATCCCGGCTCGGGCCTGATCAATATCCGTCTGACCGACATCGGCCGCATCTTTACCCCAGACGACGCGGATCTTTACACCTTCACGGCCCAGAACACCGGCACCGTGGAGATCTGGGTCCAGACCGTCGGCCTCGACACCGTCTTCGAGGATGTGTTCGTCGACGCCGCCACCGGCGCGATCGCCAACACCAACCGCCTCACCAAGACCTTCGACAGCAACCTCGACTCGGCCCTGCGCGTCTTCAACAACGACTTCGAGCAGATCGGCTACAGCATCAACAACGATGTCGTCCGGGGCGAGCGATCCGACGCGATCATCGGTTCCTTCGGGCAGCGCACCTTCACCCAGTACGACGCGCGCCTGGTGCTCAATGTCGTCGCGGGCGAGCGCTACTTCGTCTCCGTCGAGAGCGCCCAGCGCTATGTCGACGGCTCGATCGAGGACCCCGACGACCGCGAGCTGCTCGACCCCGAGCGTGTCGACTACCGCCGGGCCACCGGCGCTTACAACCTGCTGATCAACGGCCCGGCGCCGCAGGCCAGCTTCCGCATCGGCGACATCCACGCCGACGCCACGGTCATCGGCACCGAGCTCACCGAGATCAACCGCAACATCGCCACCCCGCTGGACATGCGCAACAGCGGGCCCAACGGCTTCGGCATCCGCGTCGACGACCGCGGCACCCCCGACCCCTCCGACGACATCTTCTTCGACGGCCGGATCCTCGACGCCGCCGACAACGACATGTTCACCTTCGTCGCCAACAACAGCGGGCAGATGCAGGTGCAGGTTGCGCGGGTGGCCGGCTTCGGCAACCTCCTGCCGACCGTCTCGTTCTACACCAGCGACGGTCTCCTGGTCGCCAGCGGCTCCTCGAACTCGCAGGGTGTGGCGACCGTCAATCTGCCGACCGTCAGGGGCGAGCAGTACTACATGGTCGTCGACGGCATCGGCTCGACCAACGGGCGCTACCGCATCTTCACCGAAGGCTTCGAGGTCACCGACGACTTCGCCAACACCGGCCAGCTCCAGTTCGCCGCCGAGATCCCCCTCTTCGACTTCCTCGGCAGCGGCGGGATCAGCGGCCGGATCGACTACCTCGGCGACACCGACCTCTTCTTCTTCGAGCCCTTCGCGACGCAGAACATGACCATCCGGGTCGAGTCCGCCGACGGGTTCTTCAACCCGCGCGTCCGCATCTACGAGGTCTCCGAGGACGCTCTTGGCACCCCGGTGCTCCTCCGCATCGCCGAGAGCGAGTCCACCGACGGCGGCCCCTTCGGCCAGCCCGGCCTGGACGCGCAGGTCGTCGTCCCGGTCTACACCGACCGCGTCTCGTCGATCACCGGGAACGAGTACCCCCGCTACTACCTCGAGGTCAGCGGCGCCGACCCGAGCGCCGACCAGGGCGCGTACAACATCACCTTCGACTTCGAGCCCACCGACGACCACGCCGACTTCGAGCAGTTGCTCGACCCGGCGACGCGCGACCTCGCCACGCTGCTGCCGATCGACGCCGCCACGGGCGAGCTCAATCAGGGCGGCGTGATCGAGGTGCCCTCCGACACCGACCTCTTCCGCTTCAACGCCCTCGCCGGCGGGCCCGCCCGTCTGGCCCTCTCCTACCCCGACGGCAGCACGCTGGAGGCATTCCTCACGGTCTATGTCATCGATCCGCAGACCAACGATCCGGTCGTGGTCACCAGCACCTTCGACACCGGCGTCCCGGTGCTCGAGTTCGTCGTCACCCGGGGCGAGACCTATTACCTCGTCGTCGGCCCCGACGACACCGCCCCCGCGCCCAACCAGATCGGCGCGTACACCATCACCGTCAACGCGCCGGTCATCGACGACCACGCCAACCAGGGCGAGTGGGATCTGGCGACCCAGATCGTCATCGACGAGTTCACCGGCCTCGGCCAGCTCGGCGACGGCCCGGGCTCGACCAACAACCCGCAGCTTGCGCCCCCGACCGACACCGACCTCTTCACCTTCATCACGATCGCCGATCAGCCCGCCGGCGAGCCGCTGATCATCCGCGTCACCCCCGTCGGCAGCGGCCTCCAGTTCCGTCCGGATGTGACGATCTTCGACGCCGACCGCCAGGAGGTCGACCGCCAGACCCTCTTCGTCCCCGGCTCGGTCGCCGAGTTCGCGCTCGACGGCGTCACCGCCGACCAGCGCTTCTACATCCTCGTCAAGGACCTCTTCCTCTCGGCCCCGCCGACCAGCCAGTACTTCATCGAGATCGAGGCCACGCCCGGCGATGTCACCATCCCGGTCGACCCCTCCGAGATCGACTTCGACAACCCCGACGGGTTCCTCGTGCCCAACAGCCGCGGCAACGCGACCGCCTCGGGCCAGATCGCTGTCCGCGACGAGCGAGACCTGTTCGTCTACACCGCCCCGGCCGACGGCCCGGTCTTCGTGCAGATCGTTACGCCGCAGGGAGCGCTCCTCAACGCGACACTGGCGGTCCGCGACCAGCCCAACGAGACCCCGGCCTCGCTGGTCGCCTTCGACGCCCAGGGCATCCCCGGCGCGACCGCCGACCTCCGCTTCGAGGCGACCGAAGGCACGACCTACTACCTGATCGTCGACGGCGTCGGCGCCGGCACCGGCTCGTACACCGTCAAGCTCAACGGCGTGGCGCCCGACATCGTCACCGGCATCCCGCAGATCGACGCCCGCGGCTTCAACTACCGCCTGTTCTACCCCGAGGGCTTCGCCAACAAGCAGGTCGACGAGTTCCTCTCGATCGCCAACCCCAACGACCGCGATGTCACCTTCTCGGTCATCCTCCGCTACGAGGTGTGGGAGAACGGCCCGGAGCGCGACTTCATCCTCATCGAGAACGCCACGATCGCCGCGGGCAGCCGCAGCGGCGCCGACCTCTCACGCTCGGGCGTGGGCGGCCTGAACGGCATCGTCAACAACGTGCCCTACGCCATCGAGATCGTCTCCGACGGCCAGCTCGCCGCCAACCTCAGCCACTACGACAACCAGCTCGTCACCGGCGAGTCGTTCACCGATGTCCTCAGCAGCAGCTGGATCTTCCCCCGCATCGAGCGGAACCCCGGCCTCGTTGACAGCTTCATCCTCTACTACAACCCGCACGACTTCGATGTGCAGGTGACCCTCACCGTCGACACCAGCTCCGGCCAGCGGACGCAGACGCAGACCGTCGGCGCCTACCGACGCCTCGGCTTCGTCGTCAACAGCCAGGAGCTCTCCCTCCCCACCGGCGTCTGGGGCGGACGCGTCACCGCGACGCCCGTCAACCCCGCCAACGCCGAGGCGTTCGAGGGCATCGTCGCCGGCCTCACCCACCTCGATCGCGGGCAGGGCTTCGGGTACGGCAGCCTCGGCGACCCCACCGGCGGCTCGCGCGTCGGCATCATCCCGAGCATCACCCGCGGCGACTTCATCACCGGCGAGCTCGCCTTCTACAACCCCACGAGCCAGGCCGTCAGCGTCCGCATCACCGGCAGCTACATCAACGCCAACCTCCCGGGCATCGACACCACCCGCCAGATCCAGCCTCGCAGCACGCTGGTCCTCCGCGGGGGGCAGCTCGGCATCGCCGCCAACCAGGCGATCGGCATCCAGTACGAGGCCGACCGCTCGATCAGCGTCTTCGCCAGCGAGATCCAGAACAACGACGCCAACGCCTCGCTCGCCGTCACGGACTTCGCCCGCAACTACTTCGTCGGCGACGCCTTCATCGGCAAGAACCGCGCCGGCGAGATCTACTTCGAGACCGTCAGCCTCTACAACCCGACCGAGATCAACTCGACCGTCAGCCTCAACATCTACTTCCAGAACGGCACCCAGACCGTCATCGATGTGCCCCTCGCCGCCGGCGGCTTCGCCTCAATCGACCTCCACACACGCCCCGAGATCCTCAGCTACCCGTTCAACCAGATCCGCTTCGCCGTCGAGGCCGTCAGCACGCTCCCCTTCGCCTTCAACTTCGTCCACTACGACCTCTTCCTCGGCAACGGGGGCGGCGGCTGGGGCACCAACGGCGCCGTCGTCGGCCTCACCAACCCGCTCTCGGCCATCCTGGGCTGACCTGAGACTCCCATCCGCTCTCACTGAGGACCGGGCCTTCGGGCCCGGTCCTTTTTTCATTCCTCCCGGCTCGTCGCCCCAGCGGGGATCACTGCGGACACAGACATCCGTCTTGTGACACCGGCTGTTGCAACATCCTGCCGGAAGACCGGAATACCCTCTGTCGACCCGTGGTTGCCCCTGGTCGCCAGCGGAGGTGAAGGTGCAGTCGATCCCCAAAGCATTCGGTCTCGTGTTCGCGGCGGCCCTCGCCCTGACCGGATCCGACGCTGCCGCTGCCCCGTCCCCCGGCGAGAACCACACCAAGGTCAGTTTCGTGGCGGAAGTCTCGGAGGTGCTCCCCGGGGCCGAGTTCCGCGTCGCGGTCGTCTTCGATATCGAGGACGGCTGGCACACCTACTGGAACGGCCTGAACGACACGGGGATGCCCACCACCATCGACCTGACCCTGCCCCGCGGGTTCGAGCGGGACGAGATCCGCTGGCCCGTGCCCGAGCGGTACATCATGGGCCGCAACGACATGATCGATCATGTCTACAAGGGCCGCGCCGTCCATGTCATCCCGGTCAGAGCGCCCGACGAGATCGGCGAGGGCGGGACGGTGACCATCAGCGCCGACATCGAATGGCTGGTCTGCAAAGAGGCCTGCCTGCCCGGTTGGAAGTCGATGACGCTGACGCTCCCGGTCGGCTCGGCCAGGCCGGGCGTCTCGGCGAAGCCATCGAACACCGCCCCTCTGTTTCGCTGGGCCGACGCCCGCACCCCACGCCCGTTCAAGGAGGCGAGAGGGAGTGTCCGCGTCGAGCGGTCCGGCGAGATCGTGACGATCCGTGCCGCCGGGGCCGAAGGCCTGGAGTTCTACCCCGGCCCGGGCAGTGCTGAGCTCTACGACAGGTTCAGCGACCCGGTCGCCGATGGCGACACGCTGCGGCTGCGCCTCCGGCCCGGGAGCGACCTGCCCCTCAAGGGCGTGCTCCGGATCAAGAGCGGGCCGCCGGCCCCCGACCCCGAGGGCGAGCCCGGCAGCAGTCCACCAACCGATCCGCGCCCCTCGTTCGCGGTCACTGCGTTCCATATCGAGTCGCCCGCGCCTGACGAAGGCGCGTCCGACTGACAATCCCCCCGCGGGTGTCTCGGTCATCCGAGCACGCGGGGCGTTTCAATCCTTGATCGGCGGCCGCAGTGCCGCCCACAGCAATGGAGGTTCCGAAGCTATGAGCATGCTGAGTACACCGAAGAAAGTCGCGGCGGGTCTTTTCGCGGGCGTCGCCGCCCTCGCGTTTGTCGCGGCCCCGGCGATCTCATCGTCGCAGCAGACCCAGGCGCCGCAGCGGCCCCTCGCCCAGATCGGCCAGCCCGCCCCCAACTTCGAGCTGCCCGACCTGGACGGCAAGAAGCACAGCCTCGAGAAGCTCCGCGAGGGCGGCTATGTCGTCGTGCTGGAGTGGTTCAACGCCGACTGCCCCTTTGTCGTCAAGCACCACCAGCACCACCAGACGATGAAGGAGACCTACAAGGAGTTCAAGGACAAGAAAGTCCGCTGGGTCGCCATCAACTCCGCGGCGCCGGGCGGCCAGGGCCACGGCATCGAGCGCAACAAGCGCGCCCACCGCGAGTGGGAGATGCAGTACCCGATCCTGATCGATGAGCCCGGCACCGTCGGCCGCGCCTACGGCGCTCGCACCACCCCGCACATGTACATCATCAGCGCCGAAGGCGTCCTGATCTACAACGGCGCCATCGACAACAACCGCTCCGCCCGCGAGCTCGGCGACATCAACTACGTCCAGAAGGCGCTCAAGGAGCACTTCAACGGCGACACCGTCGAGATCCCCGAGACCCGTCCCTACGGCTGCTCGGTCAAGTACGAGGGCGTCCGCTAAACCGACCCCTTGAACAGACGGGGCGCTGACGCCCCGATCCGCTGATCCAAGCAAACGGCCCGGCCTCAACGCCGGGCCGTTTCTCTTGCCCCGCTTCTTTCTCGCCTCACCCCGCACATCGCCCGATGTTGCGGGCGGACGGGGACGCTTTGGGACGCGATCCGGGGCCCGCGGCTCCGAGAGCCCCGCCATCGCCGGAATAGGATCCCCCGATGATCGACGCCCTCCGCACCGGCCTGGACCTGCTGATCGTGATCTTCGGGTTCGGGCTCATCATTTTCGTGCACGAACTCGGCCACTTCCTCGCCGCCCGCTGGGCGGGGATCCGGGTGATGGCCTTCGCGATCGGCTTCGGCCCGGCGGTCTTCTCGTACCGCAAGGGCGTGGGCCTGCGCCGTGGCTCTGGCGAGAACGAGTACTTCGCCGACCTGAGGCGAGCGGGCGAGGACGGGCTGCCGGGCGTCAGCCCCACCGAGTACCGCCTCAACGCGCTCCCCTTGGGCGGGTATGTCAAGATGCTCGGCCAGGAAGACCTCGACCCCCAGGCAACCAGCTCCGCGAAGGACAGCTATCAGAACTGCCCGCCCTGGAAGCGGATGATCGTCATCTCCGCGGGCGTGGTGATGAACCTGATCTCCGCCGCGGCGTTGTTCATCTTCGTCTTCATGGTCGGGCTCGCGTCCGAGCCTGCGATGGTCGGCGGGGTGGACCCCTCCGGTCCCGCCGCGACCGCCGTCGCGAGCAACGCCGACGAACGCGAGATCAGCCAGCCGGGCCTGAAGACCGGCGACCGCGTGGTGCGGATCGACGGCAAGTCGCCCCGGACCTTCAACGACCTGATCTTGGCGGTGGTCATGGCGCCGCGGGGCGAGACGCTCCGCCTCGGGATCGAGCGCCCCGGCGTCGAGGGCGTGATCGAGTTCGAGATCGAGCCGGAGATCGAGTCTGCGACCAACCTGCAGCAGATCGGCGTCTCGCCGATCCGCTCGGCGACGCTGATGAACCCCCGATCAGACTCGGGGCGCAGGGCCGTGGCCCAACTGCTCAACCAGATCGGCCTCGAAGGCGTCGAGCCGGGCATGACGCTCATTCGCGCCGAGCCGGGCGGCGAGATCGACACCATCCACGACCTCGTCGCCCTGATCCGAGAGGGCGACGGCTCACCCGTCACCCTGCGCTTCGCCAGAGACCCGGCCTCGCCGTCGCCCGACGCCAGCGCCACCATCACGCCGCGCCCCGCGTTCGACAGCGCGTTCGCCGAACTCCGCGGCGGCACCCTCGTCGGTGTCCGCCACCTTCTCGGCCTGACGCCCGTCCTCCGGATCGACGCCGGCAGCGAGCCGAGCGATCGCACGGGGCTGCAGGGCGGCGACATCTTCGCACGCCTCGGCGCTGTCGAGTTTCCCAATGTCGCCACGGGCATCGGCGAGATCCGCGCCCACTCGGGCGGCCCGATCGAGGCGGTGGTGCTGCGCAACAGCGAACGCCTTGAGCTCAGCCCGCGTGTCAGCCGCGCCGGACAGATCGGCTTCGGCGCCGACGACACGGCCGAGACCGACACGCTCCTCTCGATCCCGCCGACCCCTGGCGCACTTCGCGAGAACGGCGCGGACAGCCTGCGCCACGGCGCCGATCTGCCGATCCTCCCCGGCTCGCGCATCACGAGCGTCGCCGGCCGCTCCGTCTCGAACTTCGCAGAGATCCGCGATGCGATGCTCGACGCGACGCGCGATGCGCACGCCGAAGGCGATGGAACGACGATCGAGCTGATGGTCTCGCCGCCCACGCTCGATGCCGGCGCTCTCCAGCCCGAGCCCGTGAGCTGGACGCTCAGCGCCGAGGCGATCGAGCACCTGCACGCGCTCGGCTGGGCCTCGCCCATCGGCCCGGGCCTCTTCGAGCCGGTCTCGTTCCTGCTCAAGGCCGACAACCCGATCGAGGCGATTGCCCTGGGCATCGGCGAGACGCACCGCGTGATGCTCACCACCTATGTGACCTTCCTCCGCCTCTTCCAGGGCACGGTGAAGGTCGAGCACCTCAAGGGCCCCGTCGGCATCGCCCACCTCGGCACGCGCATCGCTGAGCGCGGGATCATCTGGCTGCTCTTCTTCGCCGCGCTCATCAGCGTGAATCTCGCGGTGATCAACTTCCTGCCCCTGCCGATCGTCGACGGCGGGCAGTTCCTCATGATCCTGTACGAGCAGATCACAGGCCGCCCCGTCCCCATCGTGGTGCAGAACATCGTGACGCTGATCGGCCTGGTGCTGATCGGAGCGCTCTTCCTCATCGTGACCTACAACGACATCGCGGCCCTCTTCGGCGGCCTCTGAGCCGTCCGGTACACTGCCGCCTCCATGGGCCTCGCGACGCTGCTGCTGATCGGTCTGGCGCTCACCTGGGCGATCTGCATCGCCGGGACGATCGTCGTGCTCACGCGCCCGCCGCGGCGGACCTACGCCAGCGCCGTCGCCAAGGGACGCCCGGGCGAGCCCTCCGAACTCGACACCCCGCTCGCGTTTGCCGAATGGACCCTCGACCCCGAGGGCTGCCCCGTGTGGGACATCACCGGGCTCGATCCCTCCGGCCCTGTGATCGTCATGACGCACGGGTGGGCCGACAGCCGTGTCGGCGCCCTCGTCCGCGTCCCAGCCTTCGCCGGCCTCGCCTCGCGGATCATCGCGTGGGACATGCCCGGGCACGGCGAGGCCCCGGGCGCCTGCCGCCTGGGCACACAAGAGCCCGAGCTGCTCAAACGCCTGCTCGATCGCGTCGTGCAAGGGGACGGGGCCCGCCCGCCCCTGTTCCTCTACGGGTGGTCGCTGGGGGCGGGCGTTTCGATCGCCGCGGCGACCGACCCGGCCTTTGCGGGCAGGATCGCGGGGATCATCGCCGAGGCCCCCTACCGCCTACCCAAGACCCCCGCCCGGCGGGTGCTGTACCTCAAGCGTCTGCCCGTCAAACCGGTCGTGCCGCCCGCTTTCGCCCTGCTGGGGCTCCGCTTCGGCGTAGGACCGGGCTGGAGAGGGTTTGACCGGGCCGAGTTCGCCAAGGCCCTCTCCTGCCCGCTTTTGGTGCTGCAAGGGTCCGAGGACGAGGTCTGCCCGATCGAGGACGGGCGCGAGATCGCACAAGCCGCCCCGGCCGGCGAACTGCTGGAGATCGCCGGCGGCAGCCACAACACCCTCTGGACCGACTCCGAGACCGGCCTCCGCTGCACCGAAGGTGTGCGGGCGTTTCTCGAACGGATCACCATAGAGTCCCGCTGAAGAACGACTTCGAGCACAACCAGAGGCGGTTGCTGGCGTAGGACTGCACAGACTCGCCCCGGCTGTTCTCCTAAAGTCCCCCGATGCCCGCCGCGATCCCAGCCAGCCCGACGGTCGACCGCGTGATGGCCGACGCCCGAGCCGCGGCGTTCACCACCCGTTCGATCAAGAAGGACGCGAAGGTCGCGGGCCTGCTCTTGGCGGTCTCGATGATCGATCTGACGACGCTGGAGGGCAAGGACTCGCCCGAGAAGGTGCGTTCGCTTTGCCGCAAGGCGCTGCGGCCGTTCGACGCCGACGAGGCGGTGCTGGGGTTCCGCGTGCCGCCGGTCGCGGCGGTCTGCGTCTACCCGAGCATGGTGGGCGCGGCGCGCGAGCTGCTCGACGGGACGGGCGTGCGCGTTGCGTCGGTGGCGACGGGGTTTCCCAGCGGGCAGTACCCCATCGAGATCCGGCTTGAGGATGTCCGGGACGCGGTGCGCGACGGGGCGGACGAGATCGACATGGTCATCAACCGCGGGGCGTTTCTCGCCGGGCGGCACGACGAGGTGGCCGACGAGATCCGGCGCGTCGCCGAGGCGTGCGGGGACGCGCACCTGAAAGTGATCCTGGAGACAGGCGAGCTGGAGACGTACGACAACATCCGGCGCGCCAGCGACATCGCGATCGCCTGCATCCGCGACGGGGACTTCATCAAGACGAGCACGGGCAAGGTGAGCCCGGCCGCGACGATGCCCGTCACGCTGGTGATGCTCGAAGCGATCCGCGACGAGCTCTTGCGGAGCGGGCGGCGGATCGGGATGAAGCCCGCGGGGGGCATCCGCACATCCAAGCAGGCGTTGCACTACCTCGTGATGGTCAAGGAGACGCTGGGCGACGGGTGGCTCTCGCCGACGATGTTCCGCTTCGGCGCTTCGAGCCTGCTCAACGACCTGCTGCGTCAGCTCGTGAAAGAGAAGACGGGGCGTTACGCCGCGTGGCACGACTTCGCGGAGGCCTGAGACCGCGCATGACCGAAAGGATCCGCGCGTGAACGACACGCCCGCAACCCCGACGACCGGCGCGCCCGCCAACGGCATGCGCGCCGCCCTCGGCCCGACTCCCGCCGTCGAATTCGGCTCGGCGTGGGACTACGCCCCCGCGCCAGAGACCACCAAGGTCGAGATCGCCGATCGCTACGGGCTGTTCATCGGCGGCGAGTTCGTCGAGCCCGCCTCCGGTAAGCGCTTCGCCAGCGTGAACCCCGCCAGCGAAGCGACGCTCTCGGAGATCGCCGAGGCGGGCGGGGCGGATGTGGATCGCGCCGTCGCCGCGGCCCGCGAGGCGCTGCCCGCTTGGGCGGCCCTGCCCGGGCGCGAGCGGGGCAAGTACCTCTTCCGCATCGCCAGGCGCATCCAGGAGCGGGCGAGAGAGCTTGCGGTGCTGGAGACGATGGACGGGGGCAAGCCGATCAAGGAGTCGCGGGATGTGGACAT
>REET01000066.1 GCA_007694925.1 Phycisphaerales bacterium | reverse complement strand
ATGGGTGGCACGAGAAGATCCTCGCGGCGGAGGGTCGGGATCGGGAGTTCGGCCGGGGAGACGGGGGCGTAGATGTAGATGAGAATCTCCCCGCCATCCCCGAACCCGCTCGCGTCGGTCGAGATCACGCGGCCGTGGATGTAGCCGGCCTGCTGCATCTTCATCACGAAGATGTCGCCCTCGCGGATCTTCCGCGAGCGCTTCAGGACTTCGAGATTCATGTACGGATCCGCGTCGGTCATCGGTCGCCTCCGTGTGCGGGTACGGCTTGCGTGTGTACCGGTCACCGCTCGACCCAGGGATCGTCGTCGTCCGGAAGTACAGGCAGATCCGTGGGTCTGAACACGCCGTCCCACCCCGGGTCACCGGGAAGCACCTCGCCGTCGAGCGGTTCTTCTACGACGGGGAACTCGTAGGGCCTCAGATCCGGGAAGCGTTCGCGGAGTCTGGCTTTCTCGATGACCGTGTCGCGAACATAGATGGTCTGAGCGATTCTGCCGAAGAACGCGAGTTGATCCCCGATGTCACGCCGCACGATCGCTCCCCGTGCCCAGCCGACCAGGCTGCCGCCGATGCTGCCGCATTCCCATGGGCAACGCACATGACGGCAGTAGGGGCCTCTGTATGTCTCAACGCCTTTGCCCGATCCGGGCAAGCAAGTGACCCAGCCGGGGTGGTCGGCCGGAGGCTTGGAGTTGCGGAAGGTCGCCCGGCCCCGCAGCATGCCCGGCAGGAACGGTGCAAGCGCATCGGCGAGATCGGCCCGGAGCACGCAGAGGTCGCTCGACCCAACCGGGGCGATCGTGCCCTTGGGCGGCCGCTTCAGTTCGATGTCGATGGGGACCGGGTTGGCCTTCCACGCGGCGTTGAGCCCGTAACACTCGCAGGCGAAGCGGCCGTAGTAATCGACCTCGGAGTCTGCGGTGAGTTCGAGGAGTTCGCGGTACTTGGTTCTGAGCTCGAAGACCTTCATGCCGTCCCCGGTCGATCTGCGTCCTCGCCGATGGTAACGCCGACCGGCGCGGGCCGCCCCCTGGCATTCGCCCCCAGGCGCACAAAGAACAACGCCGCGCCGCCCGAGGATCCTCGGGAGAGCACGGCGTTTTCAAGCGGAGAGGGGGGGATTCGAACCCCCGATGACACAATGTGCCATACCGGATTTCGAATCCGGCGCATTCAACCGCTCTGCCACCTCTCCGAGAGGTCGGGGCAGGGCCCCGAGCGGGAGGCAAGTCTAACACCCTCACGCCGCCGCGGCGAGCCACGCCCGCAGAGCGGGCGAGAAGGTCGATCAGGCGATCAGTCGAGCAGTAGAGCAGAGGTTCGGTAGGAGTGGGGAGGGCTCGCCCGCAGAGATCTGTCCGCCGCTGCTTCCCCTTCTACCCCTTCTCCGGGTCACCTGCGCGCCTGCTCGCCTCTCTACCCACTCGCTCGCCCATGGCGAGCGCCCCCACCATCGCTTCAAGCCTCTCAACAATCTCCTCCGGCTCGCTCATCCGTCCCGGGCCGGTGTGGCGGCAGGCCTGCCAGCCCTCGGCCGGGCCGATGAACTCGAACCCGTCCCCTTCGAGCACCTTCAGGTTCCGCTGCGTGCTCGCCTGGGCCCACATCACGCTGTTCATCGCCGGCGCCAGGAGCACCGGCGTTTTCGTCCGGTCCACGGCGCTGAGGATCAGCGTCACGGCGTCGTCGGTCAGGCCCGTCGCCAGGCGGGCCATGCAGTCCATGGTGCAGGGGCAGACGACGGCCGCGTCGGCCCGCGTCGCCAGGCGGATGTGCTGCGGGTCGCTCGCCTCGTGCTGGTCCCACACGCCGGTGTAGACCGCGCGACCCGAAAGGGCCTGGAAGGTCAGCGGCGTGACAAACTTCGCGGCGCCGCCCGTCATCGCGACGGTCACCTCGCACCCGCGTTGGGCGAGGCGGCTGACGACGGTCGCGGTCTTGTACGCCGCGATGCCGCCGGTCACGCACACAATGACAGCAGCGCCCGAGAGCGGGTCGGAGCGTGCTCCGTCCTGCGGCTTGGGTGCTGGCGTCGCCTGTGACATCTGTCGGTGGTGGGGGATCAGTCCGGGAGCGTGACGCCCGAGCCTTCGAGCGTGCTCGCCGCCTCGGGGTCTTCGAACTCGAGGGTGATCTTGCCGCTCATGATCTCGTCCATGACGAGTTCGAGGTCGCTGCGGCCCTTGCGGTCGACGAGGGGGCGGGCCCCCTCGAGCAGTTCGACCATGCGGCGCTGGATGAGCGCGCAGAGCTTGAACCTGCCGCCGACCTTATCGATGATTTCTTCGCTCTTCAGGTGCTCGATCATGCGTCGGTGCTTCCCTCGCGTGGCTCGGGTGCTGCTGCCGCGGGCAGCCCCCGATGGTGGGGGAGTGTCCGCCGCGGCGTCCGGCCTGAATACTAGGCCCGCCCCCGCAACCCCGCGATCCGCCCCCGCGTAGCGTCAACAGGCCCCGGGAGGGTCGCGGGCCATCCCGCCAGACGGGCCTACCCTCCGATGACGGACCCGACCCGCGTTAGAGGAGCGCAAAGACGGACCGGCCCCGAGCCGGTGCCCGTTGGCTCAAGGGATCGGGGCGATCGGGACGATCCCGGGATCTGAGAGAGAGACCGGGACAGGACCGGGAGAGGAATTTGAACACCATGCAGCAACGCCAATGGAGCGTGGGCGACCGTGTCGTCCACGCCGGACGACCCGAATGGGGCGGCGGGAAAGTCACTTCGGCCGCCCGAGCCAACCACCAGGGCGCCCCCTGCCAGCGTCTGACCGTCCGGTTCGACCGGGCCGGGCTCAAGACGCTCTCGACCGCCCTCGCAGAGCTCAAGCCCGAGCAGTCCGCCTCGGAGAACCCCGCAGGCGGCTGGCTGAACGAGCTCGAACAGGCCCGCCCCGCCGACTGCCTCGCGACCCTGCCCGAGCGGGTGAGCGACCCCTTCGTGCCGCTGGACAAGCGGCTGGAGGCGAGCCTCGCCCTGTACCGCTTCACGGGGTCCGGCGGCTCGCTGATCGAGTGGGCCTCGGCCCAGACGGGCATGAAGGACCCGCTCTCGGCCTTCACCCGTCAGGACCTGGAGGCCCACTTCGAGGTCTACCAGCGTCGTCTGGACGATCATGTCCGGAAACTGGCGGGCGAGCTGCGTCGGTCCGACCCGGCGGCACTGGATCGGGTGCGTGGAGGCGCCCCGGCCCAGGCGCAGCGTCTGTTGGGCCATGCCAACGCCCGGCGTTGACTTCTCGCGACACGCCGTTGCAGGCCGCAGCGGGGCTGGAGGGCCCCGACTGGGCGATCGTCGGCGTGAATCCTGACTGAGCCAGTCTGATCCGTGTTTTTTCCGGACCAATGCGGAGACGGCCCGTGCTTCGGCACGCCCCGGCAGGGCGGTTGCATCCCCTCAATGCGGCGGGGCATACGGCCCTGCCGCCGGGTGGAACCGACCCGGCTCGCGACCCGCAGAGAACTGAAGAGAGAGAGGGTGTCACCATGAACGAGCGCGAATTCCAGGAGCGTCTGGGCGAACTCATCAGCCAGATCGGGGACCTGCCCGAGGGCGAGCGTGAGCGTCTGGAGAGCCTGGCCGAGGAGACCAAGTCCCGCCACGAGAAGATGAAGACGACCATCGCCGGGCTGCAGGAGTCCTTGGACTACCTGCGTCTGAGCGTGAAGTACCTCGTGTTCGACCTGGAGGCGACACGGCGGGAGAACCAGTACCTGCGCAATGTGCTCGACTCGGGCAAGGAGGGCGAGGCGTCTGACGACGAGTGAATCGGTGCCGTGCGGCTGATCACCGCCGCGGCGTTGCTGACCCCGACCCCTCCGGCTATCCTTCCGCCCTCGGGATGGGCTCTCCCCGGCCCACCCGACAGACGGAGCGGTGCCCGAGAGGCTGAAGGGGACGGATTGCTAATCCGTTATACGGGTATAATCCTGTATCGAGGGTTCGAATCCCTCCCGCTCCGCTTGAAGCATGAACCGCCCGGCGCTGACGCGTCGGGCGGTTTTTGTTTGTGAAGCAAAGGTCGTCGGACTCAGTTGTCGGACCCATGTGGCCTGCGAGCTGCGCAGCATCATTCCATCACGAACTCGAGGAGGGGGGACATCGCGATCCAGGACTTCGCGAACAGATCCGCGGCCTCTGCGGATCGGATCACGGGGCAGTCGTACGAGAAGTGCACCGATACACCGAACTGGATGTTGGAGCGCTTTGCGATCAGTGACTCGTAGACCGCCGCCACCCATTGCGGCTGGTACTTGGCCTCCCTCCGCTTGCCGGGCACGATGGTTCTCAGATCGGCGTTGAGATTGGCGTCGACGCGACCGGCCGAACGCTGGCTTGGGAAGTTTCGTTGAACGGCATAGACGAGGCCTTTCGATCCCTTCGAAGACTTCAGCACCGGCCGCAGGTTTCGCTCGATCTCCAGCAATAGATCGAAGAAGCCGTCCTGTCCTTTGCTCTTGAGCTTCGTTCTGAAGCCGCCGGAGACACCGTTCGGGACCGTGACGGACGCGCCCGCGTGTTCCTCGTTCAGGACCATGGTCAAGTGCGGAAAGCTTGTAAAGTTCGTGCTGCCCTTCGACGCCTTCAGGGGAATGAAGTCCCAGACGCGTCCGGTCTGGCTTCCGGTGATCGCGGTCCTCCTGGACCCGCGCGGATCTGCGCCGATCGTGGCGAGGTCTTTCCTCGGCTGCAGTTCATCGCCGAGGAGCTTGATCAACCGCTTCGCCTCTCGGTAGTGGAACGGATTGTCTTCATCGAATCGGATGCCGCTGAACATGGTGATTGTTCCTCGGATGTCGTAGTCGCGGGCGACCATCTTTGACTCAAACACCTCGAAGTACTTCGCGCAGTCCCGAGCGTGCGTCGAGTCTGCAGATCGGTCGCGGAGCCATTGGTACAACTCTCGCCATGTGCGGGCGGTCGACCGTTCGGGAAGCGCCGCGCTGACAGCATCGACGCTGAGCATGACCGCGTCGATCTGTGTGAAACCCTTCCGCTCAGCGGTTCGGATGTGCCGGCGTAGTTGTTCGATCGATGGCTTGGATTGCACCTTCGACTCGATAAGGAGCGCCCAACCATCCGAACCGAATATGCAAAGATCCGGCACCCCGATCGATTCGTCCTCGTCGCCGGAGATCATCTCGCCCGGTATCTGCTGCTGCGTGATCACGAGGCCAGCGGCGGGTGGTGGATCGCTGG
>REET01000069.1 GCA_007694925.1 Phycisphaerales bacterium | reverse complement strand
GACGCCGCCATCACCGACCGCTTCCGCAGGCAGGAACGCCTTGCAAGATTGGTCCCGAACCCGCTGTTTCGCCTGGCGCTGCGGGCCGTCGCTCCACGCTTCGCCCGCATGCACGAACTCGATGAACGCTGGACCCGCACCCTGAAGGACATGGCCCGCGACGCCGACCTCCCGATGCTCCGCTGGGGCGCCCGCGCGGCGGCCGGATGGGCGTTCACCGAACAGGACGCACGTCACATCGAATCCGCCGGCATCCCCATCTGCCAGATCCATGCCGAGCACGACCCCATCATCCCCTACAACGCCGAGCATGCCGATGTGACCATCCCCGGCAAGGCCCACCTGATGACCTGGACGCACGCCGAGCAGGTAAACGCCTTCATCCTGCGGGCCCTTTCCGGTGTCGATGCGTGACTGATGTCGTCCCCAGAAGACGATCGGGTTCACGCGACAGATTCCGGCGCCGAGACACTCGTCATCGAGCCCGTGGGCGGACATGGATGCCGATGGCCGAATGAACCGGGAGAGCTTTGGAAGACTGCTGGCGCCTTGGTGTGCTCGTCGAGCGACGGCGCCGTTCAGGGACAGAAGTTTGTCTTCAGAAGAACACGGTCGACCACTTATGCACGCGGCTCGGCGCATCCGCACGAACGCCCGGCCCCGAACACGACCGCCCCCCACTCGGCGTCGCCCTGCCGCGACGAGGTCAGCGCGGACCGACCCAGTGCCCGGGGGGACGAATCCGGATGCTGCGGTTTGCAAATCCGCGTCGCTCTGGCGTGACCGGCCGGCGAGCGTTCCCGCCGCGCTCCGACCACGCGGGCGGTTGCGGCCGAACGAAAAAACCCCGATACTCCGACCCGGGCGGCCCGGCGTCACGCAGCGGAGCACTCTCGTTGGGATCACAAGATATCAGAGCCAACCCCGGCGGGCCTGAGCACCGGGCCTTCATGGCGCTGCTCCTCCGCGACCTTGAGGCCCTGGACCGGATGATCCGCGAGGGGCTGATCGAGGAGGACCGCCGGCGGATCGGCGCAGAACAGGAGATGGTCCTTGTCGACCAGGACCACCGGCCGGCGCCCAAGGGCCCCGAGGTGCTCGAACGGATCGCCGCGTCGCAGCCCGACGAGCGGATCACCGGCGAACTGGCCCGTTTCAATCTCGAGTGCAACATCCCCCCCGTCGAAGTGGGAGCGGGGATGCTGCGAACGCTCGAAGCGGGCGTCGAGGAAACCCTGGGGAACATCCGCAAGTCCGCCGCCGAACTCGGCTGCCGACCGCTGCTGACGGGGATCCTCCCCACGCTGGAACTCCGCGACCTCGGGGCCGCGAACATCACCCCGCTCGAACGGTACTTCGCGCTCGACAGACTCGTCCGCGAGATGCGCGGGCGTGACTACGAGCTGTTCCTCAGGGGGACCGACGAGCTGTCGATCCGCTACCCGTCGATCATGCTCGAAGCGCTCAACACCAGCTTCCAGGTCCACCTGCAGGTCGGCGCAGAAGAGTTCGTGCCGATGTACAACCTGGCGCAGCTCGTCGCCGGGCCCGTGCTGGCCGCGTGCGTCAACAGCCCGATCCTCTTCGGTCGGCGACTCTGGCACGAGACGAGGATCGCGATCTTCCAGCAGGCCGTCGACACAAGGCCCGTGGGCGGAACCAGACGCGAGACGCTCGCCCGCGTCCGCTTCGGCGACAACTGGATCTCCCGCGGCGCCGCGGAGATCTTCCGCACAGACATCGCTCGGTTCCGCATGATCTTCCGCCAGGAGACCTCCGAGAACCCCCTGGAAGAACTCGATGCCGGACGCATCCCCAAGCTCCGCGCCCTGCAGCTGCACAACGGGACGATCTACCGCTGGAACCGCCCCTGCTACGGCGTCACCGACGGCAAGCCCCATCTGCGCATCGAGAACCGCTACCTCCCCTCGGGCCCCACCGTCCTCGACGAGATGGCCGGCGCCGCGCTCTGGATCGGCGTCATGCTCGCCGGACGCGAACGCTTCGGGGATTTCACGGACCGGATGCCGTTCGACCGCGCGTCAACCAACTTCCTGCGTGCCGCACGCCAGGGCCTCGACACGCACCTTGAGTGGACCGACGGACGCTCGCACCCCGCCGAAACGATCCTCCGGCGCGATGTCATCCCCGCGGCCCGCGATGGGCTCCAGAGCGCGGGCCTCCCCGGCGAAGAGATCGAACGCTACATCGGGGTTATCGAAGAACGCGTCGAGTCCGGGTGCACCGGCGCCGCCTGGCAGCTCCGCTCGTTCGAGAACATGCACGAGTCCCTCAGACGCGGGCGGGCCGCCACCTGCCTCACCGGCGCGATGCTCCGGCTCTGCGAAGAAGGACGGCCGGTGCACCGGTGGCCCGCCGCGGACGCCGCATCGTGCGCCAGCGACCCGACCGCCTTCGCCACGATCGGCCAGATCATGTCCACGAACCTCTTCACCGTCGCCGAGGACGAACTGGTCGAACTCGTCGCGAGAATCATGGACTGGGAGCACATCAGGCATGTCCTCGTGGAAGACCACAACCACCGGCTGATCGGCATCATTTCCTGGCGACGCCTGCTGAGGTTCCTCGCCGACCCCTCAAACAACGCGTCGGAAGCCGCCGCTCGGGAGGTCATGGTCGCCGAACCGATCACCGCAGCGCCCGACACACCCACGCTGGAGGCGATCGCCATCATGCGAACACGCCGCCTGTCGGCCCTCCCGGTTGTCGAAGACCAGCGTCTGGTGGGCATCGTGTCCGAGCACGACCTGACCAGGATCGCCGGCGAGCTGCTGGAGGAGCGTCTGCGCAGCGCGAAAAATCCCGACAGATGACGCCCCCCGCGACAGACAGACCCCGCGACGCCGCGACGCCTGGCCGAAGCCCGCCGCTCCCGTTCACGCGGCTCATCACCGACCTGTCACGCGGGCAAGGCCCGACCGTCATCTGCGTGGGCGGGGTTCACGGCAACGAACCCGCCGGCATCGCCGCGGCGGCCGTCGTCGGACAGAAGCTGTCGGACCTTGCGCAGTGGCGAGGGCGATTCCTGGCGATGGTCGGGCATGTTGCCGCCTCCAACGCCGCCGACCCCACCCTGCGCTGCTTCGAACGCGACCTCAACCGGATCGTCACCAGAGAAGAGATCGACACCGCCTCGCGCACCGCGCCTGCAGAACGCTCGCCCGAGCAGGCCGAACTCGTCGAACTCGTCCAACGGCTCGGCGCGGCCGCGGAGCAGTCCGGGGGCGACGCCACGCTCGTGGACCTGCACACGGTGAGCTCTCCGAGCCCCGCGTTCGCCTTCGTCGAGGACTCGATCCCCGCCCGCAGACTCGGGCTCGGGCTCGGACTGCCGCTCGTCCTGGGCTTTGAAGAAGAGCTCCGCGGGCTGCTTGTCGACTACGCCACCAACGAACTGGGGATCCTGTCGCTCCTCGTCGAGGCTGGAACGCACGACGACCCCGAGAGCGTCACCGTCCACGAGGCCGCGATCTGGACAATCCTCCAACACCGCGGGCTCGTCGACGACGCGCAGCGGGCCGCCGGCTTCGATGTCGCACAACGACTGCGAGCAGCGGCGGGTCGTCAGGCCGCAAAGACCTTCGACATCCGCTGCCGCGTCCCCGTCGGCTCGCCGCCCCTGGAGATGGCCGAGTCCTCCCAGGCGTTCAAACGCGTCTGGAAGGGGATCACAACGGTCGCCACGCGACAGCACCCCGACCGCACCGAGACCGTCCGCGCCCCCGCGGACGGACTCCTCTTCATGCCCAACCGCCAGGCCAGACGCCGCCCGGAAGACGACGCGTTCTTTGTCATCCGCCCGGTGTGGCGAAGGCTGATGTGGATGTCGGCGAGCCTCCGCCGGCGGGGCTGGACGCACCGGGTCCTGGCGGCGCTGCCGGGGGTTCGCCGGACCGACGCCGTCACGCTGGAAGTCGACCACGGCGTGGCGGCGCTGATGACCCGCGATGTGTTCCACCTCTTCGGCTACCGGGTCCATCAGTCTCGGCCGACCCCGTACCAACGCATGCCGATGCGGGCGCTGCTCGCGATCCCCGCCATCGCCCGTGCCGTCCTCCGGGCGGCCGGGCTGCTCAAGAGAACAGAGCGGGAAGTCTGGGTGGTGCGTCGTCGCCGGCTGGACCTGCCCAGCCGAGGCTGACACCTGCGCCCCCCAACGCGAACAGCAGCACACTTCTTCGTTCAACGGCAGAACGCCTGCCGGCTGAGCCCCAACCTGCGACATTTGTCACGAGGGTCATGACTAGCTGAGCGGCAGAGCATGCCTACACCGCCGCCGTCGCACGGATCGGCGCGGCGGAGGGAGACCGCCACCCCCGGTTGAGCTTCGGTGGATCGTTCGTCCCAGGCGGCGCCGACCTCGGCGACCTCGTCGATCCCGGACTCACGCGGGTTCTCATTTGGGCCCCGCGACACGTACCCCTCTTCCACGGCGGGCGGATCCGCGCGAACATCCGCGTGCGGAGTCAGAGGCTCGGGCGGCCGGGCTCCGGCTGGAGCGGTAAGCCTTGGACACGGTCCGCGAAGTGGAGACGCCCCTCACCAGTCTCGCCATCGAGGACCTGCTCGCGACGGCACGATCGGACCTGCTCCGAGAGACCGTGAATCTTTCCGTTGTGCTCGGCGGCGGATGGGACACCCAATCAGAGACGGTCGCCTCGCGACAAGCCGTGACCGCGAACCCATAGGTCTCTTCAACCGCTCAATACGGATGCAACGGTCCGGCGTAGCTCCGTGGGCCGCTCCTCTGCATGCCACCCGGTCTGAGAACGCTCGGCTCGTCTTGCCTGCCCGCAGACAGCCCCGTGCGGACGCGCATCGAGTCGGCGGACAACGGGCCGACGAATCGCCTCACCTCGTTCACCGCCCGAAGGACGCTGCGGAGCGGTCGGCCCTACGGCCTGTACTACAATCACGCGTTCGCTATCAGCCGCGGAGCATCGAGGAGCAGGCCATGAACGGAGCATCGGATCTTGGTGATGAGCACTCTGCAGCCGCGAAGATCCGCGCGAGACTGATCGCAGCAAAGAAGCGTTTTCATGCCAACGACTCCATCGCTGAATTCATCCAGGCCGGCGAGCTGGAGATGCTCCAGGCCGAAGTGGAGAAGAACCTCCAGCGAGTCCTCGATGCGCTCGTGATCGACACCAGCAGCGACCACAACACGCAGGACACCGCCAAGCGGGTCGCCAAGAT
>REET01000252.1 GCA_007694925.1 Phycisphaerales bacterium | reverse complement strand
GCGGGATCTCGAATGATCCGCCAAAGGAGGCCTGCTTCATAGTGTCACGGGTGGAGCGACGCGCGATGCGCAGCATCAAGCGGCGCGGAACCCGTGGAGAACAGCCCAATCAGCAGAGCCCTGAAAGGGCGAAGGATCGGGGCTTGCGCGGTTCATCATGCCCAAGCCCGATCCTCCGCCACCCCTTCAGGGCGGACTGTTTATTCATCCGCACTCCACGGGCTTGCTCGGCTCCGCCTCGCGGCGCCCGTGGCAAAGTGCCTCCGCTCCTTTCGGAGCGAGGAACACCCGTCGAAATCTGTGGCAATGGCGCCTCACGCCGGCCTCACCTCGAAGACACACTCGACCTCCACCGGCACGCGCAGGGGCAGGGAGGCGACGCCCACCGCGGCACGCGCGTGCCGACCGGCCTCCTCGCCGAAGACATCGACCATCACGCGGCTGGCTTCGTTGGCGATGCCCGGCTGCCCGCCGTACTCGGGGTGAGAGGCCACGAAGACCCCCAGCTTCACCACGCGGACGACACGGTCGAGCGAGCCGAGCTCTTCACGCAGCGCCGCAAGAGCCGACAGGGCGCACCGCCTGGCGCAGTCTCTGGCGACATCCTCGGTCACATGGTCGGGCACGCGGCCGACCGCGATCGGGTGCCCGTCCTCCAGCGGCACCTGCCCGCTGACCCAGGCGAACCCGCCGCTGACGACCACCGGGCGGTAGAGCGCCAGGGGCTTGGGGGGCGGGGGGAGGGTCAGGCCGAGGGAGGCGAGGCGGGCTTCGGGAGAGGCGGACGGGTTGTGTTCGTGCATTGGTCAGATTTCCTTCTTCGACCGAGAATTTCCGCAACCGCGCCAACTTGACAGGCGCATCGACTTCTGAGAAGGTATGATCTCACGCGTGACAGAGGCATGCCTCTGGCGAGGAAAATGCTCCGGTCGGTGGTCCATGTGAATCACCCTGTTCTGATGACGCGGCGTCGCCGCTCATTTGATGCCCCCTCCGACCGCTGCCTGATCCTCTCCGACAATCCGGCCCGCCCCCGGGCGCTACGGGGGTACGGACGCGGGAGCCGGTCCACTTTCAGGCTCCAGTGAAGGATCAGGGCGGTTCATGATGTCATGAACCCGCCCGACAGGCAACGGGCCGCTGTGCCGATCGCACAGGCCCAAAGTTCGGAGAATCGAATCATGAGAAAGCATCGAGGATTTACGCTCATCGAGCTGCTGGTGGTCATCGCGATCATCGCGCTGCTCATCGGCATCCTGCTGCCCGCCCTGGGCAAGGCACGCCAGGCGGCGCGTCAGCTCAAGGACGCCAGCCAGATCCGCGGCATCCACCAGACCATGGTGCAGTTCGCCACGCAGAACCAGGAGCGCTACCCGCTCCCCAGCGAGGCGGACCGTGACGGCACGACCATCAACGTCGGCCAGGCCCAGAACCGCGCCAACGCCGTCCAGCTGGACTCCACCCGTAACATCTTCTCGCTGATGGTCTGGAACGGCCTCCCGACGCAGCTCCTGGTCGGCCCGTCCGAGCCCGGCCCGGTCGAGAACTTCACCGACTACATGTTCGACGAGCCGCAGGGCGCCGCCCAGGTGCAGCGCGCTCTGTGGGACCCGGCACTCCGCGGTCACCCGTTCGACTCGATCCGCTCGCAGCAGCGTGAGCGCAACGGCATCGCCAACATCTCCTACGCCCACACCCCGCCCTTCGGTGCCCGCAAGAACGACCACTGGCGCGACTCGTTCGAGGCCGCCATCGCCGTTCTCGCCAACCGTGGCCCGACCTACCGCCTCGGCGCCGGCACCGGCACCGTCCAGCAGTGGGAGCTCGTCGGCCCCAACGCCGCCATCGGCCCGCAGTACAACACGCCGGTCGGTGTGAACTCCAACACCCTCCTCATCCATGGCAGCCGGGTCAAGTGGGAAGGCAATGTCGCCTACAACGACAACCGCGTCATCTTCGAGACCCGTCCCGACCCCGAGGACACCACCTTCAACTTCACCGGCATCCAGAACGCCCGTGACCGCAACCAGCCCGACAACATCTTCGTCGACGAGGACGACCGCCAGCGGACCCCGGCCGGCAGCCCGGACACCTCCATGCGGCTCACCAACCGCAACATCTTCCTCCGCTCCTACCGCGACGGCTTCAGCAACCCCTCGACCGGCACCAACGCCGCGATCCAGCTCCAGTTCTTCTTCGACTGAGCTGATCGGCGAACGCCTGATCGAGCGGGCCTAGAAACCCGCAACGCATGAAGCAAAGCGGCCGGCACACGCGTGCCGGCCGCTTCTTTTTTTGACTCCCCGTTTCAGCCCCCGGTGGCGCGCCGGGCGGCGCCAATGGGCGCTTCGGCCTCAGCCCACATTCAGGTCCGACACGAACCGCTCCAGCGCACGCTTGCGCCGCTCGACCTGGGACCGGGCCTCGGCCAGCTCGGTCGCGATCTCGTCCAGCCGGGTCTCCTGCTCGCCCAGCCGGTCCATGTAGCGACGGTGCAGGTCGCTCTCGCGGGCGACGCTGGCGAGATTGGCCCGGACGCGTTCCTGGTCGCGGACGATCTCACGCCGCTCGTTCTCCAGCAGCGCGACGAGGCGCTCGGCCTCGCCGACGGCCTCGCGAAGCGACAGGGCCTCGCGGAGGGCTTCGAGCGCCCGCCCGGAGATCCGGCCCTCCCGCTCGAGCATGAAGATCGTCGGCGAATCGATCGTCGCGACGCTGATCCGCTCCTGGTCGGTCCGCTCGTGGCGGATCACCAGCTCGGCGGTCTCGCCCGGGCCGAGCTCCTTCTCGAAGCGGTGCGTCCGCTGGGTCTCCTCGACGGGCGTCGGGGAAGCGAGCTGCCAGCCGGACATCTTGTTGTGCTCGATGACGATCGTGCGCCCGCGGGAGGCGTCGGCGTTGGCGATCTTGTAGGTGAACGCGTGTGTGCGCCCGATCGTGCGGACCACGGTCCCGTTGACGATCCGCGTCTGGCGGAGCGTCCGCGCCGAGTCGGACTCGGTCAGGATCCGGACATCCAGATCGGCCGCGTAGGCGAGCATGCGGCTGTCGCCAGCCCCGACATGCCCGATCTGGGCGTCGCCGGCGTAGGCGCTGCCGTCGTAGACGCTGATGGGCCCGGGCATGAGCTGCAGGCCCGCGTCGTTGGTGAGCTCGACGCCGCGCATCGGGTGGGGCGTCTCGGCGCCCTGGCTGTAGATGCTGACGCGCCGCCCTTCGATCGGGGCGGAGATGATCGGGAGCATCGCCGACCGCTGGCGCTCGATGGTGACGGGCATGTCGAGGGTGTACTGGAAGACCTCGCCGACCGAGCCGGCGGCAGCTCGCCCCTGTTCGGTCTCGCTGAGGACCATCATGAGATCAAAGGCCGGAGCGTCTCGGAAGCGTGCATCGGCTTCGGGTTCGGCCTGCTGGAACTGGGCCTGCCCGGCGGCCCGGCTTCTGGGCGCCGCCTCCCGCCTGAGCTGTCGGGCCTCCGCCGTCGCCACGCCCGCGTCGTACACCCTCGGGCGGAGGTTGGCCGCCGCCGGCACCGCCACCATCGGACGCTCGACGAACAGCGGCTCGTACAGGTCCATCCGGAAGGCGACGGGCTGGCCCGAGGCGAGTGAGAGACGGACATCCGTCCAGTCCTCGTCGGTCGTGTTCTCGACGATCGCCCACGCCTGCATGTGCGGCTGCCCGTTGCCGTCAGACTCGGGCAGGATCAGGCGGTAGCTGGTCTTCCAGACCGGGGCTTCCTGCACATAGCCGACCACGGCCGACCGGCGCCCCTCGCCCCTGAAGGCGATGTCGACGCTCTTCACATCGTCGGTCCGGTGCTCGGCGATGGCGAGCAGGGCCCGTTCGAGCTCTCTGGCGAGCTTCTCGTCGGTGATCTGCATCGAGGTGATCGACTCGACCTGGATCGACCGGATGCCGGCGGAGGTCAGCAGGTTGACATAAGGCGTCGCGACCAGCCGATCGCCGACGGGCCGCTGGCGGTGCTCGATCGCGAGGACTTTGCCCTCGACGGTGCGGTCCGTGGTTTCGAGCTTCACCGGCACGCCGCGGAGGCGGTCGAGGAGCTGGTGCAGCGACGGGCTGTCGGAGATGTCGATGAGAAAACTGCCGAGCCGTCGTTCGAGCGGGGCGTTGGAGGTGTAGCCGACGGTCTCGATCCGGCCTCCCCCCAGATCCAGCAGGTACATGCTCTTGAGCACATCGTTGATCTGCTCGGCGTGGAAGCGGATCTGGAGATCGGCGTCGCCCTCGACAAACCCCTGGCGGACGAAGTGCCCGACCCCCGAGCGGTAGAGGGTGATCTGGGTGATGGGCAGGTCCGCCGCCCCGTCCTGTGCGGCCATCGCGATCGAGGGCCAGGCCGCCGCGGCGCCGGCGATCAACGCCAGAGCGAAGGCGGGTTTCCGGACCTTGCTGCGTCCGTCGCGTTTCTGTCCCAGGCGCGTGGCGAGCGGGCCTGAACACCGGCGGATCGTGCTGCCCATTCCTTGAGTCATGGCCGAAGCCTCCTTCTGTGTGAGCGGCCGCGGTCGAACCCGTTGCCGATACTCCCTCGTGAAGCATCGGCCATCGGACGGCCCGGTCGCGATTCAGTTGTCCAACGCATTGGACGCTCGGGTTCATGCGAAAGTTCCGCCCGACACGGGCGAATTCTCCGCGGGCGTCCGCCGATCGACTCTCTACGATGGCTCAGGAGGCCGCTTCTTGGCGCAGATCACACTCCCGCAAGCTTCAACCGCCCGCCCCCGCTCGGAAACAGAACGGGCCGAGATCGCCCGGGGGCTGGCCAACAGCGTCTCGGGCGAGGTGCGCTTCGGGCGCCACGACCGGATGCTCTACGCGACCGACGCCTCGATGTACCAGGTCGAACCGATCGGCGTGGTGATCCCCGATTCGATCGAGGACGCGGTGCGGGCCGTCGAGTACTGCAAGCAGCACTCGCTGCCGATCCTGCCGCGGGGCGGGGGCACGAGCCTCGCCGGCCAATGCGTCAGCGAAGCGGTGGTGATCGACTTCTCGCCCCGCTGCACGCGCGTGATCGAGGTGGATGCCGAGGGTCGGCGCTGCCGCGTGGAACCGGGCATCGCGATCGACGACCTGAACGCCCAGCTCGCGGGTGCGGGCCTCTTCTTCCCGCCCGACCCGGCGACGAGCCGCCACTGCAACATCGGCGGCGCGATCGGCAACAACGCCGCGGGCGCACGCTCGATCCGCTACGGACGCACCAGCGAAAATCTGCACGGCGTTGATGTCTGCCTCGCCGACGG
>REET01000232.1 GCA_007694925.1 Phycisphaerales bacterium | reverse complement strand
GTCCCACCAGCTCCTGGGCGACACGCCCCGCAGGAGGAAGGTCGCCACCCCCGCAAGGTTGACGCAGATCACATTCGTCGCCAGCAGCAGCACCGCCTTCGAAGCGTCCTGGAAGTTGCCCGAGCCCGCCAAGAGCCCCACCGCGACCAAGGGCGGCATCAGCGCCACCGCCACCATGACCCCCACCAAGGCCGTCGGCGCCCCGCGCGTAAACGCCAACGCCCCCGCCACACCCGACGCCAGCGCCAGCAGAATGTCCGAAAGATCCACCGAGGTCCTCGCTCGCAGCTCCCCCACGCTCGGGTCGACCGTCAGGATCAGCCCCATCGCCAGCGAGATCGCCAGCCCCACGCTCAACCCCGCGACATTGGTCACCATCGCCTGCCTGAACAGCTTCCCGTGCGCCAGCGTTGTCGCCAGCGAGAGCGCGATGTTCGGCCCCAGCAGAGGCGCGATCACCATCGCCCCGATCACCACCGCCACATTGTCTTTCAGCATCCCGATCCCGGCCACCAGCGTCGACGCGACCACCATGATGAAGTAGTGCTTCGACAGGCTCGTGTCGGTCTGCACATCCTGGATCAGTTCGTCGCGGCTGACGCGGTGGGCCGCTGCTTTCCGCCGCTTCTCGTCCTGCTCGGCCTCGGGGTCTGAAGGGTCCGGGGCCTCGCCCTGATCGGCCTTGTCTCTCTTGGGCAGCCCGGGCACCGCCGCCTCGACCGGCACCGAGATCACCCTGAACCCGTCGACCGCCCCGAACCGGTCGGTCAGCTTGTCGACCAGCACCTCCGCCTCGTCGGTGTCGACCAGCACCCCCGAAAGCAGACGCTGATCGTCCACCTCGACCGTCCACGCCGACCCCTGAGGCCTGCGGCTGAGCAGGTCCGCCAGCTCGATGTCGTGACGCTTCGGAACGATGATCTGAAGAGCCCGCAACGCCATGGGCCAAGCGTACCGCGGCGACGGGAGCCGCGGCGGGCTCGGCGTCAGTCGATATCCCTTCCCGCGACGCCGTTGGGCGTGTGCATGACCGGCAGACCGAAAGACCACCACGACCCCGGGAAGCTCCCCTCGCCGGTCAGATGAGGCCTGGTGAACTCGCTCGCTCGCGGGGCTTCTGCGTGACCGTCGGCAAAGCCCGTCGGATGGAATCGCCTGTGGGGCGGGTCGCTGTAAGCCAGATCGATGTCGCTGATGTAACGCATCGAGCCGGCGCCCGTGAAGTCCCAGAGGATCCCCTTGCGGGACGGGTCGGCCACCTGCGCGTGCCTGACCGTCCGCCACTGCGATGGCCCCCGCCTGGTCTCCCGGTTCCAAAAATCGGGCTGCGCCCGGACCGTTGCGCTGAGGTAGTAATAGGTTCCCCACGGGCGGGTGACATCGCGGTCCAGCGGCGTGCGGAACGATGCGGTGGCGGCATTGCCCGAGTAGTACTGGTCCGCGATCGCGACATGCCAGCGGAAGTACCCCGCGAAGTAACCGGGAATCTTGTACTCGCCGAAGCTGGTCTGGATCACCGTCTCGCCCTCGCGCTTGGTGTAGTCGGGGAACAGGTCGTCGTAGTCGGACGCGTACGCCGCGAGCACGCCCATGTGCCCGCGGAGATGCGAGAGCGCCTCGACACGCCGGGCGTCGTGGCGAGAGCGGAACAGGGCCGGAAGCAGAATCGCCATGAGCACGGACACGACGACGAGGACGACAAGGATCTCGATGATGGTGAACGCTCTGGGTTTCATGCCGCTCGCCTCGTCAACACGATCCACGCGATTTCCGCCGATCGAGAGAACCAATCCGAAGTCATCGGCGGAGATTTCTCGCGATCAAGCACCCCGCGAGTGCCGCGAGGCCGCCGACAAGCACCACACCGACCAGCACCGGCGCGTAGTTCCGACCCACACTTGAACCGCCGGAGCCGTGCCCTTGCAGCACCAGCCGCTGCGCACGATCCGAGTCTTCGGCGATCACCCGAGGCGGATCTCGTCTGTAATCGACGAGCAACGACACCTGCACATCTCTTTGGCGGATCGGGTCATGCCATGCGCCGAGCGTCGGCTCGGTGAACACCTGCTCCATCGCGCGACGATCCAAGACCTCAGCCCGAATCAGACGAACGGCGAGCACCTTCCGCCCGGACGCCGAGTACGTTTCAACCGAGGACGGAACAACAACGCTCGATTCACCAATACTCACCGGATCGCCGAGCACAATTCTTGACGCGGCGCGATCGCCGAGCGCGGGACGATCGATCCGATCGATCGCAAACCGCCCCTGATCACGCAGGATGAAGACACGCGCGGTTTCACCCGGCGGATTCGAGTACTCGACATCCGCGATCCAGCGATTCGGCGCATTCCCCTCGCGGATCACAAAGCTGTCGATGGTTATCGACTGCCCGCGCAACAACCCCCACGACAGCAAGAATCGGAGCGACCGCACCCGATAGGCGTACTGCTGCCTCGGATCTTGCCCCGAGTAAGGCGGATCCACAAAGGGGCGGATCGAAACACGATCGCCTCCGGCGGTCCACATCTTGTTCTCAAGCAGAACCGCGTCCGACTCCATCTCCGGTCCGTCAGGAAACTGGAAGCGGCTGTAGACCCTTCGGCGCCCGGCGTCGCACCACACATAGCACAGCTTGGTCTCGTCGGGACCGTACTCGCGGCGCCTCGACTCCGCTTGCGCGATGACCGAAGCGTCCGACTCGGGAAACGCGTTCGCTCGCTGCACGAGCTCCCGGTACTCGGCCTCGGAGCGAGAGGCGAACTCCTGTTTCGACAGTTCGATGAGCAGGCCGGGCAACTCCAGCTCACCCGATGATCGCTCGATCACGCCGGCGAACCACCGATGCACCTCTTCGAGTTCTTGCTGCTGGCGGTCGTTGCCGCCTGCGGCCGACGGGACAAAGCTCGCCAGCGTCAGCAGCAGGACAACGAACCGGGAGTCGGCGATGCCGAGGCCCATGCCGCCAGATTATCGCACCTCATCGGATTCCGCAAGGGTTATTTTCGGATTTTCACAGATCGACCGGGATCTGATCGTCAGGGCACTTCAAGGCGATCGCCCGAAGAAGCTCCGCGTGGTTTGTTTTGCAACCGCGTCCGCCGCGCCAACACTTGGCCGATGCGTACCCGACTCGCCACAGACGCCGACATCCCCGCCATCGCCGAGCTGATCAACGACGCCATCACCGGCAGCCTCGCCCACTTCGGCACCAGCCCCGAGCCCCCCGAAGCCGTGCGCGAGCAGTGGCTTGCACGGCGTGACCGCTACGCCTGGCTCGTTACCGAGATCGACGCCCGTTTCGCGGGCTTTGCGCGTGCCGCCCCGTGGAAGACCCGCGGCGCGTACGACTGGACCGTTGAACTGGGGATCTACATCCATCCCGCCTCGCAGAGTCGCGGCGTCGGCAAGGGGCTGTACTCAAAGCTCATCGAGGTCTGCCGCGAGCAGGGGTACTGCACCGCCCTCGCCGGCGTCGCCCTGCCCAACGAGGCGAGCGAGGCGCTGCACCGGAGCGTCGGCATGCAGGAGGCGGGCACAATCCCCCGCGCCGGGCACAAGCAAGGACGCTGGATCGACAGCAGGCTCTACACCCTCACCCTCGCCGAATCCCCGGGCCCGATCATCGGCCCGGAAGAAGCGATCCTCAGGCTGGAAACTTCGCAAGTGCGCTGATCCGCGCCCCCACGCCCCACGCCCCACACCCCTCAGTGTGCATTACGATGCACAAACCCCCGGAAGACCGTCAGCCACAGGATCCACAGGTCGAACCAGACCGACCAGTGGCGGACATAGAACAGGTCGTGCTGGAGGCGCTTGCGCAGGTCGGTGTCGCCCCGCAGGCCGTTGACCTGCGCCCAGCCGGTCATCCCCGCCTTGACATGCTGGCGGAGCATGTACCCGCGCCAGTCTTCCTTGAAGCGCTCGATCAGCTCCGGCCGCTCCGGCCTCGGGCCGACCAGCGACATGTCGCCCCTGAGCACATTGAAAAGCTGGGGCAGTTCGTCCAGCGAGGTGCGGCGCAGGAAGCGTCCGATCGGCGTCACGCGCGGGTCGTTCCGCTGCGTCCACTGCACCGTCGGGTCGTCGCCGGGATCGCAAGGGGCCGCTTCGTCTTCGACATGGAACATCGTCCGGAACTTGTAGATCCGGAACTCCTCGCCCCCAAGGCTCACGCGGCACTGCTTGAAGACCACCGGCCCGGGCCCGGACATCCGCACCAGCGCCGCGATCGCCAGCATCACCGGCGAGAAGAGCAGCAGCGCCGCCGCCGCCCCGAGAATGTCCACCGCCCGCTTGCTCACGCCCCCGAGCCCGTACAGCGGGCTCTCGCGGTAGCTCAGGACGGGCATGCCCTCCAGCTCGCTGACCGCCATCGACTGGGGCAGGTACCGCAAGGGCACATCGGGGATGATGCGGACATCGAGAGCGAAGCGTTCGAGGCGGCGGAGGATCGCGGGCATCTTCGCCGCCTCCGTCGCCGGCAGGGCGATGTAGACCGCGTCGACCTTCTGCGATTCGAGGACCTTTTCCAAGTCGTCCAGCCCGCCCCGCACCGGGCGCCCGACGCATTTGGCCCGGTCCGCCTTGGGCGTGTGGGCGATGTGGTAGGCGACATGGATCCCCGTCCACGAGTTGCGCGTCAGCGTCCGGGCGGCGATCTGCCCGAGGCGCCCGACGCCGATGATCGCCACATGCCGCAGGTTCTTGCCCCGCTTACGCAGCGACCGCAGCGTCATCCGCACGCTCACGCGGAAGCCCACAAGGCCGACAGTCAGCAGGATCGCCAGCATCGCGACCTGGAACCGCCCCGCGTCGAGGTTGAGCCCCATGACAGTCGCCGCCGCCCCGGGCTCGGCCCCGAGCGTCTCCGCCCCGACCGCCCAGAGCACCACGACCAGCGCCATCACCGAGACCAGCGAGGCCTTGATCACCTGCCCGACTTCGACCCACATCGAGCGGTCGCGCCGAGGCCGGTACAGCCCGAGCCCCCAGAAGACCAAGAGCACCGAAGGCGCCGCAAAGAGCACGAGCGGGTGCTTGATCCATGCCTCCCAGCCCGAAGGCCAGGCCTCGCCGGTCAAGACGATCCGAAGCCCCCACGCCATGTAGCAGGCAAGAGCGACGACGGTCGCATCGATGCACGCGAACAGGCAGACGAAGAACTGGTGACGCTTCTTCAGCACCTCGGTGCTCCTCCACCTTCAAGAGGCGTCGATCCCGGCATCCATGCCGGACTGGCGCACTCTCGCTCCAAACGCCGGTTGTTGTCAAA
>REET01000071.1 GCA_007694925.1 Phycisphaerales bacterium | reverse complement strand
AGGCCGACAGGAAGGCGAAGAAGTCGTCGGCGTCGATCACGCCGTCGTTGTTGAAATCGGCGCGGGGATCGCCCGAGGCGAAGAGGCTCAGGAAGAGGAAGAAATCGTCGGCGTCGACCACGCCGTCGCCGTTGAGGTCGGGCGGGCAGGTCGGTCCGTCGGTCGAGAACTCGAAGATCTGACGCCCGAGGGGATCGCTGAGGAAGAGCCTCGAACCGTCATCGGAGATCGCGATCGCCTCCCAGCCCCAGTTGTTGGTGATGTACCCGCCGATGTTGGTGATGATGTCGCTCACCTGGCCGGTGGTCTTGTTGATGCGGACCACGCGGCTCTCGCCACGCTCGAAGCTGCGGTCCAGAACGATCAGGTCGTTGGTGACCGGGTCGATCACCAACGCGATGGGCGCGATCGGCTGGCTGAGCGGGAGGCTCGCCAGCGTGTCGACATCGGTGATCTTCCAGATGATCCCGCCGATGGCAAGGCCCTCATCGGCCACCCACACGGCGTCGGCGCCGACCGCGATCGCGCCGGGGTTGACCAGAGGCGAGTTGAGCGAGCCGTCGGGCAGGAGTTGGTAGTTGACGCCATTGCCGTTCTGCGTCGAGCCGTCGAAGACGAGGACGTCGTCGAACTCGGACTGCCCGTTGTCGTCGATGGCGACGCGGACGGGGGGCTGGCTGGGGTCGAAGACATAGACCTCGTCGAAGCCGCCGCTCCCCCGGTCGACGCTGACGGCGTTGCCCGGCCTGACAAAGCGCTCGCCGCGAGAGTTGAGGCTGAACGAGGCGTTGTTGAAGTCCTGGGGGACGAAGGCGATCGACATCGGGTCGATGTCGGCTCCGGCGGGGTCGTAGCCCCACGAGCCGACGCCGGTCTCCATCGTGGTCAGATCGGTGCGGAGGATCGAGCCGTTGAAGACCGGGAGCCCGTACTGGCTGAGGTCGCGCCCGAAGTCCTCCGCCCACCAGACGGCGTTCCCGCCGGGCTCGATCGTGACGCCCGCGGGGCGGTCGCCGCCGGCGATCTGCGTGACATTGCCGGCGCGGTCGATGCGGTAGACGCCGTCGAGGCCGGTCATCCCGTCGGTGTCGGCGCCCTGGAATCGGCGGCCGGCGTAGAGGATGTCGTTCTGGCTGTCGTAGGCGACGCCCGAGGGCCCGGCGAACTGGATCGAGCGGACGAGGGTCCACTGGGGCTCCTCGATGATGGGCTCGAACTCGAGCTGGGCGAGGTACTCGCCCATGTTCCGGGGCACGACCGTCGTGACATTGTCGGGGCGGATCGGCGTGCCGTTGAAGTCGCCTTCATAGAGGGCGCGGATCTGGTTCGGGCTGAGGGCGGTGTCCCAGATGGCGAAGTCGTCGATGAAGCCGGTCCAGTTGCGCCCGCCGTTGCCGCTGCGGAAGTCGCCGATGTTCATGCCGGCGGCCTGGCTGCTCCCGTTTGCGAAGAAAGTGCTGAGATTGAGCGGCTGGACATCATAAAACTCGCCGTTGTGGAAGAACGAGAGCGTGCCGGTGTCGGTCTCGTCGTAGACGAGAGCCGCGTGGTGCCACTGGCCGTCGTCGATGAACGGGCCCTCGGTGTTCTGGGCGACATTCTGGAGGAACCACTCCATGTCGGTGCGGCCATCGGTGGTGCGGGCGCCCAGGCCCACGGCCCAATTCGGCTTGGTCTCGAAGATGAAGTTTCGGGCGTCGACATCGCCGATGGTGTCGTCGTAGCGGTACCAGACCGAGACAGTCCACGCCGCGGTGTCACCGGGGATGTTCGGGTCACGCTGCGGGAAGACGCCGCCGGGCCTGCTGACATCGAGGAAGTCTGCGCCGCCAGCGGTGTGGATGACCTTCAGCGCGCCTGTCCCGCGGATGAACTCGCCGGGCTCGGAGGTGATGCTGAGATTGCCGGGCACGGTCTGGACGGGCACGGCAACGCTGCCCTGGGTGCCGGCGTTGCTGAAGTCGGTGTCGAACGACCACCACTCGATCGGCGCCTGTGCTGAGGCGCCCGCGGCCAAGCCGCAGGCTGTGAGCACGCCGAAAATCTTGTTCTGCTTCCGCTTCATGTTCTTACCGCTCCTTGGGGGTCTCCGGCGACCGCCTTGATTGCTCTCCTCCGTCCGGCCACGGGCTCGGGCGGATGTGTCCGTTCGCGATCGCCGATGTTGAGTAGAAGGCTACAAGGTTGCGCAGCCGGCGTGGTTCGCGTTCAATGAAGATTGGGTCATGCCTCTGTGTTGTCTTGCGCGAACTGAGACAGAACGAGTGAGATCGGTGCGCACCGAGACAGCGCGGGGCGAGCCTCAGTTCGTCATAAGCCGGTGCGCGCCGCCGGCGACAGATCAAAGTCCCTTCCGTGGGTCGATCTCAATGCGCATGTCGACGACGACGCGCCGGGATGCGTTGCGGGAAGTCCCTAGCGGATCAAACGCCTCCGGAGCAACTGCGTGCCCTGTTCGAGCACAACAACAGTCGCGAAGATCACGATCAGGATTGTCATGACTTTGTCGAACTCGCCGTTGTCGTAGGCGAACTTCAGTTCCAGGCCGATGCCCCCGACACCGACGATGCCCAGCACGCTGGCGGTCCGGACATTGCGTTCGAGGATGTACTGCGTGTAGGCGACATACTGCGGCAGCACCTGGGGCAGCGCCGCCATCCGCAACACTTTCAGGCGATCAGCCCCCGTCGACCGCAACGCCTCCTGCGGCCCGCGGTCGGCGTTCTCCAGATCATCGGCGAGGAACTTGCCGAGGAACCCGGATGTGTGCAGGCCGAGGGCGAGGATGCCGGCGGTCGGGCCGAAGCCGTACATCAGCGCGAGCACAAGCGCCAGGATCAATTCCGGGATCGCCCGCATCAGGCTGCTGAAACCGCGCGCCAGCGTGTACACCACGATCCCGAACGAGTAGTTGCTCGCAGAGAGGAAGGCGACGGGGATCGAGATCAAGAGCGCGATGATCGTGCCCCAGATCGCCATCTCGATCGTCGCGATCATCAGGCCGATGCAGCGTTCGATGTACCCGGCGGGCCTGACATAGAACGCTTCTGAGGCGGAGTCGGCGTCGTCGGGCAAGAGCGGGCGCGACTCGATGCGGGCCGACCAGGGCAGGGGCCCGGCGCCGTCGCGTTCCAGCGCCCGCGTCGCCCTGGCTTCGTCGTCGCCACCGAGCTGCACCATCCGCTCGATGCGCTGGGCCGTCTCGACCTTCGGGGGCCACGCCCTTGCGAGAAATTCGCCCGCCCGCTCCGTCGCCGACGGCGTATCCGCGATCGCTTCGTGCAACCGCTGGTTGTAGAACGAACCGCCGAGGAGCACGAGCAGCGCCAAGAGCAGCGTCGCCGACCCGGGGCCGAACCGGCGCTGCATCTCCCACCCTGGATGGAGCTCGCGTGGCTTCATCGGGCCGCCGCCATGCGCTGGGCCTGCGCCGTGTCCGACGCGGGGGTTGTTTCCGGCGCCGGCTTGGTCTCAGGCCTGGGCTCCGCGCCGTTGGCGAGGCCGCGATCGAAGTAGATGGTCGAGACGGTCTCGCGTTCGAGCCGGTCGGGAGCGCCGTCGAAGACGATCTTGCCCGCCCGCATCGCGACGATCCGGTCAGAGAACTCACGAGCGAGGTCGACCTGGTGCAGGCTGCAGAGCACGGTCGCGCCGGTCTGCTCCGCCGCGGCGCGGAGGAGCGCCAGCACCGTGCGGCTGGTCGACGGGTCGAGGCTCGCCACCGGCTCGTCGGCGAGCACCACATCCGGCCCGGCGATGAACGCCCGCGCGATCGCGACGCGCTGCTGCTCGCCACCGGAGAGCTCAGAGACCCGACGCTGCAGATAGGCCGGCTTCAGGTTCACGCTTTCGAGCAGTTCGCACGCGCGTCGTTCGAGCGACGCGGGCCACTGCCTCGCCATGACGCGCCAGAGCGGGATCGTCGGCAGCGCCCCGGCGACGACATTGTCCAGCACGCTCAGCCGCGGCACGAGGTTGAACTGCTGATGGATCATCCCGACGCGCCGCCTGACCTTCTTCGTCGTTCTGGGCAGGACCGGCGTCCCACCGACGAGCACGCGCCCCGAAGTCGGGCGCACCAGCCCGTTGACCGTCCGCAGCAGCGTGCTCTTGCCCGAGCCGGAAGGGCCGAGCACGACGCAGAACTGCTTTTCATGGACTTCGAGGCTCACGCCGTCGAGCGCCGGCAGGGCGCCCTTGGTGTACCGCTTGGTGATGGACTGAAAGACGATCATCCTCGCCGCCCCGGACGCGAACGGTTGGCGAAGTCGGCCAGTTCCTGGCGCAGCTCGGCGGTCACGGCCCCCAGCCGTGCAAGGGCGGGCGCGATGAATTCATCGTCGATCGCTGAGTCGTACCGGTCGGCCAGTGCGCCCCCGTAAGCGAGGATCATCTCCGGGCGGACGCCTTCCTGCTCGTGGATGGTCGCGAAGACCTCGCGTAGTCTGGCCTTGACCTCTTCGCCCAGCCCCGCACGCATCGCCAGCGGCGGGTTGGGGATCGGATCGCTCTTGACCAGCAGCACCACACGCGTCCCGTCGAGCGTTCCCTCGCGGACCATCTTGTCGTACGCGCTGACCGAGGCCGCCGCGGCGTCAACATGCCCCGCCTGCAGCGCCGAAAGCGACGCGCTGTGGCTCCCGGACATCAAGACGCCGCGAAGGTCGCGCACAGGGTCGATCCCCGCGTCGAGCATCATCGCGACCGGGTAGTTGAAACTCGATGTCGAGTTGGGGTCGCCCAAGGCGACGGTCTTGTCTTTCAGATCTTCGATGCGGCTCATGCCCGAGTCCGCCCGGTGGAAAATCCCGGCGTGGTAGACCGCCTCACCATCGACGACCGCGACCGCCAGCAATTCCGCGACCCCCGCCCGTCGCGCCTGGTGGTAGGTCACCGCCCCGAAGTGCGCGATGTCCACCTGCCCGGCGCGCATCCCCTCGACCACCGCGGCGTAGCTCGACCCCATCCGTAAATCGAAGTGCAGCCCGTGCACCCGCGTGATCGCGCTGAACAGCGGCTCGTAATCGTCCATCAGGTTCGTCTGGCCGGACTCGGTCGGCACCAGCAGCACCATCAGCGGCCGCTCGGGCGAGCCGTCCCGATCCTGCGAGCGAGCCGACCCGCCTTCCGATCCGCACCCGCCGATCAAGAGCAGCAGCGACGCGAGCATCGCCAAGCCGAGGCCGAAGGTGAACGTCGGCTTTGGTGAGGCGTGCGGCATCGGTCTCGGCCTTCCGGCTGGCTCGCGGCTCACCGGGGCGTGGACGGTCCACGACTCCCGGCGG